>CAJCCF010000515.1 GCA_903960845.1 uncultured Verrucomicrobiota bacterium | reverse complement strand
CCGTAGAGGACATTCAGCTAGCTTTGATCATCCTTAGTGCTGGGCTTTTGGTAGATTGACCGGTTATAG
The DNA here is from genome assembly GCA_903960845.1 of uncultured Verrucomicrobiota bacterium. Lineage (GTDB taxonomy): Bacteria > Verrucomicrobiota > Verrucomicrobiia > Verrucomicrobiales > Verrucomicrobiaceae > Prosthecobacter. The sequence continues at coordinate 1,850 of CAJCCF010000515.1, read as the reverse complement.
TTGACTCCGCAGCCAGCGGAGTCATGGAAACATCACTCCCTCCCGATCTCGCCCGCAAACTGCTCAACAAGGACTTGGCCAATCTGGTGCAACGTGTGCATCACGGGGGCAAATTGACCCGCGCTGAGCGTTCGATGCTGCAAAATCTCGCCAGCAGCACGGCGGGTGGAACCGGACCCGCCTTCGCACGCAATTTCGTGGATCTCGCCGACATTCTCGGTGTCACACGCCAGTCGATCACGACATGGAAGAAGCGGAAGGATGCGCCAACGCCAGCCGCCAATGGTCTGCACGATGTGTCCACATGGCGCGAGTTCATGAAGCGACATGATCTGAAGGGAGCCGAGCCAGGCACTGACTTCGACACTGCCCTGCGTGCCCGCAAACTGCTCGCCGAAGTGGAGGAACGTGAACTCAAGGTGGCGGTGCGCAAAGGACTGTATGTGGCGGTGGAGGATGTGCGGCAGGAGTGGACGCGTGTGGCGGGACGCGTCACGAACTTGTTGCGTAACAAGTTTGAAAACGAACTGCCGCCCATCTGCTCGGGCCTCGATGCCACCGGCATTCAGGAGGAGAACCGCAAGGCCATCGACGAGGTGCTCACACTCCTCAGCCAAGGTCATGGATGACATACTGGCAGAGATCGGACGCCGGATCTGGCGTCCACCTGACCGCCGTCCACCATGGGCATGGGCGGAGGAGCATATTCATTCGATCCCCTACTCACCGGTGCCGGGAAGGTTTCGCGCGGACAACTCGCCATGGATCAAGGAGCCCCTCGAGGCACTGGTCGATCCACGCGTTCGAATCGTCTCCATCATCGCCTCGATCCAGTCCTCAAAAACTACGGTGGGCGAAATTGGCCTCTGCTACATCATCGCCAATTTACCCGGCCCCACGCTCTGGCTCGATCAAACCGACGATGACGCACGCGATCAGGCGGAGAGTAGGCTGGGTCCCATCTTCGACGAATGCCCTGCGGTGACCGCCCTCTATCCACGCGACCGGCACAAGATCAAAACAGTCACTAAACACTTCAGCTCCGGGATGACGCTGTGGGTGCTCGGTGGAAACAATAAGACCAATCTTCAGCGCCGCTCCATCCGCTGGCTCATTTTTGATGAATGCTGGAGGGCCGCGCCGGGACACATGGCAGAAGCTGAAGCTCGTGTCACCGCCTTCGGATGGTTGGGCAAGTGCCTGTTCATGTCGCAGGGCGGGGAAGAGAACGATGACACTCACCGGAAATTTGAAACCACGGACATGCGTGAGTGGACGTTTGAGTGTCCTCACTGCGGACTGCGCCAACCCTTCAAATGGGAGAACGTCGAGTGGAGCAAGGACGCCCGCGATGAGGATGGTGAATGGAACTTTGCCCGCGTTCGCGAAACAGCCACGCTTAACTGCGAAGGCTGCAACCATGCTTTTGAAGACAGCGATCGCACGCGACGTGTGCTCAGCACCACGGGCCGTTATGTCCAAACCAACTTGAATGCGTCAGCGGAGAACGTGGGGTTCCATTGGAACGCCTTGTGTGCCATGAGCTGGGGGCGTCTCGCTGAACTTTATCTGCGGGCGAAAGCCGTGGCCAAACGAGGTGATCTAGAACCCCTGCGGCAGTTCTACCAAAAACGCTTGGCCTTGCCATGGCGCGACTACCTGGAGGATTTTAAATTGGAGATCACTCCCAGTGGCTATCGCCTCGGTGAAACCTGGGACGACGAGGCTGCGGTGAACAGGCAGGGCAAGTTCCTCACACCCCCCTTCGATCCGTCACTGGCTGCGGCACCACTTCGATTCATGACGGTGGACTGCCAGATGGATCATTTCTTCGTGATCGTGCGTGCCTG
>CAJCCF010000514.1 GCA_903960845.1 uncultured Verrucomicrobiota bacterium | reverse complement strand
GGGAGCCGTAGATTTCGGGCTGATTATTGATGGGGCCGTCGTGATGGTTGAAAACATCGTCCGCAGGCTCGGCATGAAGCAGCATCACCTTGGCCGCACGCTCACGCGTGAGGAGCGCTCGCGTGAAGTGCTCGCTGCCAGCAAGCAAATGGCCAGCCCCATGTTCTTCGGCGTGCTGATCATCACCATTGTCTATCTGCCCATCCTCACGCTCACCGGCATTGAGGGGAAAATGTTCCGCCCGATGGCCGTGACCGTGATATTCGCCCTCGTCGGCGCACTGCTGCTCGCGCTCACGCTCATGCCTGCGCTCTGCTCCTATTTGCTCGGCGGAAACGTCGCTGAAAAGGAGAATTTCATCATCGCCGGCCTCAACCGGGTCTTCCAGCCGATGTTGCGCGCTGCGATCCGAATGCGCTGGCTTGTGACGCTCATGGCCGTGGGCTTTTTTGCCTTCTGCGGATGGCGCTTCACCACGCTTGGCGCTGAATTCGTGCCGAAGCTCGATGAGGGCTCCATCGCCGCGATGATTTACCGCAAGGTGGGCATGAATCTCAAGGAGTCGGTGCACGAGGATCTTGAGCTTGGAAAAATGGTGCGTGCCAAGTTTCCAATGGTCACGCGCTTCTTCACCCGCAGTGGCACCAGCGAGGTCGCCACGGATCCGATGCCGCCTAACGAAACGGATTTTTACGTCTTCTATAAACCGCTCTCGGAATGGCCCAAAGGCCCGGGTATTCCCGCCACCAAGGCCGAGCTCTGTGCCGCCATCGAGAAAGAGGCCAATGAGGAGCATGAAGGCCAGACCATCGAGTTCGGCCAGCCGATCGAAACGCGGTTCAATGAAATGATGGAAGGCACCAAGGCTGAGCTTGCCGTGCGCATCTACGGCATCGATTTCGACGTGCTCGAAAAATTGGCCGAACAAATCCGCGACATCATCAACCACACGCCGGGCGGTGAGGCCGAGCTGGAAACGGCCGGACGAACCAGCACGGTTGTTCTAGGTGTGAAGCGGGAAGTGCTCGGCAAATACAATGTCCCGCTCGCCGAATTGAATCGCGCTGTTTCAGCCGGACTTGGCGGCGAGGTTTCCGGTCAAGTCGTGGAAGGCAATCGTAAACGCGACATCGTCGTGCGCCTGCCGGAGGATGAGCGTGCCAAGGATGACGTGATGAAGGGGCTGCCCTTGCGGGTGGGTGAATTCGGCATGATTTCGCTCGGTGACGCCGTCGATATCCGCATCGAGAAGACCGTGGAGCCAATCCGGCATTCGCGCACGCAACGCCGCGCCGCGCTGCTGGTGAATGTGACCGGAGGGCGCGACATGGAAGGCTTCGTGAATGAGGCCTCGGCACGCATCATCAAGGAGGTGAAATTCCCTGAAGGCTACAGTTTCGAGTTCGGCGGCACCTTTGAAAATCTCAAGGAAGCCCGGGCACGGCTTGCCATCGTGGTGCCGACGGCTCTGGCGTTGATCCTGATGCTCATCTTTTTCGCCTTTGGCAGTCTGCGGCAGACATTCCTGGTTGCCACGGGTATTCCACTGGCCCTTACCGGGGGCATCATCGCCCTCTGGCTGCGCGGCATGCCTTTCAGTATCACCGCTGCGGTGGGTTTCATTGCCCTGAGCGGCGTGGCGGTCCTCAATGGACTCGTGCTCGTGAACTACTTCAACGAGCTGCGGGAGGAGGGCATGAGTGTCCGCGATGCCGTGCTCAACGGCGTCACCACCCGATTGCGTCCGGTCATGATGACGGCGCTTGTGGCTGCGCTCGGCTTTGTGCCAATGGCGCTCGCCCATGGGCCTGGAGCGGAAGTTCAGCGCCCGCTCGCAACGGTTGTCATTGGCGGCATCATCAGTTCCACCCTGCTCACCCTGTTGCTATTGCCCATGCTTTATGACTGGCTGGAGCGTGCCGCGAGGCCGGATGAGCCGGCCTGAGGAGCTATAAAACACACGATGGATGCGTGCTGGTGAAGGGCGGTGATTTTATTCCAGCAAGCCGGAATCGATCTTGCCGACTTGGCTCCGCCCTGATTCCATCCCGGCCATGAACGGCGAGACGATCACGCTCCTTTTTTGCGCTGGCCTCAGCGCGGGCTTCATCGACTCCATCGCCGGCGGTGGAGGTTTGATCTCCGTGCCGGCATTGCTGTGGGCGGGTCTGCCGCCGCAGGTGGCGCTGGGCACAAACAAGATGCAGAGCACCTGGGGCACGATGCTGGCGGTTAACCACTACCGGCGCGCCGGACTGGTGAACTGGCCTGAGGTGCGGCTGGCGGTGGCGGTCACCTTTGTCTTTGCACTGCTCGGCACCTGGACGGTCACTCAGGTGAGCAATGAGGTGCTGAAAGAGATCGTGCCGTGGTTGTTGCTCGGCATCGCGGTGTATGCGCTGATGAGCCCGCGTTTCGGACATCAGGCGGCGCGACCACGACTTTCACCACGGGTGTTTGCGCTGCTCGGCGGCAGCGCGCTGGGGTTTTACGATGGATTTTTCGGCCCCGGCACCGGTTCATTTTGGACCGTGGCCTGCCTGTCGCTGATGGGGCTGGAGCTGAAGCGTGCCACGGCTTTCACGAAGGTGGTGAATTTGACCAGCAACCTGGCCGCACTGCTGGTCTTCGTGCTCGCAGCGCGCATCCGCTATGACATCGCCGCCGTGATGATCGCCGGACAGCTCATTGGTGCGCGGCTTGGTTCGGGTTTGGTGGTCCGGCATGGAGCACCCTTCATTCGGGTGGTCTTTTTGATCGTCGTATTCGCCATGGTGGCGAAGCTGCTGTGGGATCAGTGGGCCGCAAATTGACGCAGCACACGCAGCACGATCCATGTGGCGAGCACGCCGCCGGTCACGTCAGCCAGCCAGTCCCACGGGTCATTGCCGCTGCGGCCGGGAGTGAACGTCTGATGAAACTCGTCGAGCGCGCCAATGAACGCGGTAAAAAGAAAGGCTGGAACCATCAGTGATTTCAGGCCGGGCAGCGGGCGGCTTCGGCCATAGATCGCGAGCAAAAAGCAGAAAGCTCCGCTGCAAAAATAGGTGCAATGCAGCAACTTGTCCTTCAGGGGAAAGGAGGGGCCGCTCGGCAGCGCACTGTTTGAAGACAGCACCCAGAGCAGGGCCAACCAGACGAAGACCCCCAGCCACCAGAGCCAGAGGTTACCCATCAATCGCGAACCAATCAGGACAAGCCGGGGGCTCATCCCTCCTTCATTTCCTCTTCCATGCGCTCACTGAGCCATTGCTTGATCATGCTCTGGTAATTCAGGAAACGGCGGCGGGCGATGCGTTTGATGCGGCTGAGCATTCGCGGATCGAAGCGCAGCGTGATGGTCGTGGAATCGCGCACATCACTGCGGTGGATCGACATCTGCATGAGGCGGGAGTCCAGCTGATGCGTCGCCCAGTATTGGCCCTCGGCCTCCTCAGTCTCAAAGGTCGGCACGTCCTTCCAGTGACGAACGATGCTAAGGTCCCCAGGCATGACGATGGGGCGGGTGGTGATGGTGGTTTCTCTGCGGCGTGATGAGGTCATGATTGGTCAGGTTTAGGCTTCCACCGCTTTGGTACGCTCAAAAAAGTCGTGTTCACCGTTGCTCATATCGCGGGCGAAAATGACGCGATAACGTTTCCCATCGGTCCAGAAAACGGCAAAAATGGCACGGCCACCCAGGGATTTGCCAAAGTTGTAATAGCGGGTCTCCGAGGTGTCTCCGTCCTCATCTGGTAGGAGTTTAATGGTGAAGGGATCTTCAAACGACTCCTCGATGTCCTTAGGAGGCAGTTTGGTCAGATTGAAGGTTACGCCGATCCAGTCAAAGTCCATAGTGGTGAGATGTGTGTTCGCTACAGCGCGCAGGT
>CAJCCF010000513.1 GCA_903960845.1 uncultured Verrucomicrobiota bacterium | reverse complement strand
GCCGCGGGAGGCGTTCAGAGCTGGACCAGCAACGATGGCAAAGTCATCCAAGCCACGTTCATGGGCCTTCAGGGCGAAGGCGTGCTGCTCAAGCTGGCCAGCAATGGCGAGACTTTCATCGTGCCACTCACCCGCCTTTCCGCCGAAAGTCAGACGCAGGCCAAGACCGCAAAGTGATCCTGACTCGATGCCGGGTTGAGTCTGCAGTTCCTACTCCCACTCAATGCTTGCAGGGGGTTTGGTGCTGATATCATAGAGCACGCGGTTCACGCCTTTGACGGTGTTGAGGATCTTGTTTGAGGTGTTGCGCAGCACCTCATACGGCAATTCAACCCAGTCGGCGGTCATGGCATCCTCGCTAATGACGGCGCGCAGAGAGATGGCCTGCTCATAGCTGCGCTCATCCCCTTTGACGCCCACCGTTTTCACCGGAAGAAGGGCAGCATAGGCCTGCCAGACGTGCTGGTACCAGCCGCTGCGGTGCAGTTCGGCGATGAAGATGGAATCCGCCAGCTGCGTGGAAGCGATGCGTTCAGGAGTGATCTCACCCGGAATGCGGACGGCCAGTCCAGGACCCGGAAACGGATGCCGCCAAAGGGCGCGGTGCGGGATGCCGAGGCTGGCGCCAAGGGCGCGAACTTCGTCTTTGAATAATTCTGCAAGCGGTTCGAGCACCTTGCCCTGCTCCTTGAGTTCCATGATACGGTCCACGCGATTGTGGTGTGTCTTGATTTTGCTGGCGATCGAACCGCTGGTGGCGCTTTCGATGACGTCGGGATAAAGGGTCCCCTGGGCAAGCAATTCGACATTGTCGGCCACCTTCCAGAACTCTTCGACAAAGAGTGTTCCGATGATGCGGCGCTTCTGCTCGGGATCCGTGACGCCCTTGAGTGCGCCAAGGAAGATTTCACTGGCATCAATCTGCTCAATGGGCACGCCAATTTCACCGAAGAGCACCTTCACCTCGGCAGCTTCGTTCAGGCGCATAAGGCCCGTGTCGATAAAAATGCAGCGCACTTTCACTCCTGCGCGATGCAGCAGCACGGCAAGCACGGTGCTGTCCACGCCGCCGGAGACACCACAGATGACTTCACGATTGCCAACCTCTGTCTTGATGCTTTCGATCATCTGCGCCTTAAAGGCATTGATGTCGAACCTGGCGAGTGTTGCGCCGCTTTTGGTTAGGAAGTTTTTCAGGATGGCCGTGCCCTCGTGAGAGTGCGTGACCTCGGGGTGGAACTGGATGCCCCAGCAGCGGTCACTCCATTTCAGAGCGACAGGTACGGCATCCTCATTCGTGGCAATGACCCGGGTGTTGGTGGAGAGATTTGCGCAGGTGTCGCTGTGGCTCATCCAGACCTGGGACTCATGCGAGATGCCTTCGAAGAGGTCGGCATGATTGGTGACGACAAGCTTGGCCGGACCATACTCACGGGTGACACCGGGTTTCACGGTGCCGCCGTGCTTGATGTTCAAGAGCTGCATGCCATAGCACACGCCGAGAACAGGCACATCAAAGGCCATGAGCTTTTCAAAATCGATATCCGGCGCGTCTTTTTCAGACGTGCTGCGCGGACCACCGGAAAGGATGATGGCCCCGGGGTTCTTGAGCTTGGCCAGTTCGGCAGGCGGGTAGAGATGCGAGACAAAGCCCAGCTCGCGGACGCGGCGGACGATGAGCTGGCTGTACTGGGATCCGTAATCAAGTACGGCAACTTCGTGATCGGTCATGGATGTTTTAAATCGGGGAAATGATAGCCGGAGTGTTGATGAGCCTTGCTCCAGCCAGCGGTTATGCGGGCGCGTAGTTCACAGGCTCTTCGGTAATGACGACATCGTGCGGATGGCTTTCTCTGAGGCCGCTGGCCGTGATGCGGACAAATCGTGCCTTGGCCCGGAGTTCGTCAAGGTTGTTGGCACCGACGTAGCCCATGCCCGAGCGCAGGCCGCCCATGAGTTGGAAAACCACATCGGAAAGAGGTCCCTTGAAGGGCACGCGGGCTTCGACGCCTTCAGGGACGAGCTTGCCGGAGCTGTTCTGGCCATAGCGATCCCCTGCTCCTTTGCGCATGGCCTTTAGACTGCCCATGCCACGATACTCTTTGAAGGTTCGACCCTGCCACTTCACCATGTTGCCGGGACTTTCTGCGGTGCCCGCGAGAAGTGAGCCGAGCATCACAAAGTCGGCACCAACGGCAAGCGCCTTGACGATATCACCGGAATAACGAATGCCACCATCCGCGATGACACTGACGCCGCGCTCGCGGCAAACGGAGGCGACTTCCTGCACGGCGGTGAACTGGGCCATGCCGACACCGGAAATGACGCGCGTGGTGCAGATCGAACCGGGGCCGACACCAACCTTGATTGCAGAGGCACCAGCCCCGATCAAATGCAGAGCGCCATCAGCAGTGACGACATTGCCCGCGACAATCGGGATACTGCCGCCCAATCTAGCGCGCAGTTTGGCGATGACATCGGCGACGCGCGTGGTGTGACCCGTGGCGGCATCAATGAACAATGCATCCGCCCCTGCAGCCACGAGGGTGGCACCGCGATCGGCGCAATCGTCACCGACACCGATGGCCGCGCCGACTCGCAGCTGGCCATTCGCGTCCTTGGCTGCGCTGGTGAACATTTGACGCTTCACCACATCCTGCTTGGTGATCAGGCCGGCAAGCCTGCCATGCACATCCACAAGCGGCAGTTTTTCAATGCGGTGTGTGTAGAGGATTTTTAAAGCCTCATCAAAACTTGTTGCCGGCGTGCCAGTGGCGAGGCGGTCGCTCGGTGT
>CAJCCF010000512.1 GCA_903960845.1 uncultured Verrucomicrobiota bacterium | reverse complement strand
CATCCCAGGTCCAGGGCTTCAATTCACCGAAGTGCAGGCCGTCGTCACTGGTGGTGATGTAGGCCCGCTGATCGTGGCGGACGGTGAGAAAGAAGCGGTTTTTAAACTTGGTGAGTGATGGCTCGCCGATGCCGCGATCCGTGTCGATGGCGAGCTCATTGCCCACCTCTTTGACGCTGAGTTTTTCGCCATCGAAACCGCAGCGCATGACGACGACTCGGGTGAACTTGCCACCCTTTGCCGAAAAGTAGGTTGGGAGCAGAATGTCACCACCGGGCAGATCGAGTCGTTGCACCGATCCCGCGCCGGAATTGAAGAAGCGTGGCTCATCAGGCATCTGCAGCGGCTTCCAGGCGGACCAGGTGCGGTGATCAGGATCGTAAATGGAATAGACGGTCTCGCGCGGGCGGATGGCGGCAGGCATGACCTTGTTGTTCGCGTAGCGCACGTTGTGGCCGATGCCGAGGAGCTTGCCTGATTTTGCATGCCACTTCGGCCAGAAGTCGCTGGCGGCCACGACGATGCCGCCGGGTTCGTTACGACGTCCGAGCGTATCGCTGTGCTCAATGGGGCCGGCCCAGGTTTTACCGAGGTCGTCCGTGCGCATTTCGTTGAGCGCGTAAAAAATGTCGCTGCCCACAAGCATGGCTTTTTGCATCGTGAGCACGACCTTCGGCGGTTTGCCCGGGATCGCGCCAGCACGCGGATGCACCCAGCAGGATTTTTGATCGAAGCCATCGCTCACAGTGTCGAGCTTGATGGTGAAGAGCGGCTCAGCGGCGTGGAGCGCAGGGCTGAGAGCAAGGAGGAACAGAAGGACGTGATTCATGGGCTTACCTGGCCTGTTGTTTCGCCAGTTCCGTGAGGAAGGCTTTCTCGCGATCGGCGACGTAACGCTGGTAGCCTTCGGGGTCGATGAAGGAATTCTTGGCGCTGGTGCCAAGAAGGGCGTGCTTGGCATTCATGTCATAGTAGCCGCCGTGGGCGCCGAGGAAAAGATCGACCGGCTGCGCTTTGAGAAAGCGGAAGGTGCGCTCGTAGTCGGTGGCAATGCCCGGGTAATCCTGATTGCCGACGAGGATGTAGCCGGGGTTCACATTCGGACTGCCGATGATGACGGCATTGAGTCCATCGACCTTCATCGTCCACGTGGTGCAGCCGCGAGTGTGACCGGGTGTGAGATGAGCCACGAGGGTGCTGCCGCCAAGTTTGACTTCATCGCCGTCTTTGAGCCGGCGATCCACTTTGGCAGGCGTGAACTGCGTGTAGTCGGCCTTCAGACGGGTCTTCTTCGCACCGCCGCTCTCCACGGCAGCGGCGTCCTGCTCCATGACAAAGTATTGCGCTTTCGTCTGCTTGATGATCTCCGCGCTGCCAGCGCAGTGATCCGAGTGCGCGTGACTGATGAGCAGGATCTTCACGTCGGTGAATTGGAAGCCGAGTTTCTCGATGCTGGCCCGGATGAGCGGCACGGACTCTTCAAAACTGCTGTTGATGAGGATGTGGCCCTCAGCCGTGACGATGAGATACGACGCGAGGTCTTTGGAGCCAACGTAGTAGAGATTCCCGGCGATCTTGTGCGGCGGGAAGGGCTCCATCCATGCAGAGGGCTGCTCGGCGCCTGTGATGGTGGACCAGCAGCATACGGTGATGCAGATGAGATGGTGGAGATTCATTAGGTGATCAGTAAGTCTTACCTTCCAAATGGTGCAAACGGCTGCGGGTTTGAGTATTGCATAGGGGGCAGGTCATTCTGTCACCGCTTTGTTATTTTAGATCAACAAGGGAGTGACTCAATACACTGCGCCGACTTTCGGAGAAGGCATGAATGTCTTTCTCACCAGAACGGAGGAAATCCAAAAAGTCCACCCCCATGAATTTGCAGGTTTGGCAGATGCTGAGGAGGATTAGGTATTCTTTGATTCCCTTCTCAGTCGAGAGTCCGTCGAAATCCCGGCGCAGTAGCGCGAACGCTTTGACCGCATGCTCTGCATTGTTGTTGTTCCAAGGAATATCATCGTGATCGAGAAACGTAAACAGAGTTTCTCGGTTCTTCTCCAAGCGGCGCTTGCACTTCAGAGCAGTCTCACTTCGGTATACTTGATGTGTCAGCCACTTGAAGAACTGATCCACCGCAGCCTTGTGCTTGCGGAGAAACCGTGTCTTCAACCCGAAGCGATCAATTGTTTCGATCATTGGCTTGAGCAAGGCCGCGAATTCGCCAACCAACTCTTTGAACTCGTTGTTAAATGGTTCTTTGAACACATCATCGTTCAAGTCCCGGATGAGGTGAATCAGGCACTTTTGCTGGGCGCAGTTTAGGGATTCGTATGCCGCGTAAAAATCCGAAACGAGCACGCCATTAAAATCCTTCAGGACGCGCTGAACCAGATCTGCCTCCCTTGATGGAGAATACAGATAAACCGCTTCTTCAAGATTGGTGAAAACCCAGACGTAACCATCCTGTCCACCTAGATTCACTTTGGTCTCATCTGCATGAACCAAAGGTCCGGCGACAATTGCTTCCAGCAACTTTTGGTAAGTTGATTCGTAGAAAACAGCAGCACTCTCCTTGAACTTGTTGATCTTCCCGCGTGAAAGCTGAAAGCCAAGAATCAGGTTGAGGAAAGCGGCGACTCGTTCCTGTGGAATTCTCAAGTCAATGTTTTGATAGACGCAAAAAGCTCGGAGGTTTGGACCAAACTTCTCACCGCTCCAGGCACATGTAGGATTGTGGAATACCGCCCGGCACGTCGGACATCTGTAGCGGTGGAATAGATATTTTGTCACCCACCTCTTGACGCTTGCAGTACCAAATCGGACATCAATCACAATTTTGCGTGCAGTTTGATGCTTGTATATTTTAAGCGACTCGCATTTCGGGCATGCTGTTGGCCCTGGCCATTCCACGACTCTGTTAGCGCACGGTTTTAGTCTCTTTTGTGCACGGTCCTTCTGAGCGATTTTTCTCAGGCGTTCACTGGATTTCACAAAGACCTTCTCTCTCTGATAGTCCCAATAGGCAGCTTTGTTGATTTGCTCAAATGCCGGGATCTGAAACTGATTCACCTTAAACGTGCAGGGGGAATTGCGCTGCAGTGAATCCGTGAGAACCACGCCTGTGGAGCAGTTAGCATTTCCACCATTCTCCGAAAGATTGCCGAGCCGCTCACTCAACCGGGAGAGTGCCAAGCAATCCTCCGTGTTATATGTGATCAGTCTCTGCATTAATGCCGTTGCCCTGGATTTCTCCCAAGCATGACGCCAAGCAATCGAACCCATTCCCGCTGCCTCCGCTTCAGACCATTCAAAGTTCAGGTATCGGGCGATCTCCTTCAGGCTGTTGGAATAGGTGGGGAAGTAGATTTGCCCAAACACCATCGAGACGAGATTGCGAGCTGAGACTATTGCTTTTGCCGCGACCGATTCGTTCTGTGGATTGCCATGACGCTCCGCCATCCGTTTAGAAAAACTTGTTTCGTAACTGCCGTAGTGGATCAGTGTCGGCTTTTCGACGGTTTCGAGGATAGTGAGGAATTCCCGCCAAATATGCCCCTCATCCTCGACGGTGTTCGCCCACAGGCTATGCTGGATGGCGGAATCGCCGTCGCCGATGCGCAGGCCGATGAGGTAGTAGAAATCACGGTCTGGCAGGCCCTCGACATCCATATAGACGGGCGTGCCTTCAATCTTGAGTTCCGGTCTGCCGACGATGTGGATTTTCTGCTCTCTAATCGCCAGAGCCTTGAGTGCGTGATGATATTTCTCGCGTTTATCGCGCAATCGTTTGGGTCGGCGGCGGGGACGGAACGTGTAGGAGAGTTGGGTGACAGTGAAGATGCCTTTGCTGCGCAGCTCCTGGCGTTCCTTTGCGTTCATCATGGCTAAGAGACTGAGATCGTCCTTCTCGACAGCGTTCTTCCGACATCGAGCCTGGAATTCGCATTCGGTGCAATGGCGGTTCAGAACTACTTCGGGTGGCGTTGGGCCAGAGAGTAACTCGGCGATTTTGTTGACGTGCTTTCGCACTCCGCCAGCCAGCGCCGAGGTGTTCACTTTGAACGTGGTGCTATCGTCGCCATGGATGAGCTTGCCACTCTTGATTTCACGCCCCTGTGACTTCGAGAGTACAAAGGCGTCGAATGCCAGCATCAGTTTGTCATCCTTGCCCAGCTTGTTGGTGAAGATGAAACGGATGGGAATAAATAGCGCAGCTTTTCCACGGCCTGTGGATGGCACACGTTCGACAGCATGAAGTTCCGATTCCACGATCCACGAATCGCTTTGAGCGTGTGCTGCCAAATTGGTAGCCAACCGCCACTTGTCCGTTTTAATACTTTCCTCATCTGGCGACACCGCAACGTCATCGATCGACGATGTGGCAACCAGTCGTTCGGTCCCTGTGGCACGATACTGGTCGTTCTGCGTTTTGAACCATTCCGCGTAATGGTTGCCGCTTTCCTGTTCATGGTTCTCTCGCAGCCAGCATTTCGTCGGGCACTTGAGATAGGCGTGAAAAAGCTCAGGGGTGATCTTCATGCTCCAAGACAATAGCACATGGCCCCCGCAAAACATACTACCTCCCATTGCGCAAACTCTGCTCAAAAGGAAGAGCGTGAATTTGTGCCGCCATCAGTACGTCCTGCCTTCAGGAATCACAGGTACACCGGCGGTCTCGCCGAGGATGGAGTCGAAGTCGGCGGCGCAGGCGGTGAAGTGGGCGTGGACGGCTCCGAACTCGCTGCCGTGGACGATGAATTGCGCGCCGAGGTCGATGAGCGTTTTGGCATCGGCGGCGGAGCCGACGGGGCGGCCCCAGGCTTTGCCGTGCTTTTTGCAGGCGGCTGCGATTTGCTTCTGCACGTCCATCATGACGGGATCATTGACGCCGGGGGTGCAGCCGAGGCGCAGGGACATGTCGCCAGGGCCGATGAAGAGGATGTCCACGCCGGGCACGGCGGCGATGGCTTCGGCGTTGGCGAGAGCGGCAGGGGTTTCGATTTGGACGTTGAGGAAGGTCTCGCGGTTGGCGGCGTCGGTGTAGTCATCGGGTTTGCCGATCCAATAGTCGGCATCGCGTCCGCCGCCGCAGAAGCCGCGGTCTCCGAGTGGCGGGAACTTGATCGCGCTGACGAGAGCGCGGGCTTCATCGGCGCTGCTGACGTGGGGGATCATGAGGCCGGAGGCTCCGTCTTCGAGGAGGCGGTAGAGGCCGTTCTTTTCCTTGGTGGGCGGACGCCACATGCAGTCGATGTCAGCCCCCTTGCGAATCTTCCTTCCCTGAAAACGCTCGGGCTCGCATACTGTCGGGAGCTCACAGACGTTTCAGCTCTGTTTTCAGCTCCATCTTTGAAGCGATTCGAGATCACTACTTGCCCAGGCATTCCACAGGAACAGACCAACCGTTTACAGGAACTCTTTCCCGGTAACAGAATGGCTCGCCGCAAAAGTTGTTCTTGGGTTCGTTCGGTAGGCACACCGTGTCGACAGGCGAGAGTCTTTTGCTTTGTCGAGATACTGGGATCAATGGTCCATCGGAACCTGAAAGTGCTGTCTCTTGCTAGTTACGGCCCGTCCAACAGATCGAACTCAAAACGCCTCCGCCATTTGATCGAGTTCCTGGTTGATGCGGTCTTTCCAGGGGGCGGGGAGGTTGAGCTGGAGGAGTTGGTCGAAGGTTTCGATGGCTTTGATTTTCTTTCCGGCGGCGAGCAGGGCGCGGGCGTAGGCTTCGAGGAGGGTGCCTTTGCTGGTGATGTGGTCGATCTTGCTGAAGTCGGTGCCTTCGAAGGCTTTCACGGCTTCTCTTGGGCGTTTGTTGTCGATGAGCAGACGTGAGAGACCGGCGAGGCTCTCGATGCGCCAGGCGTAGTTCGCTGGGGTGACGGCGAGCGCTTTGCGGAGGTGCTCTTCGGCCTTGGCGGTGTTGCCTTGCTTAAGGTGGAGCACGGCGGCTTCGCGGTGGGCGCGGCCACGCACGCTGACTTCGGCCCCAGGGGCCTCGGCGGCCTTCTGCCATTGGCGAAGCTCGGCGGCTTCGTCCTTCTTCTTGTGGTAGATCTCGGCGAGAAAGCCATGCGCCTGCCCGCGGCAGCGCACCGGCCAGGTTTCGATGGCTTCCTCGCGCACGGAGGCGAGCGCTTCATCGTAGCGCTGGAAGTCGGTGAGCACGTGCAGCCTGGCAAAGTCGCGATGTGCGGCATCCTTCACCTGCGTGGCAAGCGCAAGTGACCGGTCTGCGTTCTTGAGCGACTTCACGGTGATGTCCATGGCGAGGTCGAGGTAGTGGAAGTTCTCGCCGACCTCCTCGGTCTTCGCCGCGAGGGCTTCGAGCTTCTGAATGGCTTCGTCGTAGCGCTTGTCAGCCGTGAGCCGCTTTACGGCGCTGAGTGCCTGATAATCGACCGCGTGGGATGAGGCGGTGAGCAGGGTTAGGAAGATGGCGATGAGTCGAGTCATACGAAGGGGGAAATGGCAGAAGAATGAAGGTCCCATTATTTTACCCTCCATAATTCTACCAAGATTTTATGGTAGAATAATGACGGGTAAAATCATGAGGATCAGAGGTTGGCTAGAGCAGTTTTGAAATCAGTCGGCCTCACTTGAAAACAGCTTTTCCAAAGCTCGCATCGCCGGGGATGCGGGAGGCGTTGAGTTTGCTGGTCCAAGCTGAGAATTCGCGGTTGGTCTTCTTGTCGGTGGAGTCGGTGAAGTGCACGCGACCGACATTGAGATACCAGGTGTCGCCAGCTTTGGGTGCCTTGGTGCGCAGGGTTTCAAAGGGAATGACGGCCATGGACTCCCAGCGGTTCTTGGCCGGGATGAGCTTGGTTTCAAAGGTCCACGCGCCGTTCCAGCCCTCGTCATTCCAGCCGTAGCGCGGGTGCAGGTAGTCGGCGATGAAGCCATGCTCGGCCTCGTTGAACGACGTCGGCTCGGGCTCGTAGGCGAAGTAGAAGTAGCGGCTCTTGTCGGCGATGGGCGAAACATTGACGACGATGCTCTCCTGCAACCACAGCTCGGCATCGTGGCCGCGGGCGACGAAATTCGTCTTGTTCGCCGGTTGTTCGCCGCTGACGCGAATGTAGAGATTCGAGTCATCGCAGAGCACGCGGAAGGTGGAGGGTGCCTGTAGTTTCGTCACGGCGGTATCGGTGGGTAAAAGTGGATGCGATTCGGCTTTCTCCCAATGCGATGAATCGAGCGTCAAAGGCCCGGTGATATGATCAATGGTTAGCGACTGGCTCTGCTGTAGCACCTGCGCCGGATTCGCCCTCATCTTCGTGGTGTCCCAGTTGAATGGAGCACGTTCCAAATAGCGTCCGGCATACTTCAGGCTCTTTTCGTCGGCGAAGCGATACGCGGGATTCTTTTTCTTCGCATACTTCGCGTCGCCATTGGCCACGCCAGCGATGAAGGCATTGCGCGCATCCACCGCATCGAGCAGTTGCGTGAGCGAGGCCACGTTGTTCATCGCCTGATGATTGCGCCACGCATTGATCACGAGCGCGAGGTGCTTCAGGAAATCGAACTCGTAGCGCACGATGTCGAGCCTGCGCCTCACTTCGGGCAGTTCGGCGCTGCCTTCGGCGGCGGCGAGGTCTTCTTCGAGTGAGTTGATCACGTCCGGCGGCCAAAGGGTGCCGAGCGCGAAAATGGGATCGCGACCGGACTGATACGCGTAGTCACGCAGCACGCGCCACAGCTCGACGCGTTTCTGCACATTGGTGAAGAAGCGGCGCATCGGGTTCTCGCACTCGCGAAAGGCGGCCTGCAAATACTCGTCGAAGAGTTCGTTCGCGCTCTGGCGTTTTGGATCAATAGCGAGCCGCAGATACACATAGATGTTCGGCCCTTCGAGCCCCCACTGGCCTGCGCCGGGGCTGCCATTCACCTGCACCATGCGCACGTTGTTCTCCACGAGCAGGCGATTTTGCTCCGCGATCATTGAGACGGTGGTGAGCGGCGTGAGGCCGACGAGATGGAAGTTTCCCCAGTTATAAAGATACGCCGAGAAGCCGCCGGGCACCTTGAGCTGCTTCCACGCGGTGAAGGCCGCTTCGTCGGAGTGCATCATCTCGATGATCGTGTTTTCCGGGAACTCGAGGAAGGTCTGCGGTGGCTGAATCGTGGGACCGTAGGAGGTCATCATGAGCTTTTTGCCCGGACGATCCTTCATCAGCCGCACGGCCAGATCACGATGCATGATCCAGATCTTCTCACCCCAGGCGCGGTCGTTGTTGAAGGCGATGCCGTCGGTCGGCTTCGTCGTGAGCTGCACGCCATAGAGCGCCGCGCACTCTTTGCACTGGCAGGGCCGGAAACCATCGGCGTGGCCCAACTCGATGACATCGTAGCCACTGTCGAGGCTGGCGAGGATGTGCTTGTAGATGAGTTCACGCACTTCGGGGTTCGAGAGGCAAAGCTGGCCGTCCGTCGCGCCGACCTCCGGCTGCCGCACATTGCCCGTCAGGATGAAATACTCGGGATGCGTCTTTCCATATTCCTCGATCGGCACCGCCGAGGGATGCTGATGACCGCCACGCGACCACACGCGTGTGAAGCGCCGGCAATGATTTGCCGTGTAGAACAACTCCGGACCATTGCGCATGTCATGCTCGATGAAATGCGGCTCGCTGCGCACATCGAGCGTCGGCGGCACATGAATGATCGACTGCGGCACGAAGGTCGTGCCCGATTCATCCCGCGACAAAAACCGCGCTCCGACAAAACGATGCACAAACTCCGCGGTGCCAAACAACGTACCCTCATACGGCAGGGGCGAGTCCTTGCTCGCAGATCGCCATCCAGGGATGCTGCGCTTTCCCTGCAACACATCCGCCTCGTCATTGCCAGCGATGATCACATTGCGCCCCACCACCTTGTGCGCATGAGCCCATCCCGTCAGTTGCTTCAAATCAACATTCGCCGCCGCATACTTCGTCGCCCCCAGATAGAAACCCGGACGCTCCGCCTCAGCCTGCGACTCCTTCACCACCGGCAGCATGATCTTGTTCGCCGCGAACGCCTGCTGCAACAACTCCGCCGCCCGCGTCACCGACGACTCCGCCGTGGGATTCGCCGCCACATCCGGCACGATGATCTGATACTTCGACTTGCCCCGGAAACCGAGAATCATGTCCTCCGGCTCATCAGTGTCAGTCGCGATTTGAGCGATGGCTGACAGCGCCATGGCGAAGGCGCCAATGAGCGCAGTGATTTTGGGCATGTGGCGGGTGGGTGGAGTTGGAAACACGGATGAACACAAACGTTGCCCAATGAGCGTTCTTTGTCCTCGCGGTCATTGCAGAATAACTGAATGCCGCAAATCACCGTTTGGCCTGCACCAATGCCGCACGGATTCGTTCAGCGACCTGCTTCGCCATCACCGCCGAGCCACTCGGCATGAAGTGGACGTTGCGCTTGCCTTGCAGTTCGGACTGACGCGGTTTCACCAGCGACCAGAGATCATTCCAGGTCACGCCTTCCTCAGTCATGACCTTTTTCGCGATCTCGTTGTAGGGCAGCTCGCTGTCCTTCACATACTTCGCGGCATCGCTTTCGGGCACGGGCGTGGTGCTGGCGAAGATGAGACTGGCACCGGTTTGCTTCAGGCGTGCGATGATCTGGTGCAGGCTCTTTTCATAAACCTCAGGAGGCACGTTTGGATGCCCGCCGTTGGTGGGCGATGCGTATTCGCCTTTGGCGTTCTTGTCGCTGTCATCGGCGAAACGATACGAGAGATCGTGCAGGCCGTGATTGAAGTGAATGACATCCCATTTCTCTTTCGGGTCAGGCAGCCAGCGCACCAGGCCATAGGAGCCGAGCGCCGTCTTCGTCGAGCCGCAGTTCGCGGGCACGCGATGCACGTTCGCCGCGCCCGCCAGCAACTTCCGCACCTCCAATGCATACGCGATGGATACGGGGTCGCCCATCAACAGCACACGCGGCAGCTTGGGATCATCCGTGATGGCAGCGAACTCAGGCGGTGTGGCGGCTTTCGGTTTGGCCGGAGTGTCGGCGGCGTGAAGCGCCGACAAGGATGCCAGAAGAACGGCGGTGAGAAATCGGGGCGTATTGAGCATGGCAAAAGACAACCGTCGTGAGCAACGAAGCTTTACGGCCACGATGCGGAGAATCTACCGCCGCTGCGCATCCATGCCGGGACGTGATGGTTCCCGGAGCTTTTGCACGCGACGCTGCAACCGCTCGCGGATGCGCTCGGCGTCGTGATTGTATGGTGCGGTGGACATGGCGGGCCAAAGGCAGCGGAAGCCAGGGCAAGAACAAGTGTGGTGAGGAGCTTGAGCGTGCTCTTTACTTGGAGTTTTTGCTATCTGGTTGCGGACTCGGGGAGGACGCAGGCTTGGGCAGCACTGGTGCGGTGGTCTCCTGCGGCTTTGGGCCGCCGGATCCCGGCTGGTGCAGTTCCTTCTGAATCCATTCGAGGCCCGAGAGATTGCGAGCCAGTCCTTCAGCAGCGTCGAGGTTGCCGCGCTCGTGGATGATGCCGACCGGGCCGCGCCAGCCGCTCGACTCGACGACACGGATCATCGCCAACTCCGACTCATCGGAGCCGATGTAGCGCACGCCGGTATACTGCGTGGTGTCGGCCCTCATGCCGTTGAGATTCACCGCGATCAGGTAGGGCTGGATGCGTTTGAACAGCGCGGGGAACTCCGCCAGGGAGCCACGCCAGTGGTGGAAGTTAAACACGATGCCTACGTTCGTGATGCCGTCGCGCTTCAGCCGCTCGATGATGGCGATTTGATGGTCCTGCTCCTCAAACCATGGCTCGCGATGATTATAGAGTCCCACTTTGCAACCGAGCGCTGCCGCATCCTCAGCGATGGGCCGGATGCGTGCGGCCTCGGCTTCGATTCGCTCGGCATCGTTGGTCACCGTGATGGCACGCGAACCGCAAACCCAGAGCTGCGGATGGATGCCGTGGCGCTTGATGGCATTGAGGATTTCCGGATTGCGGCCGGGATACCACCACGCGGTGATTTCAATGCCATGCTTCTGCATCGCCTCGACTTCGGCATCGAAGGTCGGGACATGTTCGGCCCGCCAATCATAGGCGAGCTTGGTCAAGCCAAGCTCCTTCAACATCTGCGCCCGTTCTTCGGAGCCGCGCTTCTTTGCATCGTAGGGCACGATCCACAATGCAGCGATGTTCTTGCGGTCGAAGATGGACGGTGCGTCGGCAGCGGTGAGACTGACGGATGCGGTCGCGAAAATGGCGAAGGTGAAGAGGACGAGTGAGGCGAGCGGTTTTGGTTTCATGGATAGTCTTTGGTTGGCGGGTTGTCTAAGGGGCTGCCGGTGTTATCGACGAACTGGCCATGGCGGATGATGATGGTGTTCGTCGCGAGTTTCATGGGATTGAAAAGGGGGAGTTTAGAAAGGCTTGAACGTGCGTGAACCTACCGGGAAAGCCGCTTACGCCACAATCTCCTTCAGCACGCCCGTGCTATCGCCATGGCGCTCGGCGCTCACGCCAATGCCATGCAGCATCGTGAGCCAGGCATTGCACAACGGCGTGTCTTTGGAGACGACAAGGTGCTGGCCGAGCTTGATGCCGGCACCGCGCCCGGTGAGGAGCGTGGGGCAGTTGTCGAGATTGTGGACGCTGCGCAGGTTGCTGCCGTAGGCGAGGCATGTGTGGTCGAAGAGGCTTGTGCCGTCGGGCTCCCGGGTGGCTTTTAGCTTGTCGATGAGATGGGCGAGGAGTTCGCTTTGAGTGACGTCGCGCTTTTGGGAGGCGGCCTGCCGTTCTCCCGGGGAGTAGTGGCTCATGTCGTGCGCGGTCACTTTGATGCCGAGACTGCTGAGCAGAGTGCTGATGGGCTGGCGGTAGGTGATGACGCGGGTGCTGTCGGTCTGGAAGGCGGCGACCATGAGGTCATACATGAGCTTGACTTCCGCGACGCCCTGGAGGCCCGGCTTTGGCTCGCTGAGGGGCGCTTTGGGCTTGGCGACGGAGAGCCATTTTTCTTCCTTGCTGAGGCGGACTTCGATCTCGCGGATGCTCTGGAAGTATTCCTCGAGTTTGTCGGTGTCGCGCTTGCTCAGGCCGCGCAGGAGCTGACTGGCGTCCTCCATCACGGCGTCGAGCACGCTGCCTTCCCTGGCGAGCATGGCCTGGCGTTGGGCGAGTGGGAGTGTGTCATCGGAAAAGAGGCGGTGAAAGGCGACAACAGGATCGTTGAGGCCGGCGACTGGCTTGCCGCCTGCATCCCATGCGAGGGAGAGGCCGGGGCCGTGTCCGGGTCCGTCGAGGTTGGGGTCGCCGCCATTGAGCTGGAGCGAGGTGAAGCGGGTGTCTTTGCCCAACACTCGCGCCGCAACCTGGTCGGCGGAGATGCTGTTGTGCATGCTCTGGCCCGGCTCGGCGTAACGGTTCGCGCCCGTGAGCCAGAAGGTGCTGCCCCAGTGTGCTTCCGCAGAGTGTTTGTTCGTGAGCCCCTGCACGATGGTGAAGTCTGCCTGATGCCGCGCGAGCGGTGCCAGTCCCGGCGGGAGGGTGTAGGCAGCGCCGGTCTGTTTCGCATCCGGCAGCCAGCTTTCCTGAGTGACACCGAATCCGAAGCCGAGGAAGACCATGCGCTTCGGGCGCGGAATGGAAGGCGCTGCCGAGGCAAAGCGGCGGAAGCCGATGGACTCAAGGGCTGGCAGCGCGATGAGGGTGCCGGCGGAGCGGAGAAAATGGCGGCGTGGAATGGCTGATGATTTCATGGGTGATCTGGTGAAGGGCTATTTGCTGCGGAACTCTTTGCTGCTCACAAGTGCGTGGACGAACTCACGGATGGCGAAGTCCTTTGCACGGGCGCGGCTCATCATGGCCTCGATTAAATCCTCGTCCTGAAAGCCGACTGAGCGGCCCAGACCGTATTCGATGAGCGCCTCGGCAAAGCCGCGGGCAAAGCGCTCAGGCTTGGCGGCGATCTGGTCGCGCAACTCCGGGTAATCGCGAAAGGACGCGCCTTTGAAGAAGGCACCGCTGGGGTCGATGGTGCGGCGATTGGCGGGCACGCCGGGCCGGTCATCCTCGGTGCGCCACTTGCCGGCGGCGCTGAAGTTCTCAAGGCCGAAGCCGATGGGGTCGATCTTGCGATGGCACTGCGCGCACTGCGGCTCCTCCTGATGCGCGGCGATGAGTTCGCGCGTGGTCAGTGGTTTGCCTGCGAGCCGGGTGAGCATCGGCACGTTCGGAGGAGCGGGCGGTGGTGGTGCGTGCATGAGCTTGCGCAGCACCCAGGCTCCACGCTCGACGGGGCTGGTGTGCTCGCCGTTGCCACCCATGGCGAGGATGCCCGCCATGCCGAGCAATCCACCACGGGGCGAGCCGGGCGGGAGCTTCACCTCGCGGAAGGCATCGCCCGCCACGCCGGGGATGTCGTAGTAGTTCGCGAGGATGCCGTTGATGACCACGGTATCGGACTTGAGCAGGCGGGACAGACTGCCGCCGTGGTGCAGCCGATGGGCAAAGGTTTGGTACACCTCCTGCCGCGCGGCCTCCTTCATCCCCAGATCAAAGTCGCGATGCATCTTGATGTTGAACTGGAAGAAATCGAGCCGGCTCAAGCCAAGCCATTGACCCACGAATGCCTGAACAAAGTCACTCGCACGCTCATCGGCCAGCAAGCGGTCGGCTTGCACTTCGAGCGCCTTTGGGTCAATCAATGCGCCCTGTTTGGCGAGCGACCGCAGTGCCTCATCCGGCGGCGCACTCCAGAGGAAATACGAAAGGCGCGAGGCCAGCTCCGTGTCCGTCAAGAGGCGGGGTTTTCGATCCGTGCCCGGTTCAGCGAGATAGAGAAACGATGGCGAAGCCAGCACGACAGCGAGCGTGTCCTCCAGGCGCGGTTTCATGCCGTTGTGTGACTGCTCATCGTGGATCGTTGCCAGCCGCTCCAGGAATGCCGGGGCCGGAGGACGCCCGCGCAGTGCCTTTGCCGCAAAGGCTTGGATGAACTGCAAGGTGGTCCACTCCTTCTTATCCAGGCGCTCCAGCCAGCTTTTCATCTCCTCCCGCGCCGCCATGCGGGATGCGGGAACCATCGGCCCCTCCACCTCCAGCCAGTCCACCCACAGCACAGGATCGCTCCCCACACGGTTTCGGACCCTGGCCTCTTCAAAGTAATTGTTAGGCCTGCCTTCATAGCTGCCGCGTTCGCTCACGCGGAAGTGGCGGTTCCCGCCTGACTCGACGTGCAGCGGCACCAGCAACTCCTGAGGGGCTGTGACTTTGGCCGTGGCATGGTGCGTGCTGAGCGGCGGCTCGGCGCCTCCCGTCGGTGACACATCGATGAAGCAGCGGTCAGCGTGAAATGGAATGCTCACCTTGGTATCCGGCACCTCACCCGTGCGGCTTGAAAGCAGCACACGCTCCGGCTCGGTGCAGCCGAGGCGTATCCGCAGCCGGTAGTCACCCGGCGGCCAATCTCCCGGCATGCTGATGGCCACCGAACGATTGCTGAGGCTGCCTGCGCCGAGATAGACCCCGCTGCGCACCAGCGGCAGCGCGAGATAGTCCGCAATCT
>CAJCCF010000511.1 GCA_903960845.1 uncultured Verrucomicrobiota bacterium | reverse complement strand
CCGTCCGAATAGAAGCGGAGGGCGGCGTAAGTGACCGCAGCCCCGCCAACACCGGTTGGTGGTTCGAAGATGAATTTTTTATTGGCGTCCGGCTGCTGCGCGGCAACCACCTGCAGAAGCGGGGAAAACTTTTTATCCGAAGACAGCACGATGCCCGAATCGAGATAATAAACTTCAGAAATGGCTCTTGGACTTCCACCATTGGGAGTCTCAATCACCTGATAGGCATAGAAAAGTGCTTCCGCGGGCCTTTCAGAATCAGGATCCACGTATTTGTAGAATCGCATTTCCACCTCGTTGCTTTTGGAGACCGCACTTTGTTGAGCAAGGCTTAGGCGGTTCTGAAGGCTGTCACCGGAGGAATTGAGCCGGGTGGAGCGGAGGACATCCACCAGGGTTGGTGTGACCAGGGCAACAAGCAGCGCGATGATGCCCACAACGGAGAGCATTTCGACCATGGTGAAGGCCTGAACGCGTGCCCGGATGGAAGATGGCATGATGATCATAATGGTGGCGGGCCGGTGATTTTAGATACCCCACTTGGCTCCGCGCAACTGCACGGTAGCGGAAAAGACACGATAGTTGACATTTTGAGCGCTCAGGATCTTAACCAGTGCGGCAATTTCAGTGTCCAGCTGATAGGCTTGTGAAAATGGCGTATTGAGGGTGTCCCCAAAAGGTGGCGTGCCACCACCCGTGCCACCCGTCCCCTTCTGCTGGTCGAGACGATCCGCTGATTTTTCATCGATCGCGACGAGCACCACTCGAACGAGCGGCGGCAGGAGGTTTTGCGTGCCCTGAGTTGCCGTGGTCGTCGCACCCACAATTTGGGTTGAATCATAGGTATAACTCGGGGCGATTGAAGTTGGTCCACTGGCGCTCTCCTTGCTTCCAGCGGTGGCCTCGGCAGCCGTAGGCTCTCTTCTTGGTGAAATGATCAGCATCAGGATGTTATCAGCCACCGGGCGAGTCGTGCTGATATTGGTGGCCGTCTCATCCTTTCTCATCTTGGCGCCTGCGTCTGCAAACCAGTTACCACTGACCGTCCCGCTCGCCGATTTGGGCAGGGAGTAAATTGAGTTTTTCTCAGCCGGGGGTGAGTACTCCATCAGGCGATAGCGGTAACGCAAATTGCCGCTGGGCAGGAAAGCGGGTTTGAAGAATTCGTCAGATGAAAACTGAACAAAGTACCCTCTCGGGCAGAGCAGCCGGTCCAATCCGACATAGTTCGGGTTTTCAGTCACTCCGAGAGGTGCCTGAAAAAACACAGCGTGCCCGGGAAGGCTGGCGCCACCGCCACCGGCAGGAACCAAAACAGAGGCTTTTCCACAGATGAACTGCAAGTCCGATTT
Source organism: uncultured Verrucomicrobiota bacterium (assembly GCA_903960845.1). Taxonomy (GTDB): domain Bacteria; phylum Verrucomicrobiota; class Verrucomicrobiia; order Verrucomicrobiales; family Verrucomicrobiaceae; genus Prosthecobacter. The sequence goes on along the minus strand of CAJCCF010000511.1, from coordinate 1,373 downwards.
GCGCACATAAGAGCCCGGACCACCTGTCGAGGTGCCGCTTGTGGATGCGGCAGTTGCCAGGTAGTTCGTCTGGTAGTCCATGAACGTGTTGAGCGTGGCCTGACTCAGATTTCGGGTAATGATGTCGAACGCTGTTCGCGCTTCACGAAACTGACTCACCCGAGCATTGGAGGCAGACCAGGTGGCCTGAACCTGACCAATGACTTGCGCATTGATGAGCAACAGAATGGTAAGAACCGCGAGTGAGACAAGCAGCTCCACCAGGGTGAAGGCACGGCGCCCTCCCGATGGCATGGTATGACGATATGATTTCATGTCGGGCGTGAAGGTAGTTGATCAGGGAGCGAAGCGTTTCGATTCCAAAACCCGGAAGCGGTAATACGAGTCCAAAGGCGGATGCGCGGTCTCATCCATCGGATTACCCACGGTGAAATCGGCGGCAGTTCCAGCGGCCTTCAAATCGGCCATGTCGATGTAGCGCTCCAGCAGGAAAGACCCGCGATACTCTCCCGTCACCTGATCTTCGGCTGGATTGAAGATGTTCACGCTCGGACCGCGGCCTGCTTTTTTGATGCTCTGCGCGCGAACATGCACCCGGAAGGTATTCGAACGCGTGGTCAGCTTTGCGTACAGATTTGAGTAGGGTCTTTCGCGGGTGTTGTCCCCGGTGGAAGAGTGATTGGACCAGAATCTCACCATCGCATCCTCGCGGTCGCTGTAACTGTTCAGGCTGGTGGCGGCAATATTTTCCGTGATATCAGTGACGGCCGGGACGGGTGATGTTACCCTTGTGTTACTGCCGCTCACAGAGACGCGGGAAGGGATCAGGTGAACTTCGCAGATCTGTGAGGCGGAGCGGAACAATCCTGCCCGGAACGTCGCAGGCAGACCAGATGAGGCACCCCCGAGGCCGCTGGCTCCATTGCCATTGGCGGTTGCGGTGAAATTGAAGCGCTCCTCAAACTGACGAAGCGTGGCCTGCACCCGCTGATTGGCTGGCACATTCCACCAGGCATTGTCTGCGCCGCCCGACTCATCATTCAACCGGTCGATGGCGATGGAGCGATACCAGCGCGCTGATGCTCCCGGGTTATTATTCGCATCATCAGACGGGCCCGGTTGTTCGTAGTGGAATACAGGAGCCGTGCTGCCCTGCCCTCCAAAACCCAAACGCACGCGACGTGCACGCGAGTGGTCGGCATTTGGAAGGGCGGCAAACAATTCCCCCTTCATCACCGCATGCATGGCGGTGGCACGACGGATGTGGGTGAATGGCATCATCTGATAGTTCATGTTGATCTTGCCAGCGGTGGAGAGCGGTTCGCTGATGGCGTAGGGCTCGACCACGGGCATCCAGAACAGGTCCAGCAGAT
>CAJCCF010000510.1 GCA_903960845.1 uncultured Verrucomicrobiota bacterium | reverse complement strand
GCTGCTTGGATGTCATAAAAGAAATCGATGAATACCGAATCAAACACTAATAGGCTCGCAAATGCCAGTTCCTCTGCAATCGCGAACATTCGAGCGTCTGTATTGAAATTTGGTCGGGCAGTTCCCCGTGCCGAATCATCATCCCTGGGCGGGAATCGGCTGTCTCTGCCTGTAGCGATGTCCGGTAATAACAGTGTCCCGTGTCTCGTCCATTGTTTGTATTCACCGGGGACTGGAAGCCCCTTACGCATCCATCGGCCCCACGTTGGCTGATTCTGCGCAGGATGGCACTGGTAAGGTTGCTTACGCGGCAACATTATTGGTCCGTCTCTTTGGAGACAGCTGTTATCTATTCACTGAAGTAGGTATCATCATGCGAGTAAGGCGGCGCGCAGGAACAGAGGAAACGCAGCGTCTGTGAGGCGGATATTTGATGCCAGGCTCCGCTGGGAATCAGGATGGCATCGCCCGGCCCAACGGGTTGGGTTTCACCATTGATTTCCATGGTCCCGTGGCCTTCGAGGATGAAGTAGAATTCCTCGCTCAATTTGTGGTAGTGCCGTTCGGTAGGCTGACCGACAGGGACGGTGGCCTCAGCGAGGGAGTGGTTTTGTACGGCGGCATTGGTGCGATCCAAGATGCTGCGGATGGAACTTCCGTCCTTCGTGGTGAAGTGATTCTGTTGGGAAAGCTGGTTGATCGTCATGTCGGGACGGGCATCGTCCCGACCTCACAACGAAAGGCAAGCCCACGCATGAAGTTTCCCACCCAAGACTGCACCGCCATCATCACTGGAGCCTCATCCGGACTGGGCGCGGAGTTTGCACGGCAACTGGCGCTGCAGGCAAGAATGCTCGTTTTAGTAGCTCGCCGAATCGAGTCTTTGGAGGCGGTGAAGACGAATCTTCTCGCGATCAGGCCGGATTTGGAGGTGCATCTCGTGGTAGCTGATCTTGCCCTGGCTGACGGGCGTTCCGTGCTGGTTGACTGGGTGAAAAAATCGGGAATTTCACTGAACCTGCTGATCAACAATGCAGGCCTGGGTGACTACGGCACGCTGGCGAGCGCCACTCAGGAGCGGTTGCAGGCACAAATTGATGTGAATGTAACTGCCCTTGTTCTGCTGACTCACGCGTTGCTTCCGCATCTGCAGGCAAATGTGCCTGCCGGCATCATCAACATCAGCTCTCTCGCCGGCACCATCCCCATGCCGGACCATGCCGTTTATTCGGCGTCGAAAGCCTTTGTCACAAGTTTTAGCGAGGCCTTGGCCGTAGAATTGCAGTCACAGCACATTCAGGTGACTTGCGTTTGCCCTGGACCGACCCCGACTAACTTCAGCATGACGGCCCGCCGTCCTGATGGCACCGACACTGATCGTAGTGGCCAGAGACTGCTGCGTATTCCCTCGTCGCAGGTCGTTGCCGAGGCTCTTGCGGGGTTGCGGGACGGGAAAGTTTGTGTTTTTCCCGGGCGTGGAGTGTCCATTGCCGGGTCGCTGTTCCGGTTGCTGCCGCGTGCTTTAATGCGCTGGTTCTTGCGGCGGCGCTTTAACAAAGGCACACTCTAAGCCCAGCATGAAGCCATTGCCGCCTGATAACACACCACTGACACAAAATTTGGGGCCCTCAAATTGGGAGCCACGCCACAAGCGTGGAGCGGTGAGTTCGCTGATCCGGTTGTTCGTCCTGGTGATCATCGCTCTCCTGCTGGTGATCCCGTTCACGCCGTTCGCCGGGAAGATCAAACGGGGGCTCAAAGAGATCATCGGCGCTGGCAATAAACGCACTGAAGTCATCACGCGGGAGATCGAAAAGCGCATTGAGGTGCCGAAGGAAGTGATCAAGGAGATCATCAAAGAGGTGCCCGCCCCCCCGCCACCTCTGTCGGACGCTTTTATCCCGCGCAAGGAGGCGGATGTGGCCACTTTTTACAACGGTATCACCATCAAAACCAAACTCGAGACCGAGCAGGGGACTTATGCCAGTCTGGAGCGCCTGAATCCCGATGCCTATAAGGCCGAGTTCCAGCTCAGCGTTCGGGTGCCCAAGGCCAATCAAACGGTGCCCGAATTGACGCGCATCAACCCCGCACTGCCTTCTCTGCTGCCGGATCTGGAGGCCATGCTCACCACGGCGAAGGTGTCAGGCTTCTACCACAAGCTATATGAAAACAAAACGGCCGCCATCCAGCGTGACATCACGCGCCTGAACAAAATTCTGGATCGGCACAACTTCTTTGATTGCGAAACAATCCTGGAACTGACGCATCCCACATCAAAACGCAAAGCACTGCTTGTACAATCCGAGATGGATGTGGTGACTGATGGTTCTGATGGTGATCGTATGGCGACACTGGACGACTACCTCTCCATGTCTGATTACTACCAGCCTTTCACCAGCTATGCCTGGACGAAGAAGACAAAGACCCCCAACCCGCTTCTCTCCAAATGGCAGGACCGCTTGAAGGCGGCCAAGGAGCAGGCGGCGGCCAAGGGCCTGCCTTCGGAAAAAAGCCGCGAATTGAAAGCCCTGGTCAGCCAGCTTGAAATTGAGGTCAAGGAAATGAAAGCACGCAGCAGCCTCATTGCCGAGAAGGATCCCTTCATCGTGATCTCACTGCTGTTCCGGCCTTATGCGGCCACAAACAAGCACACGCCGCAGATCGGTGATTACGCGGTCGTGATCTATGGCGACAAAATGTATCCCGCCATCTGTGGGGACTACGGGCCGACGTCCAAGATGGGGGAAGCCTCACTGTTCATGGCCAAGGCGATCAATCCCAAGGCCACACCGTATCGCCGGCCTGAAAGTGATTTGAAAGTCACCTACCTGATCTTTCCTGGAACCGCTGAGAAGCCAAACACTGCCCCCAACCTTGATCACTGGCATGAGAAGTGCCGTTCCTATCTGAAGGAAGTGGGGGCACCAGGCACCGGGCACGAACTGCATCACTGGACCGATCCCTTCAAGAAACCCGAACCGCCTCCAATCGTGGCGATGCCGGCAGCGCCGAAGATCGAGCCACCGAAGCCGGCTGATGCGCCTCCCGCAACTCCCGGCGCACCCACCCTGCCTGCTGTGCCAGCGACAACAGCACCAGCGACTTTGCCAGCACCGGCAGTGCCTGCAACGGCACCAGCTTCTTTGCCTGCACCGGCAGCCACACCTGCACCCGGTGTGCAATAAAATGCCGGTTCAGAGGGTACTCTGTTCCTTGTATGAACAGGCACCTGATATTGGCACTCGCTCTCGGCTCGTTTTCTCACGCTGCGGATCTTCCGCCCGATCGGGGAAACAGCATCCCTGACTCGGCCAGTCGTCCCGTGACGATCACTGGCAAATCAGCACTCGCACTTCCGAAGCATGAATTGCTCGAAGGATACACGCTGCATGTTGCTGCAGCAGCTCCGCTGGTCACCCATCCGATCATGGGCTGCCTTGATGACCGGGGGCGTTTGTTCGTGGGGGATGCCGTGGGTGTGAACTGGAACAAGGCGCAACTCGATGCCAATCCGCCCAACCGTGTGCTCATGCTTGAGGACACTGACAAAGATGGCAATTTCGACAAGAGCACGATCTTTGCCGACAAGATGACATTCCCGCAGGGTGCATGCTGGCTCAATGGCTCACTCTACGT
>CAJCCF010000509.1 GCA_903960845.1 uncultured Verrucomicrobiota bacterium | reverse complement strand
TAAAGTAAATTTTTTTTACAAGGCTAAAGTCTTAAACCACAATAAAAAAAAAATCAAAAAAAACAACCAGAAACCAGAAACCAGAAACCAGAAACCAGAAACTTGGAACCTGAAACCCACTCCCTAAATCTTGCCCCCATGAACAAAGCCGTCACTCGATTCGAAGACTTGAAGTCCTGGCAGCAAGGACGCGAACTTGCGCGCATGGTTTATGATCTGACGCATCGTTCGAGTTTCTCGAAGGACTTTGCTTTGCGGGACCAGATTCGCCGGGCGGTGATCTCGATCACTTCCAATATCGCTGAAGGATTTGAGAGGGATGGGCGTCAGGAGTTCTCTCAATTTCTATCGATTGCCAAAGGCTCCTGTGGTGAGGTTCGTTCACAGCTCTACCTCGCCGAGGATCAAGGCTACCTGGAGGATCAGGAAGCCCTTCAACTTCGAGCTCTGGCTTTCTCGATCAGTCGCCTTATTGCCGGATTGATGAACTACCTTCGCCGAACCGAGTATCGAGGCACCAAATACTCTTCCGTTGTTCGCGAAGGTCCTGATCCAGCCAACGAAGACGTTTGGACCATTCACTCCGAAGAACTGGCCGACTACGAATCTGAAGCTTTCGCCGTCCAGGATGCGACTCCTGAAACTTGAAACCTGAAACTTGAAACATTTCCCCCTCATGTCCCCGATCTTCGAATCCAACCTCCTCCAAACCCGCCGTCAATTTTTCGGGCACAGTGGCATGCGCCTTGGCGGGCTCGGTTTGACTTATCTGATGGGCAAGGACGCGCTCGCTGCGCCGGATGCCCGCGTGCACCCGCCGATTCCTGGCCTGCCGCATTTTGCGGCGAAGGCGAAGGCCGTCATTTACCTGCACATGAACGGCGGGCCGTCGCAGCTCGATACTTGGGACTACAAACCGGGCCTGCAGCAGTGGTATGACAAGGATCTGCCGCCGAGCGTGCAGGGCGGGCAGCGGCTGACTGGCATGACCAGCAAGCAGGCGCGTTTTCCGGTGGCACCAAGCCTCTTCAAGTTTGCGCAGCATGGCCAGTGCGGCCGCTGGGTGAGCGAGTTGCTGCCGCACACCGCGAAGCACGTCGATGACATCGCCTTGATCAAGACGGTGCACACGAACGCGATCAACCACGATCCTGCGTGCACCTTTGTCATGACCGGACGCGAGGTGCCGGGCTTTGCCAGCCTTGGCTCGTGGCTCAGCTACGGTCTCGGCAGCGAGAGCAATGATCTGCCGGCCTTTGTCGTGCTCACCCCGACATGGAGCGCGAAGGCGATGGCGCAGGCGCTCTTCACCCGCATGTGGAGCAGTGGTTTCCTGCCAAGCAAATTCAGCGGAGTGGCGCTGCGTGCCGTGGGTGATCCTGTGCTCTATATTCAGAACCCGGAGGGTGTCTCAAGCAGGCACCGCCGCGCGATGCTCGACACACTGGCGCAGATGAATGCGCACAGTTTTGAGAAGTTTGGCGATCCCGAAATCCAAACGCGCATCTCGCAGTATGAGATGGCTTTTCGCATGCAGACGAGCGTGCCGGAACTGATCGATCTGAAGCAGGAAAGCCAGGCCACACTCGACATGTATGGCCCGGAGGTGCTCAAGCCGGGCACCTTTGCCGCCAGCGCCATCCTCGCGCGGCGTCTCATCGAGCGCGGCACGCGCGTGCTGCAGGTGCTGCATCGCGGCTGGGATCAGCACGGCAATCTGCCGGCCGACATCCGTCTCCAGTGCCGTGACACAGATCAGCCCATTGGCGCGCTTTTGACCGACCTCAAACAGCGTGGCCTGCTCGACAGCACGCTCGTCATCTGGGGCGGTGAATTTGGCCGCACGGTCTATTCGCAGGGAGGCCTCTCGCCGACGAACTATGGCCGTGACCACCATCCGCGGAATTTCTGCATGTGGATGGCCGGTGGCGGCATCAAGGGTGGCACGAGCTATGGTGAGAGCGATGACTTCAGCTACAACATCGCCACCGATCCCGCGCATCTGAACGACATCAACGCCACGATCCTGAACCAGTGCGGCATCGATCACGAGCGCCTGAGTTACAAGTTCGCCGGGTTGGATGCACGTCTGACGGGTGTGGAGAGACAGCATCCGATCAAAGAAATCATCGCGTGACGTGAGGTTGATCATTCTGGCGGCGTATTCAGTGCATGAATCAAATCACGATTGAGAATGCGCGCGAAGGCTCGAGGGACTGGCAGCTCACACGCATGAAGCTGGACAAGTCGGAAGGGTTCCGCTCACCGGTGATCGAAGGCTACTGCTCGCGCCAGTCGGTGAAAGCCGGTGAGGTGCTGGATATCTTTGTCAGCACGAAACCTGCGGCGCGGTTCAAGATCGAAATCTTCCGCACGGGTTACTATGGCGGACGCGGCGCGCGCCTGATGACGGAGCTGGGGCCCTTTGATGGCAGGGAGCAGCCGACACCGGAGATCGGCGTGAAACGGCTTCGTGAGTGCCGCTGGGAGAAATCAGCCTCCATCACGATACCGGCGGACTGGATCAGCGGCGTCTATCTGG
>CAJCCF010000508.1 GCA_903960845.1 uncultured Verrucomicrobiota bacterium | reverse complement strand
GCTCAGCGCCTTGACAGACATCTGAACGAAGGATGCCATGCGCGGAGGAGTTTTTAATTCGAATGCAGACACGACACACACTTCGTTATTATGACGGACGGCGTGGCCTTTGCGGAGATTGATGACTGGAGTTGATGCCATAGAGGCGAGGTGTTTAGGCGCGATTGAGGGGAAAGCAAGAAGACAAATCAGGGCACCGGGAGTGATCAATCACCCCGCGAAAGCCTGCGACGGAACTCCTTGAACCCCGGGACGGCAGACAAAGAGGCGTCCGGCTAGAGGTTCCTCCCGCCCAGGCATCAGGCCTGTCGTCACATACAAGTCGCGGAGATCAGGACCGCCGAACGCGCACGCCGTGGTCTCGACACAAGGGAAATCGATCTGCTCAATGACACGCTGAGTTTTCGGATCAAAGCAGACCACTTTACCGCCATGACAAAAGGCGATCCAAAGACGGTCTTCACTGTCGATCGCCATGCCGTCCGGACTGCTGGAATCCGCACTCGTATCCCAGATGACGCGCTCATGAGCGATGGCGCTGGTGGCATTATCATAATCAAAGGCCCGTACTTTTTTACTCGGCGTGTCGATGTAATACATGATGCTGCCGTCTCGAGTCCAGACGATGCCGTTGGAATTGGTGACCGGGCTGAATTTCTTCTCGATTCGCAGGTCAGGGTGCAGGCAGTAGAGCGCCGCTTCCGGGAGTTTTTTCAGGCAGATGCTGCCTGCCCAGAAACGTCCGGCCGGGTCGCACTTGCCATCGTTAAAACGGTTGTCAGGCAAGCCGGACTCCGGGTCACCTGCAGGCGTGCTTACTCCGCTGATTTCATCAAGGAAATGGAACCCCGTGTCACCCGCCCAGGCGAGCCCACCTTTAAGGCGTGGCACAACGGTCCCGACGCGCTGTCCGACGTCCCAGATTTTCTCCACGCCGCTGGCGGGTTCATAGGACAGAATCTTGTGGGTTTCGATATCCACATAGAGCAGACGATTTTGATGCCAGATTGGGCCTTCTCCCCATACTGAGAGGAACTGGCCGACGGGTTCGCTTGAGATCATGCGCGCTATTCGATCAAACCTGTCTCTCGGTCAAGAGCCGTCATGCATGAGGAATTTGTCACGAACCGGCCGCCATGATCTTCAAGCGCTTGATTTGCTCCTCCGTCAGGCCTTCCGGAGACAGTTCCAGGAGCAGTGACAGGCACTGCTTGATCTCCATCTCATTCGGTGAACCGGCATAGAGGCAGAGATCGAAAAGGGAAATGACATCCGCTGTCGGCAGGCTGCGGAGTGCAATCCTGGTGGCAGCACGGCGCATCTCAGCATGTTCAGGCGGATCAAGGATGAGCATGCGCAGCAGGTCCATGTGCAACTGACTGCCGAGAGGTGCGACACTGGATGCCCCCTGCACTAGACCATCATCCTCCCGCAGCGTACTGCCACGAGTGAGGCTGAAGATGCGTTTCACCTCAGGATGCTTCTGAGCAAAGGCCAAACGCTCCTTCTCTCTCGAGAGCGCCTTTGGGTCAGAGTTTCCGGATGTCTTGCCATCCAAAGTTGATTTCGTGGCAGTTGCAGATTCCGCCGTGTTTGTCGGGGGGGACGCTGTTTCCGGCATCGGCAAGGATGCGGGTGCAATCATTTCCGGGGCGATTTTCAGAACCGCCTTGAGTTGGCGCAAAGAATCCCGAATCGGCGGTGCGGGTGGTTCATTAATGGCTGGCGGCTCAACTTGGGCAGCCGCCTCTACTGCCGCCACCTCAGGCTGAGCCCGAGGAAGCTGCTCCGTGGGCGAAGTTGCATCCGTCTCGGGCAAGGAACCGACGTAAAGCCATCCGACACAAGCCATTCCAAGAGTGCCAAGCAGAAGGCCGATGGTAAAGCTTCCCCTCTGTCTGGAACCAAACAAGGACGTGGGAGATGGCGATGATGCGGTGCCACTTAGAGAACGCACGCCCGCTGATCTCTGCTCACGCCAGAGATCCCACCAGCATCCCGGAACCGTGTGCTGGATGAGTCCCAGATCAGCACCAGTTTCGGGCAACAACCGGCCTAATTTTTGCAATGCCATACGCGCATCAGCCGACTCCCAATCCCAGTCACCGCGAGGTTCCCTCAGGCGGCGATTCCAAAAAATTCGTTCATCAGTGCTGGTCGATTCCAGCAAGCCTCCCAAATCAACCCATTGCTGGGCCTGCCTCATCAGGGATAGATCACGGCTGTCCTTGAGATGCGGTCGGGAGGCCTCCAGAAGGCGCTGTGCCGTCTGAGGGCGCAGGATGCCGAGAAGATCGGCAAGCATGACCATGATCTGGCCAGAGTCGTGAGTGATCGCCGTCGCCGGTTCAGCAAGCAGCGCCTCGCCCAGTGTCTTGAGTTTATGCGTCTCTCCCTGCCGGACCCACTGAGTGACGACCAGCGAGGTGAGCAGTGCACAGCGCTGGCGCAATTCACTCACCAGATGCCTTGGCTGCACGAGGCTGGATAACCAAAGACCTTTGTCATCAAAAGAGTCGATCAACGATTGGCTGGCGCTTCGGGCGACCACCGGGCAGGAGTAGGATTGCCCAAAGAACCGGTCCATTCCAGACTCGGTGCCCTTCATGAGGGTTAGTGCCTCATGTTGAATCGACTGAGCCTTATCGGTGATGATGGCGGACTCGTTTCTATCGTTTTCCACGTTTGCAGATTCACTGATATTGGCTGAGACATGCGTGCTGGCAGTTTCTGCCAAGGAGGCCGATCCTGTCAGTTTGTAATCCTTTATGGTAGGATTGTCTTCGTCTGCTGATGGGTTATTTGTCATTTCTCTCATCGATATTTAACCCATCTCATCCTGCCATAAGAGCAAGCACGAACATTGCCTGAATCTCCATGCCCGCCTAATTTCCCCAATGCTACCCTGGTTTCAAGATAAAAGCTTCCCTCTCTACCTCGCCCCGATGGCGGGAGTCACGGATGTGGTCTTTCGTGCCTTGTGCAAAGAACTGGGCGCCGACGTGATGGTCACTGAATTCGTTTCCTCCGAGGGCATCCTTCAGCGGGACGATCGAACCCAGCATTACACGGAGTTTGATGATTCCCAGCATCCGATTGGGGTACAGCTGTTTGGTGCCGACGGCGCTCGCATGGGTGAGGCCGCGCGTAAAATCATCGACTGGAAGCAACCCGACTTCATCGACATCAATTTCGGTTGCCCGGTGAACAAGGTTGTTTCTAAAAATGGCGGTTCCTCCCTGCTAAAGAACTGCCCGCTGCTTGCGGACGTGGCCCGTGAAGTGACAAAAGCGGTCAGCATCCCGGTTACTGCAAAAATGCGCATCGGCTGGGACGCTCAAAGCATCAATGCCGTCGAAGTCGCCAAACTTCTCGAAGACAGCGGGATTCAGGCCATCACCGTGCATGGGCGCACACGAGCCCAGGGTTACAGCGGCGTCGCCGACTGGGAGGTGATTGCCCAGGTCGCCGATGCGGTGAAAATCCCGGTCATCGGCAATGGTGACATCACCAGCGGCTCAGACATCGAACTGCGGCGCGCACAAACCAATGTGCGGGGCATCATG
>CAJCCF010000507.1 GCA_903960845.1 uncultured Verrucomicrobiota bacterium | reverse complement strand
GTTGAAAAAACAGCGGCGCCCACTCCGCCACCTCCACCCGGATATGCACCAATCACTTTCCTTGATGGAAAACTGACCGTGGACATCCAGGAAAAAATGCGTGCCGAAATCCGCGAAAACAACTTTGATTTCAACAGCGCCATCAACGGCCCTCAAGATGCCTCCTGGCTGCTGCAAAGATTCCGTCTGGGGCTCGGTTATGCGGTCACCCCATGGTTCAAGTTCTATGTCCAGGGCCAGGACATTCGGGAGATCGGAGGCAGCCGCAACAATGACATCGGCAGTCCGGGCAGCTTTGGTTCAGAGGGAGACGACAGCTTCGACATTCTCAAAGGCTATGCCCAGCTCGGAGACATCAAAAAGGGACTCAGCGCGACCGTGGGCCGGCAGTTTCTCAGCTATGGCGATCAGCGTCTCGTCGGTCCGCTCGAATGGCTCAACCAGGCCCGAACATTTGACGCCATCAAACTGCGCTATGCCGGCACAGGTTGGGCGATTGATGTCTTCACCTCCAGTCCAGTGTCCTTCAAGGACCGCATGTGGAACAACTCCCAAGTCTTCGACAGCCAGAGCAATCAGGATTCGGTCTTCAGTGGCATTTATCTCGCCACTCAATGGGTGCCGATCAACACCACCACCGATTTTTATGCTTATCACAAAAGTGATCAGGGCAACGGGGACTTCGGCGCCCGCCTGGGCGACAGCAGCTTCTACACGTTCGGTACCCTTTGGAAGGGTGATCCCAAGAAACTGGGCGGTTTTGATTACAGCACCGAAATGGCTTTTCAAACAGGCAACGTCTCAGGTCGTGATCTGACCGCCTTTGCTGGCAACTGGGCCGCCGGCTACAATCTCCAACACGCCTGGAAGCCTCGCGTCGGCCTCCAGTACAACTATGGCAGTGGTGACAAAAATGCCACCGACGGAAAAGTGGGAACCTTTCAGAATCTGTATCCAACCAACCATCTGTTCTATGGCTACATGGACACCACCTCGTGGTCGAACATGCACAATCCGCAGCTCAACCTCAGCCTGCAACCATCGGCCAAACTGAAGGTCATGCTCGATTACCAGCTCTACTGGAACGCCAACAACAATGACGCCTGGCGGCGGGTTAACAATCAAACCAAAGTCCGCCCTAACAATGCGCTTGCCAGCAAAGCCAGCACCTTCCGCGGCCAGGAGATCGACGCCACGGTGATGTACAAATGGAATCCTCACGTCGCTCTTCAGACGGGCTACAGCTTTTTCCTCGCCGGCAGTTACCTCGCTGACACCGGTGCCTCGGACAACGCTCACTTTGGTTACCTCCAGGTGCAGATCGACTTCTAACAAGCGCCCATCTCTCACGCCGCCCTGACCGATGCAAATCGTCCCGCTCATTCCCGACAACGCGCCCTTCAGCGCCGACCAGCGCGCCTGGCTCAACGGCTTTCTCGCCGGTGTGCTCAATCGTGGCGCGCCACTGACAGGCGGAGGCTCCGCGGAAGCAAAACCATCACTGCTCATCGCCTTCGGAAGTCAGAGCGGCAATGCGGAAAATTTGGCCAAGCGGCTGGCCAGGGAAGCATCGGGTCGGGGTTTTGCGGCGCGAGCCGCAGGCCTCGACTCGCTGCAACCTGCCGACTTGATCAAGGATAAAAACGTTCTGCTCATCACCAGCACCTGGGGTGAAGGCGAGATGCCTGACAACGCGGTCTCTTTCTGGAACAGCCTCAATCAAAATGGCAGCAGTCCGAAGTTCAATGGCGTGCAGTACAGCGTCCTCGCGCTCGGAGATAAAAACTACGCCGACACCTTCTGCCTCGCCGGTAAAAATCTCGACACACGCCTGGCCGAACTGGGTGCAAAACGAATCATTGATCGCGTCGATTGCGACGTTGAGTTCGATGACCTCGCCAGAAAATGGTCCGCCTCAGCCTTCTCCATCCTCAGTGGTGTCAACACCATCGAACCCGTCACGGAGCCTGACGACACAGGCTTCTCGAAGAAGAAACCATTCCCTGCCCCGCTG
>CAJCCF010000506.1 GCA_903960845.1 uncultured Verrucomicrobiota bacterium | reverse complement strand
CGTCAGATGGAACTGACGGGACGGTTGCAGCAGACGGGTTGGCTGTGAGTCAACTCACCCCGGAACCTTCGCAAAAAACCGCAGCGAGTCGGCGAGATGTTCGTGCCAGTATTCCCAGGTGTGACCGCCGGGGAACTCGGCATAGACGTGTTTGATGGCCGCTCGATCCAGTTCATGATGCAGCGTGCGGTTGTGCTCGATCAGCAGATCATCCGTGCCGCAGTCGAAACGCAAAGGTGGCAGGCGGTGCGCGTTCATTTTCAGGCAGGCCAGCACCTGCACCGGGCGATCCTCCACGAGGTCGAACTGCTCCGGTGTTTCTTCCACGAAGCCCTGCATCTGCGCCACGTCGGTGATGCTGCTGTGCGCGCTGATGGCGGTGAAAGAATCGGGATGCAAGGCCCCGAGTCGCAGTGCGCCATAACCACCCATCGACAGACCGCTGATGAAGCGTGGCGCACCGGCGCAGTTTGGCTCCACGAGCGCCGCCGCCGCAGGCACCTCCTCCACGATCCAGCGCGCGTAGTCGGCACCGGCATGGTGCAGGTAGCCGCTGCCGTCGCCCCACAAGCCGTCGGAAGGCATCGCCAGCATCATTGGCGGCAGGCCTTCCTCCTGCATCAGCCGCGTCAGCACGCGGTGCGCGCCACCGCTGTAAAGCCAGGCCCAGTGGCTGCCATAGACACCATGCAACAGCGTCACGAGCGGCAGCTTGCCTGCGCGGATTCCCTGCGGCACGAAAAACGTCACATCCGCACGCCGCTTCAATGCCGCTGATTTCACCGTGACGAAGTGAACGCCCTCGGGGGCGAGGTCGGGATTTGAGAATTCGATGGTTCGGAAAGACATGACGTCCGGAAAGTAACCGCTGATGGAACGGAGCGTTGTGCATTTTTCCCGTGCGATTGCACAAAATGTGTCTTGGCTGCGTATTGAAATGCCTGTTTTCTACAGCCCCAACTCTATGAGCCCAACCAACACGTCTCGTCGTTCCTTCCTCACCACCGCCGCTGGCGCCGTGGCCGCTCCATTCATTCTTCCCGGCCGCATCTGGTCGGCTGATGCCGCACCGACCAGCCGCATCCGCATGGGCTTCATCGGCATGGGCAAGCAGATGGGCGGCCTCATCAGCAAGTTCCTCCAGTATCCCGAGATCGAAGTCGTGGCCGTGTGTGACGTGTATGCTTTCCGCCGCGAGATGTACCAAAAGAAGGTGAACGAGCATTACGCGAAAAATGGCGGCGCGGGCAAGCCATGTGACGCAGTGAATGACTTCCGCGAGATCACGGAGCGCAAGGACATTGACGCCGTGTGCATCGCCACGCCTGATCACTGGCACGCGATCATCACCAATTCCGCCCTCAGCCACGGCAAGGACGTGTATTGCGAGAAGCCCCTCACGCACAACATCCATGAAGCCATCTCGGTGGTCGAAACCATGAAGAAGCACAACCGTGTGCTCCAGACCGGCTCCATGCAGCGCTCCAGCAAGGAGTTCCGCGTTGCCTGCGAACTCGTCCGCAACGGTGTCATCGGCGACATCAAAACCATCACCATCAGCATTGGCGACCCTGCCGCGCCGAATGCGTATCCTGAAGAGCCGACACCGGAAGGTCTCGACTGGAACCTCTGGTGCGGTCCGGCTCCGCTCGTTCCCTTCAATCACGAGCTCTGCCCGGTGGGCGAAAGCAAGACCTTCCCGAACTGGCGCAAAACGCGCGAATTCGGCGGCGGCATGATCACCGACTGGGGCGCTCATCACATCGACATCGCCCAGTGGGGTCTCGGCATGGATGAAAATGGCCCGGTCGAAGTTCGCGCGCCAGCCAACTACGAGACCGCCAAGCGTGGCTGCCAGCTCGTGTATGCCAACGGCACCGTCCTCACCCATGCCGAAGGCAGCATGGGCTGCACCTTCCACGGCACCGAAGGCGAAGTGAACGTCGGCCGCGGCAAATTCGCCCTCAGCATGGGCGGCAAGGACAAGTTCGCCTTCCGCGACAGGGAGACGAGCAAGGGCACCTCCATCGACCGTGAGGTCGCCCTGGCCGAGCGCGAGTACCTGACCAATGCCAAGACCAAACTTTATGTTAGCAAAGACCAGATCGCTGACTTCATCGCCTGCATGAAGAGCCGCCAGCAGCCCATCTGTCACGCCGGTGTCGGCGCCAGCAGCGCCATCGCCTGCCACCTCATGAACTTCGGTTACTGGTATGGAGCCAACGCCAAGTGGAACCCCACCGAACACAAGTTCATCAGCGGCGGCGACGACAAATGGCTCACCCGCAACTACCGCGGCGAGTGGAAGATCTAACCAATGAGTGATGGCTTTGAACCGTCATTGATCTCAAATCAGGCGGCCCCGTGAGGGGTCGCCTTTTTCATGATCATCTGCCATGATCACTCCATCAGTTCCTGGCTCTTTGCCTGCTCCACTTAACTCTCAACTCCGGCTTTAATTCAGCCCTGTTCGGCGAGGTTGCGGTGCTGCAGTTGCTTTTCCTGCGGCGTGCGGAACAGCATCGCCACGGCAAAGGTGGTCACCGTGCCGAACATGATGCGCCAGGGGAACTCGATCACCGGCATCCATTCGGGGCGGCTGATGCCCTTGGCTCCGAAGAGGCCCATGACATCCCTGTCCAGCCCGCTCATGTAGGCCACGACGATGAAGCCGGCGATCATGGCGATCACGTTGCCGAAGTCGTTTCCGC
Organism: uncultured Verrucomicrobiota bacterium; assembly: GCA_903960845.1. Classification (GTDB taxonomy): domain Bacteria; phylum Verrucomicrobiota; class Verrucomicrobiia; order Verrucomicrobiales; family Verrucomicrobiaceae; genus Prosthecobacter. The sequence continues at coordinate 5,952 of CAJCCF010000506.1, read as the reverse complement.
GTGTCCGGGTGAACAGGCCGGTCATGAACACGCCCAGCAGCGATCCGTAGGTATAACCAAAGATGCCCAAAATGATCGGCAGGATGCGCAGCTGCGGATTGTGGGAGGTGACCCAGGCTGTGGCGAGCGCGACCGACACCAGCAGCGTGGCAAACAAAACCGTGCCAAAGCGCAGCGCGCGCACTTTGCCAGCATCCGTTTTCGGTTCGCCGAACCAGTGGAAATGGAAGTCGCGCACATAACTTGTGGCCAGTGAATTCAAGGCCGTGCTGAGTGATCCCATCGTCGTGGCCAGCACCCCGGCGATCACCAGGCCGCGCAGTCCGGCGGGCATGACCGTGAGGACAAAGTAGGGGAACACCTTGTTGGACGAGACCACACCGGCGGCATTTTTCGGCAGCAGCGCGTCCGGGTTCTGCTGATAAAAGACGTAGAGCAGGATGCCGATGCCGAGCACCACCATCGTGATCGGCACATCGGCGATGCCGGAGAGAATCGTCGCCACCGCGCTCTGGCGTTTGTTCTTCGCCGTGAGCATTCGCTGCACCATGTCCTGGTCCGTGCCGTGTGTGGCGAGGGTGACAAAAGTGGAGCCGAGGAAGGCCGCCCAGACGGTGTACTCCTGCTCCAGCACATGTTTGATATTACCCCAGAAACCAGCGCCCTCCTTGAGGCCGAGATCCCACATGGCCAGATCCTTCGGCCCCGTCAGCGTCGCCACCGCGCCACCCCAGCCGCCTGGAATATGGCCAATGAGGTAGATCAGTGAAAAGCTCAGCGCGCAGATGAGCACGATGATCTGGATCACGTCCGTCCAGATCACGGCGCGAATGCCGCCCACGGCGGTGTAAAGCGCCGTCGCCAGCGTCACCAGGACAAGGGCGACCCCCGTGAGCCAGAACTCCATGCCGGGTGAAATGATCTGCTGCGGATTTTGCAGATGCCAGATGATGACCAGGATCATCGTGGGCACCCAGAGGCGGGTGCCGCTGGCCAGCAGCCGGGTGATCAAAAAGACACCCGAAGACAAGCGATGCGTCACGGGTCCGAAGCGCGTGCCCAGAAACTCATAAATGCTGACCACGCCATGCCGGTAATAGGCCGGAATAAACACCGCGCTCACGACGACACGCGCGAGCAGGTAGCCGACGATGAGCTGGATGTACGTGAAGTTGCGCAGCGCGTAGCCCTCTCCCGGCGCGCCAAAGAAGGTGCCGGCGCTGATTTCAGCCGCCAGGATCGAGGCCAGCACGGCCCACCAGGCGATCTGCCGGTCACCGAGGGCGAACCCTTCCATCGAGCCGCTCTTGCTGCGCTGCGACAGACCGATCCAGAGAATCAGGCCAAAGTAGGCAAGGAGAACGACAGCATCGATGAGCAGGGCGGAGGGCATGGGCTGATTATGCAGCGCAGACGCGGTCAGCGCCAAGATATATGTGGAACGGATCGACCCGGCGCGCGTATTCTCCACCACCATGAAACGCCTTTTGCTTCTGCCCCTGTTGATTCTCAGCGCCTGCAAGCCCGCCCCGGTCGCGCCACCACCGGGCACCGCAGCGAGGAGTGGCAGACCGCAGGTCTATGTCGCCAATTACCCGCTGAAGTATTTCGCCGAGCGCCTGGCTGGAAATGCCGTCGATGTGAAGTTTCCGGCACCGGGCGATGAAGATCCGGCCTTCTGGCAGCCGGATGATGCCGCCATCTCGGCCTATCAGTCCGCCGACCTGATTCTCATGAATGGTGCCGCGTATTCCAAATGGGCCGAAAAAGTGACGCTGCCGCAATCGAAGCTCGTGGACACGGCCGCTTCATTCAAAGCGCAGTTCATCGAGATCAAGGCCGACTCGACCCACAGCCACGGCCCCGGCGGCGAGCACAGCCACAGCGGCACGGCCTTCACCACCTGGATCGATCCCCAGCAGGGCATCCAGCAAATCCAGGCGGTGGCGACTGCTCTGGAAGACGTGGCCGGGACCGGTGCCAAAGCGGCGGTGCAGGCCAATCTCGCGACACTGAAAAAGGAGATGGAAGCATTGGATCAACGTTTGTTAGCCGTTGGGAAACGCATCGCCAACGCGCCGCTCGTTGCCTCGCACCCGGTGTATCATTATCTGGCCCGGCGTTATGCGCTCAATCTCCAGTCGGTTCTCTGGGAACCTGAAGTGGTGCCGGATGAAAAGGCGATGGAAGTGCTGAAGGCGCTGCTGTCAAAACATCCGGCCAAATGGATGATCTGGGAGGGCGAGCCGGCCAGGGAAAGCGTGGCCAAACTGGAAGCCATCGGCGTGAAATCCCTGGTCTTTGATCCCTGTGGCAACGTGCCTGATTCGGGTGATTTCCTGTCGGTGATGACGGCCAATGTCGAAGCGCTTGAGAAGGCCTTCCCCTGAACCCAAAACGGCCATGCAAACACATCGTCTGCATGGCCGGATGATTCTCGGAGAGAGGCGGGATCAGTTCGCGAGTGCGGCGGCGACGTTGCCGACGATGTCCTTGCCGGGGCGCAGGGTTTTGGCACCCGGAGTCCAATTGGCAGGGCAGGCTTCGCTGGGGTTGGCGATGAGGTGCACGTTGGCTTCCATTTTGCGGACGAGCTCAGCGGCATTGCGGCCGACATTGTAGAAGTTGACCTCGGAGGAGACGAGCTTGCCTTCCGGATTGATGATGAAAGTGCCGCGCAGCGCCAGACCGGTGGCGGCGTCATACACGCCGAAGAGGCGGCTGACAGTTCCCGTGGTGTCGGCGGCGAGCGTGTATTTCACATTCTTCATCAGACCTTCGGTATTGCGCCAGACCATGTGGGAGAACTTCGTGTCGGTTGAGACGGCGATCACGGTTGCGCCGAGTTCGGCGAGCTTGGCATGCTGCTCGGCAAGGTCAGCCAGTTCGGTGGGGCAGACAAAGGTGAAGTCCGCCGGATAAAAGACGAGGATGGTCCACTTGCCGGACTTTTTGATGGCATCGAGCGACACCTTGCCGAAGTCGCCCTGGGCAGGCTCATAGGTTTCCATTTCAAAGTTAGGCACGAAGGATCCGACGGAGGCGGTGAGGGGGGCAGTGTCCATGAGGGTATTTTTGTTTGGGGGTGGAGTTGGGGTATCTGAGGCGGCGTGACCTTTGGCACCCAGACCGTCTGGTCAATCGCAAAGGCATGCTGTTCCTGCATTTGCTCTCGAAAACGTCTTTTTCAGTATCTTTCGCGCGCCCCATGCCTTTTCTGGTGACTGCCATGCCCGACCAACCCGCGACATCGATCCGCTCACTCTTCTGGGGTTGGGATGCGCCGGTGCTGGAGCGTGCCGTGGCACATCTGACGCAGGATTGGGATCCGGCATCAGGCGCACTGGACCTGGAGCAGACACTCATCGTGGTGCCCACCTCCGAGGCAGGACGCAGGCTGAAGGAAGCGCTCGCACGTGCCACCGACCAGCACGGGCGCGGCGCCAGCGTGACCTGGGTTTGGACGCCGGAACAGGCATTGTCACCACCGCAGGCTCATCCAGCTGCGGCCACGCGGATGCAGGCGCAGATGGCCTGGCAGCAGGCTTTGCAAAAAGTGCCGTTGGAGGCGCTCACGGCGCTGTTTCCAAAACTGCCGGAAGAGCGCGGCTGGCTGTGGCAGGTGGAGATGGCCGAGTTGCTCGCCGATTTGAAATCCACCCTCGGTGCTGGTGGCCTGTCGTTTGCAGAGGCTGAAGCGCAGGTGTCCCGGGATGCCGCGCGCTGGCGTGAGCTGGCCATGATTGAGCGTGCCTATTTCAAGGAGCTGGAAACGGCTGGCCTGCACGACAGCCAGGCGCTGAAGCGCCGGGTCGCAGGCGAACCCATTTTGCCGGAAGGTGTCCGTGAAGTGCTGGTGCTGCCGGCACCGGATCTGCCACCGCTGCTCACGCGCTGGGTTCAGGCCTGCGCGGCGCAGAGCCTGCACGTGACCGTGGCGGTTCATGCGCCGCAGGCGCTTCAAGGGCGGTTTGATGCGATTGGCCGTCCCCTGCCAGCCTGGTGGGGAGAGGATGCGGATGTCGTGGTGCCACTTGGAGCGGAGTGTATTCATCTTTGCCATGATGCCGCCGCGCAGGCCGGGAAGGCGCTGGATTTGATCCGTGCCGCCGCACCGCTGGGACGCGTGGCGGTGGGCATCGGTGATCCGGAGCCCGGATCGGTGATGATCGAGAAACTGCGGCTGGAAGAGGTGCGCGTGTTTGAACCAAGCGGGATCGATGCCGCCAGGGTCGGCCTGTGGCATGTGCTGCAGCAGATGCAGACGTTGATGGCCGGTGGTTCGTGGCGCGCCTTTGCCACCTTGCTGCGCGTGCCTGAAGTGCGGGCAGCTTTTGCCCCTGATGCAGGTTTGGAAATTCTTGAGGCGGCGGACACGCTGACCTCGGAGCACATGCCGGTCACTCTATCTCATGCCCGGGAGCTGCTGCCCGCGGCGCAGGAGGCCTGCCTTTCAAAACATCCGCGCGCAGCACTCGATCACCTGGCTGGTGCCATCCGCGAAATGGAGGCGCTGATTCGTGAGATGCAAAAGCAGCCGCTCGTCGAGGCCGCACGCTCATGGCTGCTGCGGCTGTATGGCTCGCGTGAGTTTGATCCGAATCATCCGCAGGATCATCTGACCACATCCCTCGGTGATGCGTGGCTGGGTTTCTGCGAGCAAATTCAGGAGGAGACGCAGCGCTTTGGTTTGAAGGCGACGACCGGCGACCTGCTTGCGCTATCACTTCAGGCGCTGCACGACAAATCCCTGACCGAGGCGCGCGGTGAGATCGACCTGGTGCTGCAGGGCTGGCTGGAGCTGCTCTGGGAGCCCTCGCCGAATCTCGTCGTGGCCGGCGTGAATGAAGAACACGTGCCGGGCATCCTGATCGCCCATCCCTTCCTGCCGGACCGCGTGCGCGAAAGCCTGGGGCTGCCCTGCCAGGCGACGCGTTTCGCCCGCGATGCTTATTCCTTGCGCGCGCTGGCCGAACAACGTTTGCTGAAAGGATCGCTGCATCTGCTCTGCGGCCAGTGGAGTGACCGCGGTGATGCCCTGCGCCCCTCGCGGCTGCTGCTGCTGTGTGATGACCGCGAGCTGCCGGACCGGGTCGGGCATCTTTTTCCGAAGGATGAAAGCAGTGCCGGACACAGCGCCGAGCCGGTGCGCAGCATCGCCTGGAAACTCCGACCAACACTGGTGGTGCCGGCCGTGGAGACGATCTCTCCATCGCGTCTGCGCTCCTATTTGAGCTGCCCGTTTCGGGATTACTTTTCCAGGGAGCTCGGCATGGAGGCCGTGGATCCAACCAAGCGCGAGCTGGCGGCGACAGAGTTTGGCACGCTGGCGCATCATGCCTTTTACCGGCTGGCGCTGGACGACGCGATGAAGCGCAGCACGGACCCCAGGGACATCGCCGACTTTCTCATCGAGGCGGCACGATCCGAGATGCATCGCCTCTACGGCAAGCGTCCCGCGCCGCTGATCTCGATCCAGTTTGAAACCCTGCTGCAAAACCTCCGCTATGCCGCAGAGACCGAGGCCGCTCAGCGCCAGGATGGCTGGCAGATCTACCAGGCGGAGTGGGTGTTCGGTGCGGCGGATGACGAGCATCCGCTGCTCATCGAAGGCGCGCGGTTGCGCTGTAAAATCGACCGCGTGGACCGCCATGAAAAATCCGGACATCTGCGTGTGCTGGATTTCAAAACCTCCGACAAAGCCAGGTCGCCGATCGAAGCGCACGCCGAAAAGATCGGTCCGCGCAGAAAGCTCGCTGAGACTGACCTGTGGAAAACTTTCCAGCACACCGACAGTCAAACCTATCTCTGGCGTGATCTCCAGCTCCCGCTCTATGCCGCCGCGCTGCGTCTGCGCGGCCTGCGGGCGGATGCCGCGGGCTACTTTGCCCTGCCGAAAAGCGTGCAGGAAACCGGCGTGCAATGGTGGGAGGATTTTGGTGATGCCTGGAT
>CAJCCF010000505.1 GCA_903960845.1 uncultured Verrucomicrobiota bacterium | reverse complement strand
CTGTCGGCACCGAGCTGAGCCGCCAACTCGCTGAAGTGTGATTCGGGCACAAGATGGAGGACGTCAGCCACGGCCTTGCGCACCTCCCACTTGCTGTCCGCCGCCAGAATCCCGAGCACGGCAGCGGACTGGGGTGGGAGCTTATCCTTCCATCCAAGCCCTTCGGTGAGTATGGCAGCAGCCGCAGCCTTCTCACTCCATGGCAGCGATTCGGGGTCCTGTTGAAGCCGGGTGCAGATGCTGGTCAGGTTCATTTCCGGGAGATCTTATAGCGATTGCCGCGCTGACGGAAAGCCTCGTCTCCTCCCTCAAGCAAGGTGACGATGTGGTCGCGACAATGATCCACATCGCCCGCGCTGGTCACCCCTCCATGGTCACCATCCGATTCCATCACCACGACCTGACCGGCATCTCCAAGCACGGGAATGTTGGGGTTGTGGGTGATGAACACCAACTGCCGACTTTCCCGAGCCTGTTCAATCTTGCTCACCACGGTCTTGAAGATGAAACGGTTGTCCAAATTGTCCTCGGGCTGGTCGATTAAAAGCGGATTGGCACTCTCAAGCAGCAGGATGGGCAGAATGGTCGTGCACTTCTGGCCGGTGGAAAGCGCGCTGGAGTCCTTGTAGCCGGAACCGTCCTGCAGTTCGATCGTGGGCTGGTCGCGCAGATCCACCGATTCGAGCTCCGCCAGCCGCACCGGATGGTTGAACGCCTGCATCACCTTGCCGGCCTGATCGGGATTCAAATCTCCTTGTTCCATTAAGATCTTGAGGTCACCACTGCGGACGATGGTCGCAAGCTGACAGGGTGGTGTGGACTGCACGAGCCGCTGCGCAACATTGACGTGGCGCATGTTCATGGGTTTGAGGTGCTCCTCTAAAAGTTCGCGGTAGTAAGTGGTGTCACCATCCTGAACCAGCGTCACACGGATTGTCGGCGAGAGATCGCGGTTAAGACGATCCGCAATGTCTTTGCGAATGGTGAATCGGCTGTCTCGCTCCTCGGAGAGTTTCTTCTGCAATTCGGCCTGCTGTCGTTCGATCTTGATGAGCTCCTGTTCCTTTTCTTTTTTGCGGCGTTCGGATTCAAGGAACTCGTTTAACTGCCGATCCAGGCCTGCCCGTTCAGCGGACTGCTTCTGAAAGTGAGTGTGTTTTTCGATGAGACTGCGGAACTCAACTTCCTGCGACTGTTGCTGCTCCACGAGCTTACGGCTCAGGCCTTCTTGAGCCGCAACACAGGCATTCAACGTCTGCACAGTGAGCGTCAAATGCTTGTCCACATTTTGAGATGTGGCTCGCAGGTTATCCACGATTTGCTGGATCAACGGACCATTGGCACCTGCCAGAAGTTCCTTGGAAAATTTGCCAGTCAGTTCCTGGCTCAATCGACCAATGAGTTCGCTGACTTCTGCATGGAATTGCTTGAGCACTTCATCGGATGCACGCACCGCCCTCGTTTCTCGATCACGCAAGGCCTTGGCCGCATGCGCCTTGTTGACCTCCTCAGCCGAGTCACCTCCCTCCATGGCGAACGCCTTGAGACGTTCACGCAGATTGGGCACTTGCTTGATCTTTTCATCGAGCGCTAAAATCTGCTGACGCAAGGGTTCCGCGTCACGCGCTGTGCTGACAATATCCTCGCGGATGTTGTCAATGTGCCAGTCTAGAATGGATAGGTCAGCAGAAGCGAAGCTATCGATCAAATCGAGCTGAAAGCGCTTCTGGTCCGCAATGCCCTCCACTTCATTTTGACTGAAGATTTCCGCGCGGAAGAACCCTTGCAATTTCACTGGCACAGGGTTGCGTTTTTTATCGAGCACCATCGGTTCCTCGCCCGCAGCACGGCTGATGTAGTAGCGCACGCCATCGGCGTTTTCGATCTCTAGCTCCACACGTCCGCCGTTGAGATTGCCGGCAATCAAACTGTCCACCCGCTTGCGTGCAGCGGCGGATAATTCCTTCTTCGGAAGCTGGTCCAAACAGAAGCGGATCAGTTCTAAGATGGTGCTTTTACCGGTGCCACGAGCCCCGATGATACAGGTCAGACCGGTGTCAAAGTCGAGGTTCAGACCGTCGAGAAAACCGCCGATAACGCGGAGGGAGATGATGCGATTGGATTTCATAACCCTGGATAAATTGCATCCATTGCAGGAATGGCGAGTGGAGAAACGGTGGGTGTCACTTCCCATATGGGCGCGTGACACTGGGTTCATCGCCCATGTGGTGACCATATGGGAACCATATGAGTGCCCATATGGGATGCGAATTTCAGGGTCGTTCCCAACGACATGACACCGGTTCGTGCAGGTAGATGGGGCGTCGCAATCAGCGGCAATTGACACCCCGAATCTCACACAAACCTCATGCCCAAACTTCTCCCCAACTCTCGCATTCTCAGTCAGGCCGATGTCTATCGGTTGCTAGGCCGGCAGATAGCTGATGACGCCCTCCTCAATGGCTGGCTGAAGCCCTGCTGCCTCAAAGACGTGCCACGCGGACCCAAGCGCCGCCTGTTCGCTCTCGCTGATCTCCAGCGCGTCGAAGACCGCCTTCTCACCGGAGAATACCCCGGCCAAAACAAACAGTGATCCATCCCTTTTCCATCAACACACCAACCACATCCAAACACGCATCCTACATCCCATGAAACTCACCACTCAGTCCAATAAACCCTTCGACACTCACCCTGAATACAATGGCCTCGCCGTCTGTGTTGACGTGACCGTTCCCAAAACCGTGCAGACCGACTACGGCCCGAAAGAGCAGTTCCGTTTTG
>CAJCCF010000504.1 GCA_903960845.1 uncultured Verrucomicrobiota bacterium | reverse complement strand
CTTTGGAACGCCTAACTCCATCGTCAATATTATAGAGGGTATTCTCAACAATCTTTTCGGCCTCCTTCACAGCAGTCTTTGCAGACTTTCCACCGACGATAAACGAGCCAGCATTTGGAGAGGTTCCATCGGTTAGCAGGCTTAATGTAAGGCTGGCTTGAGAGAGAGTTTTTTCAAACCACGAAGACTTTGGATCAGCAATAACCATTGCGTCCTGCACTTCTCCGACACCAGGGATGAAGCTTTTCCCCACTTCCTTCACAACATGAGGCGCTGCTCGTGCAGCAGCTTTAATATCTTGGTTCGCTGCCATCACCGATGCTTCTGCTCGAGCAGCAGCTTGCGGGTGAAACCCGGTGAAATTAGCAATTTCATCATCATCCCCTGCTGCCAATCCATGCGGATCCCACATCGTCCAAGGGTTCTGCATGACATAGGCATAGAGGTTTGGGCCATCGCGCACATCCAACGCGGTTTCGTAGCTGCAATCGACTCCGCCCCTAGTGCGGTATTGCGTGGCGGGCCACTCGTCGCCGAATGCGCTTTCAAAGGCGTACCCAAAAAAATCGGGTACTGCGGTTTTTTCGCCGCGCACCATCACGCCAGACGCGGGCGCGGCTGCGAGGAGCAGCAGCGACAACAGCGCGAGGACGTTCAACAGGCGGGACATGCGGCTTCTCTTTTAGCAGCTTCCGGCGGCTAAAGGAAAGGGTGTTTTAGACCTCGGCGGGTTCACCGTCGGCCACGGTGGCCACGGTGGCCGCGCTCGTCGCGGCCTGGCTCGCGGGATGTGTTCGGGCGTGGACGTCCTGCAGGAGCTTGATGCTGACCTCGGTATAGACCTGGGTGGTTTCGAGTTTGGCATGGCCGAGGAGCTGCTGGATGATGCGCACGTCGGCTCCGTGTTCGAGCATGTGAGTCGCGCAGGCATGACGCAGCAGGTGACAGTTGCCGCTTCTGCCTGGGTGGGCTTTTTCGATGTGCTGCTTGATGAGGTTGCCGAGTGAGTTGGCGCTAAAGCCACGGCCATAGCCGGTCAGAAACAGGGCTTGTTCTTCGAGGTGGATGCATAGCAGCGGGCGCACTTCGGTGAGATACTTTTCGATCCAGGTCAGCGCTCGCTCGCCGACGGGCACGATGCGGTCTTTGCCGCCCTTCCCTGAGACGTGCAGCGTGCGCCGCTCGCGGTGCAGGTCGCGGAGCTGAAGCCTTGCGAGTTCAGCGCGGCGGATGCCCGTCGAGTACAGCAGCTCCAGCATGGCGCGGTCACGGATGCCGAGTGGATCGCCGGTGTTGGGCTTGGCGAGGATCGCGGCCACTTCGCTTTCGCTGAGCGTGTCCGCTGGCAGTCGATGTTCTTCCTTGGGCATTTCCAAATGGGCCGCTGGATCGGCATCGAGCCAGGCTTCACGGCACAACCATTTAAATAAGCCGCGCACGGCGGCGAGTCGGCCAATTTGCGTGCCGACTGCCAGCGGCCTGTCGGACTTCGTGCGGTGGTGCCAAAGATGCCGCTGGTAGCTTTCCAAAATGGGCCGCGTGATCTGCTGCGGGCGCATCAGCTCGCGCTCCTGGCACCACTTCACAAAGAGCACCAGCGCACGCCGCCGAGTCTCGATGGTGCGCGGGCTTTGATGCTTCACCGCGAGGCGCACGAGATAGCCATCCATCAGCACGGCGAGGCCTCCGGCCTGGTGCCGATCAAGCCCGTCGTCCGCAGCCTTGCGGCCACCGCCGGGGAGCTGGGTTTGCAGGAGCTTGGCACGCTGATAGCCGTGGGTTTTCATGGGTACGATACGATGGGTTCGGCGAGGGGTTCCAGATGTGCGTTTCTGCAAGGTCGCAAGGTGATGCTCAAAGCCTTGTGCCATCAGGCAGCGAGGCTTGATGGGGCGATTTCACAAGGGGGGTCAAGGTGGCCGTTTTCCCCATCAAGGTTCAGGTCGTAACCACGCTTTTTGAGCTTCTCGGTGTCGATCAAGCCGATCTGCCACGTCGCTTCCGGCGCGTTGGCATCCATCAATAATTCGTAGAGCATGGCCGCGCCGTTGCGGCCCGAACGTGCGGCCACCAGCTCGACTTCGCTGAGCCGGTCGATGTGCGTCCTGACCTGCGCATAGGTCCACCCGCTGCGCTCGCACAACTCACGGCGGCTAAAATGACAACGGCTCTGCGCTGCCTTCGTGCGCTCCATCATCGCGGCCACGAGTTCGCGGATGTGGTTTAAAAGACGGCGCGTCTGCGGTGGCAGTTCGTCGAGTGATCTGCCGAGGATTTCAGGGGCCAGCGCGTTGGCCGTCTCGATGTCGCTGAGCTGCACCTCGATAAACTCCACGGCCCGCCCGTTCACCTCGCGGCTGGTGACTTGGCGCTGGTGCTGATGCAGCAGCGCGATGGTGTCGATGAGCGTGAGGTACTTCTCATGGTCGCGCCGCGTGCGCGTGCGCTCGCTGGTGAACGTGAGCGCATGAGCAAAGGGATTGACCACGCCCAGCGGCCTGATTAGCCGCTGCCGCTCGTGGATGCGGGCGGTCTGCGCGGTGGATTCATCGACGGAGAGCACGAGGCAGCGGTTTAGAAGCTCGTCGTCAATGTCGATCGTGGTCGTCGTGAGGAAGATCATCACCGGCCCCTCGACATGATATTCCTGCGTCTCCATGCGGCCCGTGTTCGGGTCTTTGCCCGTGCTCGCGATGGTGAGTTCGCCTTCACTTTGCAACAACTTGAGCGCATAGCTGGCCTTCTCCGCGCCTTCCTCCTCGACGATGGCGAGGATCTTGTGCTTGATGTTCGCCGCGCCCAAATAGTACAAGCTCTGGCCCGTCATCGCGCTGTACTTCGTGCGGTCTTCTTCGGGGAAGAAGTTCAGCACCGCTTCCATCAGCGTGCTCTTACCCGCCGCGCTGGTGCTCTGCACGATCACGGCCAAGGGTTTGTTCAGCTTGCGCGAGGTGCAGGCCAGATAGGCCGCGCGGCCATTGCTGCCCTCGCCCACCAGCCCGCACAGCTCCATGGCCGCATCCAGCTTGCTGAGCAGTTGCGGCGAGCGCAGCAAAGCCAGCGCGGCGGTTTCTTCCTCGGCAGTCATCGCGGGCACCGCGTGCTTGCCCGTCGGAGCCGCGAGCAACGCGCAGCGTTGCTCCTGCCACTGCTCGCAGGCCAGCAGCAGGCGGCCCATGTCACGCTTCACCGCCTCGCTGGTGATCGCGCATTCCTCCGCCGCACGCTCCGCATAGCGGCGGCGGTCGAGGTCTTTGCACAGGTCGATGGGATCGCTGTGCATGCGCTCGCCCACCAGCAAACGCAGCGTCACGCGCAGGGCCTCCGGCCCGTGGTTCTTCGCCAGTCCTGCGAGCCGATACTCGCGGCCATCGAGGGCGAGCGTGTGGTAGTCGCCAGCCTCCACCAAGCTGAGAGCCGAGGGCGAAGGGCTGAGCGTTGAAGCCGTTGCAGGCTTTTCCTTTTTAGCCGCCGGTTCCTGCGCATCAGCAGCTAACGAAGCAGCTAATAAAGAAGAAGGCGCGGGCGCGATGTGTGAAGGCAGCTCGCTCTTTGAGAGTGGTGCAACCGTCTCGGTTGCAGAGGCAGCAGCCGGGACGGCTGCACCACCTTTCCCAAGCCAAGCCGCACCATTGATCAGCAGCCGCAACGACTGCGAAGCAGGCGTGACTTTGCGTGCATACTCGTTGGCGTCCATGCCCCATGGGAACTTGATCCGATACACCTCAATGCCGATGGAACGCAGACGCTCCGCGTCGCGTGTCGCCGCTCGTTCTCCGGCTTCGTCGGCATCGTAGGCCAGCTTCACGCGCTGCACCTTCTTCCGCTTCAAGGCTTCAAAGAGTTCATCGGTGAAGCCCTCGGTTCCGTAGATGCTCGTCACATTAGTAAAACCAGCGGCGATGAACGTCAGCGCATCGAGCAACGCCTCGCACAAGATCAGCTCCGGCTCGTTCAAGGCGTCAGCGTTGAAGATGCCGGCATGAGGGCCGGGCAAATACAGATGCTTGATGCCGCTGCGGCCGCCATCATCGAGCCGACGGCCGTAAAGCTCCGTCACGTTGCCTTTGTCATCAAAGATCGGCACGATCACGCAGCCGTTGAGGTGTTCGTGACCGCTCTCGCGGTAGATGCCGAGTCGTGTCAGCCGGGCGCGGATGTCCGCGCCATCCTTGCGCTGGCTGTGCGGCAGCGTCAGCCCCAGCGAGCGGTCGGCGAAGCCGATCCGCAAGCGCTTCAATGTGTCCTCGTCATCGAGGCCGCGCCGCTTGAGGTAGTCACGCGCAGGCGCACCGGTGGCCGCGTTGATGAGCCGCTCATGGTAGTAATCCACCACCTGCCGCAGCAGCGCCGCGTCATCTGCATCAAAGGCCACCGGCGGCGGCAGTCGCGGTGCTGAGAGTTTACTCGTGCGCCGCTCCGGCGGAGAAGTAAAACCGCTGCCAGCGGCCAGCAGTTCAAAGGCATGGCGGAAGCTCACGCCGTCGAACTTTTCGACGAACTGAATGACGTTCCCCGCAGCCCCGCAGCCCATGCAATGCCACAACCCTTTGATCGGACTCACCACGAATGACGCAGTGTCCTCGTCATGGAACGGGCAACGCCCGATCCAGTCCTTGCCGCCGTGCTTCTTGAGTTCCACACCCCGCGAGCGCACCAGCGCCAGCAGGTCGGTGGATTGCTTGATGCGTTCGAGTTCAGCGTCGGGGATGCGCGGCATGGTCGATCAAGCGGCTAAAGGTTGAGCGTTGAGCTTCGCCTGCTCGCGGTTCCAGCGTGAGCGCAGCCGGTTCCAACACGGCGAGTCCTCATAGTGCTCGCGATGCTCCCACGGATCGAAGCGCAAGCCATCCGTCGCCATCAACCATTCCCACCGCGCCGCCGTGCGGCGCGGCTGCGCCAGCACCCGCCGCAGCATCGCCCGGCCATCATCGCTCCAGCCGCATTCCGCCTTCAGGCGCTCGCACCAGTCATGCTGATAAGCCTCGCGCATCAGCGAGCGGCCCAGGGCCGCGAAGTCGGGCGACAGCCCGGCAGCAAGCGCGGAGCGCTGCCACTCATCCCAAGGATAAGAGCCATACGGGCGGAGGTGGATCGGGACGAGTTCGGCGGCAGTGGTGGTGCTCATGGCGTGAAGGCTGGGTGGTTAAAAATGTGTCAAGCCTGGCAGCACTTTTTTAATTGGCTGCCGACACAACTACGTTATGTAGTAACCTAACGCCGTTTTGGGTCAACTACAAAATGTATATGCTACCATGCCATGAACTACACAACGCAGATCACCCCATCCATGAGAGACGAAGACTTCTTCCAACAACTCGGCCAGCGCATCGCCGCGCTGCGGCAGCAGCGCGGCTTGAGCCAAGCCGCCTTTGCTGAACAACTCGGACTCAAGCAGCAAGCCTGGGCCACCTACGAGACAGCAACGCGCCGCCTGCCTTCATCGCTTCTGCTGCCGACAGCTCAGGCGCTCGGCATCACGCTCGATGAGCTGATGGCCGTCGAGCCACCTAAAGGCAAACGCGGCCCAGTGCCGAAGCTCCAGCGCCAGCTCGACGCCGTGGCGCGGCTGCCGAAGGCAGAGCAACAACTCGTGAGTCAGTTGCTTGATAAGTTCGTCGGCGGCGAAGCCGCCGCATGAAGCCAGGCGCAAGCCTGGCTTGTCATCGTTGAGCCGCTGCGAAGCAGCAGCGCCGCCGCGTAGCGGCCTGGCTGGTGCTGATTCGGAGGGTGGGGCCGCTGGGCTGAACGAGAGGGAGGCTATTGCCGACCGAGACGGCAGCCCAGCCAGGCCAGGGGTGGGGGAGGGCCGGGGTTGGAGGGTGACGCACTCACGACCGACAACGCCACACCGCCGACACGCACCAGCCACGAACGAGGCTTGCCCGGCACGACTACCACCCCGACCACCCGCCGCCGCATCACCCCAGACCAGAGCGGCTAAAAGGATGAGGCTACTTGCCACCCTCGATGCTTGCCATGATGCCACTGCTCAAGACCTCGGGCTTGAGAGGCGAAGCGAACAACCCATACGCGCCCAACGTGACGGGCGAGCACGATGCAAGGAGGGGCACCCGTAAAAAGTTTGGGCGGCGACACGCTCCGCAACTGCTCACGATCTCGCCGCCCAAACTTTTTACGGGGAGGATGCCTTGCAACGCGCACAGCACGGCACGACGCCCCGCCAACACGAACGACCCACGAACGACGCTTGCGTCTGCCGGGGGCCGGAGGCGTGATGCGAAGCATGACGCCTCCGGCCGCGGGGCGAACCGAGCGGAGCGAAGGTAGCCAGCCGCAGGCTGCCCGAAGGGCGAAGCCCCCGTGAGGCGGGGGCTGAGGCAACCCTTCAAAAGCGGTGGGCGTGGCTGGTGGTGATGCTGGCTGCGGGGCGGTGGGTGGTGAGCCGACCGAAGGGAGACAGCCGTCGAAGAAGACTCAACCTAATGACGGCAACCGCGGAGTGCCCGCAGACAGCAGCACCACGGGCCGCGTGGGTAGGCCATGGCTTGCGCCGGGTGGTGGGCCGCATGAGGCATGACACGGGCGGGGGTTCGGGGCGGTTGGCCGTGGCGTGACTCATGCCTCAGCGGGGGCGGCGCCTGGGGGCCTTGCGGCCTGAGCATCTGCGGCGCATGTGAGCAGCAGCGAACGCAGCCGCCTGATACCGGGAAGGAGGTAACTACACACAATGGCGGGTATAGTGGCGAGGCTCTGCGAGCGCACAGCAGGCCGCCGGGTCCCGGCGCTTTGGCCGGGT
>CAJCCF010000503.1 GCA_903960845.1 uncultured Verrucomicrobiota bacterium | reverse complement strand
GCGCTGCTTGAGATCCTTGATCAGGGCGGCGACCGGCTTGTCGGTTGCTGCCATTTTTTTGGTTAGGCCTTCGGTGATGCCGTTGTCCACGCCCGTGCCATGGAAATCCCAGCCCCAGTCGAAGAGGTTCACAAAGCGTACACCCTGCTCGATCAGGCGGCGGGCGAGCAGGCAGTTGTTGGCAAAGCTGGATTCACCGGGCTTGGCTCCGTAGGCGTCGATGATATGCTGCGGCTCTTTGGAAATGTCCATGACCTCCGGCACGCTGGTCTGCATGCGGAAGGCGAGCTCATACTGCGAGATGCGGGTGACTGTCTCAGGGTGGCCGAGTTCAGCCGCCTGAAGTTCATTGATCTCCTTCAGGGTGTCGAGCGTCTTGCGGCGCATCTCCCGGCTCATGCCGGCCGGATTGTTGGCGTACAAAACAGGATCGCCTTTGCTGCGGCACTGCACGCCCTGATAGACGCTCGGGATGAAGCCGCTGCCCCAGCATGCCTGGCCACCGCTGGGTTGCGTGCCGCTGGAGATGAGGGCGACAAAGCCCGGCAGGTCCTGATTTTCCGTGCCGAGCCCGTAGGTTGCCCAGGAACCCATGGACGGGCGGCCCTGGCGCACGTGGCCGGTGAAGAGCAGCAGCTCGGCGGGAGCGTGATTGAACTGGTCGGTGTACATTGACCGCACGGTCGTGATGTCATCGGCAATGCCGTGGAAGTTCGGGCAGGCGTCGCTCATCCACATGCCGGCCTTGCCGTATTGCTTGAAAGTGCGCGGGGTGCCCATGAGCTTTGGCACGCCGGTGGTGAAGGCAAAGCGGCGCCCTTTCAGCACGCTGTCCGGACAGTCCTGGCCGTCGCGCTTCACCAGTTCGGGCTTGTAGTCAAAGATGTCCAGATGCGGCGGCGCGCCGGACATGTGCAGGTAGATGACGCGCTTCGCCTTGGCGGCAAGGAGCGGGTGTTTCGGTGCGAGCGGGTTGTCGATCTTTGGCGCGGCTTCCGCCTGCATCGCCTGCATGGCGATGGCCCCGAGACTGAACTGCCCGGCGCTGTTCAAAAACTGACGCCGTGTGGTGAGTTGGAGTCGATCGTGATGGACTGGATTCATGACTGAAAGTTTAAGGGCGGAAGCAGGTCTGGCGTCTCGGCAGCGTGAGTTCTGGTGGCGGCGGAGCAATCAAGGTTTTCAATTTTTGGTAAATATCGCGCAATGATGCGCCTTGGATCAAAAGGGTGTGATCAATCCCGGCGAGACGTTTCAAGATGGCTGAGTTGGCTGCCAGCTTGCCGCGAATCCCGACAAACGCACGAATGATGTACACACTCATGGAGATGGCTCTTTCACGATTCAAGACATCGGGGCATGCACCCAGGCATGCCTGCTCATGCAAGTCAGAGCTGTAACGCGGAACAGGCAAAATCCACGACTATTCCGCGATCACCGCAGCGCGGGCATTTTCTTCGGCACCGGTCTTCTCCAGGTAGTAGTCATAACCGCCGCTGTATGGCGTCACGTTGCCGTTGTTGATGTGCAGAACCTTGGTGGCGATGCTGCGAATGAAGTGAACGTCATGCGAGATGAAGACGAGCGTGCCTTCGAACTTTTGCAGCGCCAGAATCAGGCCCTCAATGGCCCAGATATCCAGATGGGTTGTGGGCTCATCCATGAGCAGGAGGTTCGGCGGATCGACGAGAAACTTCACGAGATTCAGCCGGCTCTTTTCACCACCGCTGAGGATTTTGCAGCGCTTGTGCACGTCTTCACGCTTGAAGAGGAAGCTGCCAAGAATGCTGCGGGCATCGTCCTCGCGCAGTTCGGGGGCGCAGCGCTTCAATTCTTCCAGAATGGTGCATTCGGGATCGAGCGTGTCGCTGCGGTGCTGGGAGAAGTAGCCCATCTTCACATTGGTGCCAAACTTGCGGTCGCCTTTTTGGAAGGGAACCACACCAGCCATGATCTTGATGAGGGTGGATTTGCCTGAGCCGTTCGGCCCGACGAGCACGGTGCGCTCGCCCTTTTCGACTTCGAGATCGAGGCCTTGATACACTTTCTTTTCCCCGTAGGCCTGATGAATGTCGGTGAGCGCGATGACACGCTGGCCGCTGCGCTGTGGCTGCGGGAAATTGAAGCGGAAGGCTTTGCGCAGCGGGCGTGGTTTATCCAGCTTGTCCATCTTTTCGAGCTGGCGCTCGCGGCTCTGGGCCTGGGCGGCCTTGGATGCCACGGAGCGGAAGCGGTCGATGAAATCCTGGATGTGCTCGATCTCCTTCTGCTGGTTTTTCCAGGACTGATAGGCGCGCTCGTAGTTCTCTTCCTTCTGCTTCAGGTAGCTGGTGTAGTTGCCCTGGTATTGGATCAGCTTGCTTTCCTCGATCTCGTAGACGGTCTCGATCAATTCATCCATGAAGTCGCGGTCATGGGAGATGAGCAGGATCGCACCGGGATAGTTTTTCAGGTAGTTCTTGAACCACATGAGCGAGAGCAAATCGAGATGGTTCGTCGGCTCATCGAGCAGCAGCAGGTCGGGCTCAATCACGAGCAACTGCGCCAGGTGGGCGCGCATGACCCAGCCTCCGGAGTACTCGCGGGCGGGCTTGTTGAAATCTGATTCCTTGAAACCAAAACCCTTCAAAATCTTCTTCGCCTTGGCTTCAGCCTGAGGGTCATTGAGCGCATCATGCTTGGAGTGCGCCTCATTGTACTCGGGTGCGGAAACATCTCCACGCGCTTCAAAGTCACGCAAAAGAACTTCCAGCTTTTCGATCTCGCCCGCCTTTCCGGTGGCGACGTCGAGAATGGTTTCTTCGCCCACGGGCTCGCTTTCCTGGGGCAGGTAGCCCAGCGTCGTCCACTCATCGCGGATGACCTCGCCCGAGTCCGGCTGATCCTGCTTTAGGATCAGCGAGAACAGCGTGGATTTGCCCGCGCCATTTGGACCGACGAGGGCGACACGCTCCGCATAATTCACGGTCATGGAGGCTCCTGAAAAGAGCGTGCGGGCATTGAAAGCTTTGGTAACGGCGCGGAGAGTCAGCATGGGGGCGTTGCGTGTAGCATGAACCGGGCAGGTTTGCAGCCGCTTTTTGTTTGGCCCGGGAGCCGATGCCCCGTCACGGCGCGAACACGGGCCTCTTCCAGATGGGCACCCGGGTCTTGATTTCCTTCAAGTACCAGCGGCAAAGATCGAAAGCCTCCGCGCTGTGCCTGGTCCGGACCTGGATGACAATCGACACGTCCTCGGACGCCACAAATCCGAGCCTGTGCTGGATAAACACGTCGTGCGGCCCATGCCCGGCGCGTCCGCTCTCGATCAACTCCTGCAGCATCTTTTCAGCCATGGGCTGGTAGACGCTGTAGTCGATGCCTGAGATTGTCCGCCCGTCCTCGCTGCCACGCACGACGCCGAG
Organism: uncultured Verrucomicrobiota bacterium; assembly: GCA_903960845.1. Taxonomy (GTDB): domain Bacteria; phylum Verrucomicrobiota; class Verrucomicrobiia; order Verrucomicrobiales; family Verrucomicrobiaceae; genus Prosthecobacter. The sequence continues at coordinate 16,908 of CAJCCF010000503.1, read as the reverse complement.
AAATCTGACCTCGGCACCTTCGCCGGCGGCAAAGGCGGATGTCTTGTCAGGGATGGGATCTGAGGAGAGAACAAAGGACATTCGGGTATTCAATGCCCTCAAGATGGGCATTCGTCATTCATCATTTTAGCGCGTTGCGGCTGGGAGGCACTCTCAGCCCAGTCCTTCGACACTCCAGCCATCGCGGTACTTCCGTGTCAGTTGGGCATTGAGTTCCGGTTTGTTCGTCACTTTGCCGAGAGTTGCATCCCACTCGATCCAGCCGCCCGGATTTCGCTCCGCCAGCACCCCGAGCAGAACCGCCTCCGTCACCGGACAACCGTAGGTCGGCAGATCGGTGGCTGCTTTCGCGCCCTTCATGCACGCATCAACCCAATCGGTGTAGTGATTGGCGACGCGAGTCTTGGGATAGGTGTGGCCCGTGAATTTTTCTTCAGGCACCAGCCATGGCCGCTGGCTGTGGGGTTTGAAAATGCCGCCGTTTTCGCCGACAAAGAAAATGCCGCTCGGCGTGTCCTTGGTGAGCACGGCTGGCTTGATGACAACCTTCGGATCATACGGGTAACCGCCGTCCATCCAGGTCATCTTGATCTTGTCGCCAGCCGTGAGTGCGGTGCCGGGGAATTCAAGTTCAAGGTGGCGCTTCATTGCGTATAGATCGCCCTTGCTGCCTTCATCGAGACAGCGCACACGCGAGGGTGCGGCGAGACCGAGGCAGGCGAAGACGACATCGAAATAATGGCAACCCATGTCGCCCATCATGCCGACACCGAAGTCCACCCACGACCGCCACATGGACGGATGATAGGCTCCATCAAGAAAGGGCACCTCGTTCGCCACACCGAGCCACAGGTTCCAATCGATGTGCTCCGGCACCGGATCGGCCTGCGCTTTGCGTTCGGTGACTTTCGGCCACCAGCTGGCCTTCTTGTTCTCCCAGCAGATGACTTCCTTCACCTTGCCGATGGCACCGCTCTTGATGAGATCGACCGCGAGCGAGGTTTCGATGCTCGAATGCCCCTGCGTGCCCATCTGTGTCGTTACTCCGGCCTTTGCCGCCTCTGCACCGAGAATGCGCGCCTCGTGGATGTGATGGGTGAGCGGCTTCTGCAAATAAACATGCTTCCTGGCCCGCAATGCCGTCACCGCCATGGAGGCATGCATGTGATCCGGTGTGCCGATGGTCACCGCATCAATGCTGTCACCGAGTTTGGCGAGCATCTCGCGGTAATCGCGAAACACCGCCGCGTCACCGAGCCGTTCTTTCGCTTCCGAGCCTTGATGTTCCTTCCGTCGCGAACTCTCGCCACGCTGCGCGAGCGCAAGGGTTTTTGAATCCACATCGCACATGCCCACGATGCGCACCTTCGAATGCTGCAACACACTCATCATCGTGTTTCCACCCATTCCACCCACCCCAATCGATGCGATTTGAAACATGGAGTTAGGCGACCTCGCGCTCAGAATGGCGGGCGCAGAAACGTAAGCGGAGGCGGCGAGGGATTGCTGGAGAAAGCGGCGGCGGTTCATAAGGCTTGGGTGAACGTCATCGTGGCCCTGCGTCTGTCGTCGATGCGACAGGAAAGTGGTCCGCACAGTCCTCTGTGCGGGATTTCATGTGACCGCCGATTGCCGCAGAGAGGACGGTGCGGTCCACTTCACTTCACCGCCACACCCGGCGTCTTCCGGATCTTCAGCAGCATTGGAAAGCTTGTCTGCAGGGCGGCGCTGTCGTGTTCGTTGCGGGCGGAGCTGAGGGCGGCGTGGATGAGTTTGTCCTGATTTTGAACCCAGTTGGCGGCGCGGAAGAAAATGGGGCGCTCGTTTTCTTTTTCGCGGATCTGCACGCCATTGAGGCCGATGTCATCGACGATGACACCGTGTGGCAGACCATGCACGTCGAGATTGATGATGCCGTCGTTACCGCTGCGTACGGCGCGAATCCAGGCCTTCACGGTCTGGCCGGGAACGAGCGTGATTTCGAGGGGTTTGGTTTCGTCCTGGACATTGCGCATCACCGCTTTGCCACCGTTGTCGGGCTCCATGACAATGATGAACTTCGGTGCGGCGCCGAGCGTGACCTTGCCGAAGGTTCCGGCGTCGTGGGTGATGCTTTTGCCCTTGGCGGTGATCTTGAACTGGCTCCAGTCAGCATCCGCTTTGGCGTCGGGCGCGGCGTGGAGTGATCCGCTGATCAGATCATGCCCGGCTTCGATGAAAATCGGTGAGGAGGCAAAATAACCCTGTGGCAGGCCGGTGATGTCGATCTGGATCGGATCCTCAAAGCCATCCACGCGGTCTGCGCGGAAAGAGAAACCCACGGAAGCTCCCGGCATGACGGTGGGGTTGGCTCCGGCGAGCTTGATGCCGAAACCAGGTTTGGGCTCGCGGATGGAGAGCGCATACACAAAACGCTCGCCACTCCAGCCGCGCGTGTCGGTGACTTTGACGATATAGCGGCCATCCGCAGGCACGGTGAAGGTGAGGCGCGAGTCGCTGCCAAGTTTGCGATCGCCACTGTCATCGTTGGCGTAGTTCAACGTGAAGACAGGCAGGCCGTTCGGCACGATCAGGCTGCCGACCGGGCGCGGTTCGACGACGTAGCAGGGCTCATCAAGCGAGTGAGCCATGGCGCTGGTATCGAAGTAGGCGCGTCGTTTGCCGTTCGACGTGTAATGAAACGTGCCGCCATCGGGGCCGCGTGGCTGGCGGAAGATGCGCATCACGTCGCCACTGAAATAGACGAATTCATTGAGCTCCATTTCCTCCCAGTTTTGCAGGCGGATGTCGGGATTGTTGGCATCGACGCTGCGGAAGTTGTTGTAGCTGTCACGAACGGCCTGAAGGAGCACGCGCGGCACAGGCTGACCTTTGGAGTCGAGCAAATCGAGTTTCGTGTCAGCGGGTGAGCCAGCTTGATCGGCGAGCGTCTCAAGGATCCACGTCTGGCCTTTTTTGGCATCGAAGGCGAAATGGTCGATATCGGCTTTGCCACCGTCGCCTGGGCTTTCCAGCCCACCATGGATCGTCACCGGCAAGATCACGACCTGCGCCTTCGCGAGATCATCATTGCCTTCGATTTCATCTGTTTGCGCGAGTCCGCTCAAACGCAGCACCGGCATCGAACGAAACCGCAGAGCCCGGTCATTAAGCGGCACGGGCATCACGCCCTCTTTGTCCGCCTTCATCATCACGGCATCTTTGCCGTCGAGATGATGGCCGATGAGCGTCACTTTCACGTCCTTGCCAATCTGCGCGGTGAGAGGTGACCAGGCGGTGACATAGGCTAAAGCACCGATGGTTAGGCGGTATGAATGCCCGGCGCTGCCATCCATGGTGGTGTTGCTCACGAACACGAGGTAGTCGCCATCCGCAGGCGCTTTCCAGGCGAGGAAAGGATCGCTGCCACTATCGAGCCCGCGATTCACGGCGAGCACGGTGCGGTTCATGTCCATGATCTCCAGTGCGGGTGATTTCGCCGCGCTGCCGATCTGCGCGACGGCGAGATCGAGCACGAGTTCCTCGCCCGCCTTCGCTGTGAAACGATACGCGTCGTGTTGGCCGATCTCCGTGAGAGTCCCCCACAGGCTGGCGGGAAGTTTCTTTACAACGACTGGCGCAGCTTTGAAATCAGCGGCGATGGAGGTCGTGGGCGCGATGTCATCGGCATGCAGTTTCACTTTCTCAGTCTCGCCCTGAGCGGTGCGTGCGGAGACTTCATAACCGCCACGCGGCAGGTCAGCGGGCACGTTGACTTTGAAGACGAGCTTTGTCGGTGAGCTGGCTGCGGCATCAACAACAGGTTTGAGCCGAGCATCGGCGAATTGCACCGTGGCACTCGAGAGTTCTTTGCCGGTGATGACCAATTGCTGCTCCATGCCGCTGTGCAAACCACGTGGCGTGATGCTCGTGATCGTGGGCTTGGCTGCCATCGCTGCTTTGGCGATGGCTTTCTTCGCCGCGGCGGGCTTGACTGGTGAGGGGGCCATCACGGTCTTGCCGGTGGTGGATTCATAGACGCTGAGGCTGCCGTCGATGCGGCCGGCGACGAGTTGGGCTTTGTCGGTGAAGGCGAGCGCGGAGGACCAGTCGGGTTGTTTCTCGAGCGGGAGTTTTTCGATGAGATCGGCGGCGCTCCAGAGCTTGAGCGATTTGTCCGTGGAGGTGGACGCGAGCAACCCGCCATCCATGGACAGCGCGAGTCGCAGGATACCGCCTTCATGCGCGAAACGGCTGGTGACGATCTTGTTCGTGCCTTCTTTGGCATCGGCACTGATGTTCCAAAGACGGATGCGGTTGTCACCACCGGCCGCGAAGAGTTGCTTGCCATCAGCGCTGAAAACGACGCTCGTCTGTTCCTTGGTCGGCTGCGAGAGTGTTTCGAGTCGCAAGCCGGTCGGGATGCTCCAGAGCTTCACCGTGCGGTCTGCGCTGGCGCTGGCGAGCACCTTGCCATCGGGGCGGAATGAGAGGCCGTTCACCGCGCCGTTGTGACCTTTGAGCAGGGCGACTTCCTTGCCCGTCGCGGTGTCCCAAAGGCGAATCTTCTGATCGTAGGCTCCGGTGGCGATGAGTTTGCCATCGGGCGAAACAGCGAGCGCATAGACGGCGTCGGTGTGGCCTGTAAACGAGCGTAGCGGTGTCCCGTCGCTGGTCTTCCAGCTCTGTACAATGCCCACAATACCCGCTTCTCCACCCGCGGCATACACGGTGTCGCCTTCCGGCGAAAATGCGACCGCATTGGCCTTGCCCTTGATGCCTGTGAGCTTGCGAATCACTGCCCGGGTCACCGGGTTGAGCAGCTCCACCTCGCCATAACGGCCCGCTGCGATGAACTGTACTTTCGGCGAAAACGCCACCGCCTGGATCGACCGCTTCGGTGGCACGGTCGGCACGATCTTTGGTGTGATGACCTCCTTCGGCATTGGTTTGCTTTCGGCAATGACCGGGCCTTTCGCACCAGCATCGATCCATGCTTTGATCAGCGCGATCTCCTCCGGCTTGAGTTTCTCGCGCTTGCCCGGTGGCATGAATTCATTCTTCCCGCCGCGCCCTGACCGGCCTTCGAGAAATTTCACCAGCATGCTTTCGCTGCCCTTGCCTGCGGTGATGGCGGCTCCTTCTTTCCCGCCTTTCATCAGCGCGGCAAACGTGTCCAACACGAATTCGCCATCAGGATCGTCGGCGCTGTGGCAGTCGATGCAGTAGCTTTCCCACAGCGGGACGATCTGCTTTGTGTAGTCCACGGTTTGGGCGTGGGTGGTGGAGAGAGCCAGCAGAAAGATAAAGAGGAGGCGTTTCATGAATTCACGGGTGAGTCGAGGGTGCAGAAAGTCGCGGCAGCGTTTTGGAGTGCGCCGGCCCTCCGGCGCTTTCGAGCGTCGCTTGGCCTGCGAAAAGCTCCAGAGGGCTGGAGCACTCCAGAACGCTATCGCGCAAATCTGGAACTTGAATTCCAAAGGCCGGGCCAGATAATTCAGCCATGACGCCAAACGAACTTCGCAAACTCCAAGCGCTTCCTGTCAGCGAGAAGCTCATGCTGGTGGAAGTGCTCTGGCAATCCATTGGCGAATCGAGCGACGAACCCGAGGTCAGCGATGCGGAGAAGAAGGAACTTGATTCCCGCTGGGCACGATTTGAGCGTGATCCATCACGAGCGCTCACGCTTGAGCAATTCCGCGCCCTTGTTAAGGCCAAACGTGGATGAAGCCGTTGCGTGTGCTTCCAGAAGTCTGGGATGACCTTGATGAGGCCATTTCTTGGTATGATGAACAGGGAGGAAAGGAACTTGGTGACTGATTTGCTGCTGCGTTCGATGCTCAACTGGACCCAATCGCAGAACTGGCAGGAACGCATCGGAAGGCTTACAAGGAGTTCAGCCGCGTCTTCGCCAAGCCCTTCCCTTATGCGATCTATTTTCGCATTCATCAGGATTGGGTGGTGGTGACGTTGCTGTGGCATACGGCGAGAAATCCAGGCGACTTGAGGACCTCACTCAGCGAGCGCGATCCGGGTGGAACAGTGTGAGTTTTGGGCGCCTGACGGAGCCCCGTTGGGGTTCGGTGAGAGGGAGGATCGGGGTGAGGAGAATTTCACGGCTCATCGAATCGCCTCCTGAATCTTTGGATTTTGGAAAGAGGTTTTCATCGTGGTTTGAAGCGAATGTGAACATTCGATCCACGGCTCAGTGATTGAACAAAAACTCCTTCGAGCCCATCAGGCTCCAGAAGATGTCTTCGAAGGTGGTGCGGCGGTCTTCGGGTTTGGCGGTGGCGAGGAGTTCGGTGGCTTTCGCTTTTTCGCGTTCCGTCGGTTCGCGGGTGAGTGTTAAAAGATAGGCTTCTTCGATGATCTTCGCATCGGGCAGTTTGCTGGAGAGGAGAGCGTCGAGGCGGTTGCCTTTTTGGGAGAGCTTTTGGTTCAGCGTGTCACCGTTGGCGATGTGCAGGGCCTGGGCCATGCTGGGTTCATTGGTGCGCTCGCATTCGCAGGTGGCGACACGGTCGGCGCGGCCGAAGCTCTTGAGGAAGTAACTGGCGATGTTGCTGTCGGGCAGTTGCAGGGCGCGGAAACCCATGGGGTAGCTTTCGCTGGTGCCGCGGTTGGCGTTGCGCTTGTCGATCTTGAACGTGGTGGGCGCGGCGGTGACCTGGGAGATGGTGTCGAGCAGGATTTCGGCTTTGAGACGGCGCGGGACATAATGGGAACCGTAGCGGAGGTCATGGGTGTTCTCCGGCTGTGTGATGCTGCTGCGCTGGTAGGTCTCGCTTTGCAGGATGGTGCGCATGAGGGCCTTCAGATCGAACTTGTGCTGCACGAGATGCTCACAGGCTGCGGCGAAGAGTTCCTCGTTGCTGGCGGCATTGGTGACACGGAGATCATCGACAGCCTCAACGAGACCGGCACCGAAGAAATTGGCCCACACGCGATTCACGATGGCGCGTTGAAACAGTTTGTTATCCCGGCCGGTCAGCCAGTTCGCGAGGACGACGCGGCGGTCTTCGGTGGAGGTTGGGGCGATGGAAGCGGTGACATCAAGCGGGCGCGGTGGCGGCGGTTTGCCGGTGAGCGGAGCAACGAGATCGCCCTGCGTGTCGGAGAACAGCACGCGTTCGTCGGCCTGCATGCCGTTCTTGCTGCGCACCCGGGCGAAGAGATTGGCGAAGCCGTAATACTGCTCGTTGGTCCACTTTTCCATCGGGTGGTTGTGGCACTTCGCGCAGCCGATGGAGGTGCCGAGGAAGGCGATGCTGACGGTTTCAGCGCATTTGGTTGGCTCGTCATTGAGAATGAAGAAATTGCCCGCGCCGTTTTCCAGCGTGCTGCCGGTGGCGGTCAAAAGATCGCGCACCATGGCGTCCCAGGGGGTGTTTGCCGCGACATGCCGGCGGATCCAATTGTAATACGACCACATCGCGGTGGGCGTGAGTTTGTCACCATTGACGAGCAGGAGATCACTCCAGCGGTGCGACCAGTAATCGACGAACTCAGGTCGCTGAAGCAGCGAGTCGATGAGTCGATCGCGTTTGTCCGCGGTCTTGTCTGCGAGGAAGGCGCGGGTTTCCTCGAGCGTGGGCAGCACGCCGATGGTGTCGAGATAGGCGCGTCGCAGGAACTCATGATCCTCGGCGCCTTCGGATGGCGGGATGTTCAGCTCGCGCAGTTTTTTCAGAGTGAGTTGGTCGATGAAGTTTCGTGGTTTTAACAACGCGAATGCGGCGGGATCGACCTTGCTGGCGTTGGGAATCGTGATCGTGGCGAGCGCGAGTTGGCTCAGATACCACGCGCTGACGGTGCCCTCGCCATTGCCGGTGGTTTTGATGAGGCCGGCGTCATCGACGGTTGCCACGCTGGCGTTTGTGGCGTTGTACTTTGACCAACGCGTCACGTCCTCGCTGTGACCGTCGCTGAACTTCGCGGTGACTTTGAGCTGAATGCTCTTTCCCGACTGAGTGATAAGATGCGGCTGCGCGAGGCTGATCGACACGATGCGTGCATCATCCGCCCTCGGCCCCGGCGCACCGGCTGCGATCCAATCCGCGATGGCTTTGTATTCCACAGAGTTCATCTCAAACCGTTTGTCACCCTTGTGCGGCACAGCTTTGACCGCTTTGAGTAAAAACAAACTGCGCGCCGGATCTTCCATCGTCAGCCTGCGGCCGTTTGCACTGCGCGTGATCGAGATCCAATCGCCCTCGTCATCAAAGCCACGCAACGAAAGGCGGAAGCCACCCTGACCTGCCGCAGCGCCATGACACGCACCCATCGCACAACCATAGCGCGTGAGGATGGGCTGGATGGTGTTGCGGAAAGACGGTGCTTCGGCGGCGTGAAGGGACGAGCCGAGGAGAGCGGACAGAATGATGAGACGAAGCTGATTCATGGGTTTTTGGAAGTCATCCCAGACGGTCACGCCATACATCCGGTTTGCGACGGTCATGCAAGACGGCGTAGATGGTGATGAGTTCGGGTTCGTGGAGGTAGTAGAGCTTGTAGGGGAAGCGTTTGAGGCGAAAAACTTGGCAGCCATTGCCGACAGGTTGGTAGCGTCCCGGATCTTTGAGAATGGCTTGAATTGCGGTTTCGATTTCCTGGATGAACCGGGGTCCGGCAAAGAGGCTGCGACTTTGATACCACCCGGCGGCTTCACGATATTCGATCAGTGCCGCCTGATTGAAGGCGAAGTTCATGCACGGCCAAGAACGGCTTCACGCACCTGACGCAGGGCGTCTTCGCCTGAAATCAGTTTCATTTTTCCCGAGTGGACATCTTCCATGCGGCGGGTGACTTCCTCGATCTGGGCGGCTTCGATCTCGGTATTCGTCGGCACGCTGGCGACGAGGCGCTCGGCGAGTTCCAGACGGCTGTCGGGCGTGAAGTTCATGGCTTCAGCCAAAAAGGAATCCAGGGTGAGTGCAGCATTCATGGCAGGGTTAGTTTAGCTCAGATTCATCACGCAAACAGCTCCTTGATCGCCTGCGTGCCGAAATCGACGACGGGATACGGGCGGCCTTGCGGGCCGGGGAGTTCGGTGTGGAGATCGACGCCGAGGGCCTGGTAGATGGTGGCGACGATTTCTTTGGGGGCGACGGGGCGCTCGGTGGGATAACCACCGATGTCGTCGCTTTTGCCGATGACTTCGCCGCCTTTGACGCCGCCGCCGGCGAAATTGACAGTCCAGCAGTTCGGCCAATGGTCGCGACCGCCGGCGGGATTGATCTTTGGCGTGCGGCCGAATTCGGCGAGGCAGGTGACCATGGTGTCGTCGAGCATGCCGCGCTGGAAAAGGTCCTCAATGAGGGCGCTGTAGCCCTGGTCATACATTGGCGCGACGATGTCGCGCATGCCTTCGATGCTGGTGAAGGGCTTGCTGCCGTGGATGTCCCAGGTGATCTCGCCAAACACCGTGATGAAAGTGTTCACCGTGACGAAGCGCACTCCGCGCTCAACGAGACGACGTGCGAGCAGGCAGCTCTGGCCGAAGCGGTTCATGCCATAGCGCTCGCGCACTTTGAGCGGCTCCTTGGTCAGATCGAATGCTTCGCGGGCCTTCGTGCTGGTCATGATGCGGTAGGCGGATTCGAAATTCGAGTCCATGAGCTTTGCCTGCTCGCTGTACTCGAAATTGCGCACGCTGCTGTCCACCAACTCGCGCAGTTGCTTGCGGCGTTCGAGGCGCACTTCGCTGATCTCCTTTGGCGGCAGCAAGTCAGGCACTTTAAAATCCTTCACGGCGGGGTCGGCATTCAGGACAAAAGGGTCAAAGGATTTGCCGAGGAAGCCGGCATCCTGGCCGTGAGGCATGTTGCCACCGGTGGGGCCCATGGTTTCCGGCAGGATGATGTGTGCCGGCAGATCACTGCGCCGGCCTTGCAGGAACTCCAGGGCGCTGCCGACGTGAGGCGTGTTCACACCGCCGGTGAAAAGGCGGCCCGTCTGCATCATCTGATGCCCGGTGTCATGCACAGCGGCGGCGGTGTGGTAGCAGGAGCGGACGAGGCTGAACTTGTCCGCGATCTTCGCGTGCATCGGCAGGATCTCGGAGATTTCAAAGGCGTTGCTCTTCGTCCGGATCGGTTTGAACGGGCCGCGAATCTCGCTCGGTGCATCCGGTTTCATGTCCCACAAATCCTGCTGGCTCGGAGCGCCGAGGTTGAAGATCATGATGCAGGCCTTGTCGCCCTTCTTCGGATTGACCCGACCCTCGGCTTTCAATTTTTCGAAACCGGGCATGGTTAGGCCGAGGGCACCAAGGGCGCCGACTTGCAGGAAGTCACGCCGTGAAATGCCGTCGCAGGTGGTGACGGAGCCTTGGCCGGAGATTTTGAACATGGCGTGTGAAGATGCGGGTTAGGGAAAGTTAAACGGATGGCGCAGGTGACTTTGATTCAGTATTTGAATTCAAGAGTTCAGGTTTTGCCGCCCTGTCCAGATCATACGCTTCGACGGCGGGAATATGAATGGATGATCCGGCTTTCATAAATGGCTCTTTCGGGGCCTGATTTTGCAAGCTGCACAACCTGACTGGAGTATTCGGCTACGGATCGAAAGTGGCCACCACACGCGGTGCTTCGCCTTTTTTGAGGGAGAAGACCTCAGGACTGGCAGCGTGGGCATCAGATTCAAAACGCTCGGCAAGGTCGGCAACAAAGTCTTCCATAGCTTCCGGCTTGGCGGGAAAAACGAAGAGCGAATGGCGGTCGGGGCAGGCAACCCAGATCTCTTTGCCGAACATTTCCTCAAACACCTGCGGCAGTGCCGGAGCGATGATCAGGCAGGCCATGATTGGCCGATCTCCGCGATAGACGGCGTATTGCACCTTGCCCTGCGCATCTTTGAGGAGATCGGGTTTGAGTGATGCGAGCAGGCGGTCGGCGATCTTTTTTGAGCGTTCAGCAAAAGTTTCCGGGCTCAGGCCCAGACGTGTGAAGTCTTCCTTGGTGTAGGTCTCGATTCCAGGGATGCCGGTGATCTCGCGAGCTGGAGAAAACACGGTCTTTTTGGCACCCTCCGGCGTGATCGAGCGCTCGGTGCGCAGAACGCGGGGCTCTGGCAGCATGAGCAAGGTCTCCAGTCGCTTGGTCTCCTGACTGAGAGCGCTAAAAGTGAGGCTGAGAAGTAGAGCGAGGCAGAGCTTCATGCAGGAAGCATGCATGACATCCGCCAGAGTCGCCAGTCTGGAGATCAAAGCTCTTGCGTCATCCCTTCGGCGCGCCTTCATCAGCGCCATGATCGCCTTTCTTCGTGGAAAACTCGTCGAAGCCATGCCGCACCGAGCCATTGTCGATGTTGGCGGGGTTGGATATTTGACGAACATCCCGCTGACAACCTTTGACCGGTTGCCGCAGCAGGGCGGTGAAGTGACGCTGCTGACGCATCATCATGTCACGGAGCGCGAGCACACCCTGTTTGGATTCTTCACGAATGACGAGCGGGATCTGTTCCGCCTGCTGATGGATCGAGTGTCGGGCATCGGGCCGAAAATGGCGCTGTCTGTGCTCAGCGGGATGCCTGTAGCCGCCTTTAAAGATGCGGTCATCCGTAATGACACAGCTGCTTTGGCCCGCATCAAGGGCGTGGGCAAGAAGACGGCGGAGCGCATCGTGCTGGAGTTGAAGGACAAGGTCGGTGTTGTCGATGCCTGGCAGGCCGCGCAAGTGGCGAAGGGAACACACGATCCGCGTCAGGAGGCGATGAGTGATGCCGTGCTCGGATTGATCGCACTCGGCTACAAGCAGAGCGAGGCGCAGAAGGCGATCAATGATCTGGTGAAAGTGTCCGGGTTTGATCCGGCGACCAGCGCCGACAAACTCATTCGCGAAGCTTTGCGTGTGCTGCAGTAGGGGCGAGTTTCAGAAGCGGAACAGCACCGGCCCCGGCACTATTTTCACACCACCGGTGCCGAGCGGATTGCCCTTGGTTTCTTCAATGGTCTCCACGGTGTTGTTTTTGAAGTTCACACTGAGGCTGCCGGTCTCGACTTTGATGTAAGTCACGGATTGGAAAGGGCGGCCAAAGGCATCCACGCTGGTGGTGTACTGCGGGATGCGCTCGAAGATCACATATTCGAATTTCTCATCCTTTCCCGCGGCGCTGAGTTTGCTGGATTTGCGCGATGGCTTGCCCATGGAGGCGAGCACTTCTTCACTGGTCATGCCAAGGGCGATCTGGTGGGCGGCGATGAGCACTTCGACCTGGGTCTGGCGCTCGTGCAGCTTCTTCAAATTAGGCACGAGATTGGGATCTGGAGAGAGGGCATCCGTCATCCGAATCCAGCCGGAGGTGTCGCCATGCCGGGCTTTTCCGCGCACGCGAAAGGCCGTGTCGGAGAGACCCACGAGTTTCACCAGTGTGCCGGGCATCATGGAGCCGATGGCCCGGTCGAGTTTGGAACTCACATAGATGGGCGCGTCGTTGAGAATCTTCAGGTAGACGGGTTTGGTGAGAATGTCCTCGACGTGGATGGTGCCGGGCTCGACCGCGAGTCTTGAAGTGGGTCTGCGCGCAAGGGGCTGCGCAGGGGCCTGTCCAGCGGCAAGCGCGATGATCAGCACCGCTGGAACAAGGAAGATTTTTTTCATGGCGTGGCAGAGTGTAGCAAACTCAGACGCATCATGAAAAGTCTTTGTTCAGCCAGCTCAAGCGGCCGCAGGCAGAAGACGCGCGGCGACGTCACGGGCAATATTCATGAGACGCTGTTTTTCATCATCACTGAAATCATGAGGCACCTGCATGCCGATGCCGAGTGTGCCGCAGAGGCGGGTCCCATCCATCACTGGCACCGCGAGACTGCCCTGTACCTGAGTGATTTTGGCTCCGGGCTTGGCCACGCCACTGGTGTCCGTTTGCAGATTGCACAGCTCCACCGGCTGCTGGCGCTCGGCGGCAGCGCCGGCGATGCCCTTGCCCACGGGGATGGATTGAATGATCGGAATGAGCTGGGGCGGGATGGCCTGATCGGCGACGAGTTTGAGATGCCGGTCAGTTGGGTCGAGGCGGTGCAGTGTGCCAGTGGTGCAGCCGAATTCACTGGTGACCTCGCTGAGGAACTGATTCCAATCAGCGGGGGTTGGGGATTGTGGCAGTGAGTGGTTCATGGCAGGAAATCTAGATTGTCTGGGCAGGATGAGTCGGCTATTTTATCCGCATACACTACTCCGCAATCATGAAAAACCGCGCTGCCTATCTTGGTCTTTGTTGGCTCGTCCTTGGGGGCGTTTCTTTTGCCCAGCTGGGCAGGATCATCGGCCGAACCATCTATCACGAGGATAAATCACGCACGGAGTCCGTCAGTGATCCGAATACGCGTGAAATGGTCGAGTCGACCTACACCCCGGACAATGTCCTGACGGTGAAGAAGGTCTTCCTTCTCAATGAAAAGGGTGAGCCGCTGCAAGGCAATGTCTATGATGGCCGCGGCAATCTGGTGGCGCGCTGCAAGTGCCTCTTTGATGAATTTGGCCGCCGCAAAGAAGACCAGCTCATGAATCTGAATGGCGAAGTCTTTCAGCAGGTGATCCATGAATATGACAGTGCAGGTAAGGCCAAAACGCCAAAGGTGATCAACCTCAACGCCAGCGCGCCCAGTGTCCGCCCTCAGGCGGTGGACTTCACGCGGCCTGCATCAGGTGTGGCTGATCCCGTTTCGCGTTTTGCCCCGGTTCAGGCCCCAAGCGCGCCCATCAATGGCGTCGCTCCGGTCACGCCACCTGCGGTCCAGAAACCCAATTTCTTTAAGCGCCTTTTCCAGAAAAAGGAGAAGTGAGTCAGGCCCGCGAGGCCACGGTCAGCACCTCATGTGCGGTGCGCATGGCCGCATCCGGAACGCTGATGGGCAGCATGTTGGCCCGCATTTGTCGGCCGACCTCGCTGTCATTGGCGAGCACTTTTGCCACGGCTTCACCCGTAGCCTGGGCGGTTTCGGTGCGGAAGGCGCAGTGACGGGAAAGCAACATCTCGGCGTTTCCCTCTTCTTGTCCGGGCACGACGTAATCGATCACCGCCGGAATGCGGGCCGCCAGCACCTCATGCAGAATGGCTCCGCCGGCCTTGCAGATCACCACGTCATGGGTGCGCAGCATCTCCGGAATGCGGGTCGTCCAACCGATGATTTCCACGGGTGAACCGGACAGTGAATCCATGAATTTTCTCAGCACATGGTAGAGGCGCGAGTGATGTTTCCCCACCGGGATGGTCAGCCGAACGCCAGACTGAAGCAGTGGACGCAGGGACTCAAGCGTTGCCGCGACGTGTCGCGCCGTGGTGGATGGCAGATAGAGGATGCGTTGTCCCTGATGTTGCAAGGCTTCGCCGGGCAGCGTTTCAGTGAACTGCAAACTCACAGGAAAGCCGGTGACGCGGACCTTGTTCAAAGGCACGCCCTGCTTTTGTATCACGGCCTCAGTCTCGACATCGGCCACGCAGTACAGGTCGCTTGGCTGCTTGAGCCAAATGGGGTGGATGCTAATCGAGTCGGTGATCACCGTCACCAGGCCAGGCACGGGCACCCCCTGATTTCTGAGCGCATCCAGAAGTCCGGCATAAAGCGGATAAGCACTGACGATGACACGCGGCTTGAGTGTCTCGATTTTCCGCTTCAATCCAGTCACCAAGGGTGCCAGTAACAGGGTCTCCTGCGGATTCAGGTCGGACTTTCCCAGCAGGTGATAAAAAAAACGCCAACTGCTGGGGAAGTGCGTGATGGCCAGTTGATAGAGGCCTTTTAGCATGCCGGCGAGGCGTGGCTGAACCTCCGTGACAAGATCAGAAACCTGCACGTCCTCGCCGGGGCAAAGTCTTCTGAGCGCCTCCGCAGTGGAAGCTGCGGCGGTGTTGTGGCCATCACCAAACCCGGCAGTAAGTACGAGAATCACGAGCGCCATCGCTGGCGGAGAATGGCGGGAAACTCAAATGAAAATCTCGTCACCGTCGCCTTAGGCCAATCGCACGCTGCGCTTCTTGTCGAGTTTCAACACGGCGCCACTCTCCCAGGCTGGCTCGGCTTTCGGATCACTGAGTTTCTCGCCATTGAGCTGGATGCTTCCCCCTTGAATGAGGCGGCGCACATCACCACCGGACATGGCTTGATTGAAGACGGCCTGATAAGCGTGCTGCACGACGCCGAGCACATCACGCCGCTCACTCAGATTCAGTATCGGCAGATCCACACTCGCGAGATCGCGTTTGCTGAAGCGCAGATCCCAGTCTTCACGGCAATCCTTCGCGGCATCGGCGCTGTGGTAAATGGCCACGCAGTTTGCGGCGAGCTGCTTCTTGGCCTCCATCGGATGCATCGTCGTGTCCAGCACCTCGCCGAGCACGAGCAAATAATACTTGGCCATCAATTCGTCAGGGATGCTCATGAGCTTGCCGAACATCTCCTTTGGCGCGTCGGTGAGACCCACATAGTTGCCGAGGGATTTCGACATCTTCTTCACGCCGTCCAGACCTTCCAGCAGCGGCAACGTCATGCAGACCTGGGCATCCATGCCCTCTTCCTTTTGCAGATCACGGCCGACGAGGATGTTGAAAAGCTGGTCGCTGCCGCCGATCTCCACGTCTGCACGCACCACCACACTGTCCCAGCCCTGCATGATCGGATACTGAAGTTCATGCAGGCGCACTTCGGTGCTGTTGGCCACGCGGCTCTTGAAATCCTCGCGCTGGAGCATTTGCTGGAGCGTCACGCGAGCATTGAGCTTGATGACTTCCATGAAGCTCATTTCTTTGAACCAGGAGCCGTTGAAAACGACTTCTGTCCGTTCTTTGTCGAGCACCAGGAAAGCCTGCTCCGTGTAGGTCTTCGCATTGGCCAGCACCTCATCATAGGTTAGCGCGGGCCGGGTGGTGGAGCGGCCGCTGGGATCGCCGATCATCGCGGTGAAGTCACCGATGATGAGCACAATATGATGCCCGAGATCCTGAAACTGCTTGAGCTTGCGCAAGCCAACCGCGTGGCCCAGATGGATGTCCGGCGAGGTCGGGTCGACCCCCAGCTTGATGCGCAGGGGCTTGCCGCGCGCCAGCTTCTCGGCGAGTTCTTTCTCGCTGTGAATGGTGACTGTGCCGCGTTTGAGGATATCGAGTTGTTCGGGAACGGAGAGCATGGGAATCGGAGGCGCGACAGTGTGTCGCGAGGCATGTCAGGTCAAATGGGCAAACAGTATCCCGCAAAGTCGCCGCCCACCTCAGGCCAGCAGTGCCCGCACCACATCCCCGCTCACATCCGTGAGCCGGTAATCACGCCCGGTGAAGCGGTAGGTGAGCTTCTCGTGATCGAGGCCGAGCTGATGCAGGATCGTGGCGTGGAGATCGGGCACGGAGACTTTGTTCTCCACCGCTGCGTAGCCAAACTCATCCGTCGCGCCGTGGATCATGCCTCCTTTGATGCCGCCGCCTGCCATCCACATGGTAAATCCTTTCGGGTGGTGATCGCGGCCCTTGCCGTTCTCCGCCACGGGTGAGCGGCCAAACTCACCGCCCCAGACAACGAGCGTCGTATCGAGCAGGCCGCTGATCTTCAGATCATCCAAAAGCGCGGCGATGGGGCCATCGGTCTCCACGCAGTGCAGATCGTGATTTTTCTTCAAGTCATCATGCGCATCCCAGGCCTTCGGCCCTTCATTGCCGCCGCTGTACACCTGCACAAAGCGCACGCCACGCTCCACGAGTCGCCTCGCCAGCAGGCAGTTTTTGCCAAAGTGCGCCGTCGTCGGATGATCCAGACCATACATCTGGCGCACGGCGGAGGACTCGCCTTTCAGGTCCGTGCATTCCGTGGCGCTCATCTGCATCCGGTAAGCCAGTTCATACGCATTCAGCCGCGCGGCCAGCGCTGTCTCCGCCGGATTCGCAGCGGCATACTCGGCGTTCCATTGCTTGAGCAAATCCAGCCGCGCGCGCTGCTGC
>CAJCCF010000502.1 GCA_903960845.1 uncultured Verrucomicrobiota bacterium | reverse complement strand
TGAGGCGTCGCCGCAGACATAGACGATCGCGCCCTGCTCAAGCCAGGCGTAGATTTCGGCGCTGTTTTCCAGCATCTTGTGCTGCACGTAGATCTTCTCCGCCTGATCGCGACTCCAGGCAGTGGTGAGTTTTGCCAGGGTTCCATCGGCCAGATAGCCTTCAAATTGATCCCGGTAGAAGAAGCAGGTTTTTTCACTGACCTCGCCGAAGAAGAGCCAGGCTTTGCCTTTGGCTGCGGTGGCCTTGCGCTCTTCGAGGAAGGCGCGGAAGGGGGCGATGCCGGTGCCCGGGCCGATCATGATGACGGGGGTCTCCTCCTGGGGTTCGGGCAGGCGGAAGCCTTTGCCGTGATTGACGAAAACAGGGATGAGCGTCTCGCCAACCTTGATGCGCTCCGCCAGAAAGGTGGAGGCGACACCGCCGCGCGCGCGGCCATGGCTGGTGTATTTCACGGTGGCGACGGTGAGATGCACTTCCTTCGGATGTGCTTTCTGGCTGCTGCTGATGGAGTAGAGGCGGATGTTCAGCTTCTTCTGCGTGAGCATGAACTCCTGCGGTTCAAATCTGGCGGCGGGGTTTTCGAGAAGCAGATCGATGACGAAACGACCCCAGAGATACTGTTTCAGTTCTTCTTTTTTTTCCGGTTCGAGCAGGCCGTTCAGCGGGGTGTCGCCACCGGTTTTTTCGATGATGGCCTTGATGAGTTTGTTATCGATCTCAGTGATCAGGGTGGCCTCGAACAAAGCCTGGCGGATCGGCACCTCGATGCCTGATTTGGGATGCTTGACGATTTCGTCGCCGGAGAAACCAAGGGCGCGCAGCGTGTCCTCGACCAGCGCCGGGTCATTGGTGGGCTGCACGGCGAGGGAGTCGCCGGGCGTGTATTCCAACTCGCCGCCTTCGAGATCGATCTCGTAATGGCAGGTGTGTTTTGGCGCACCGGGACCGGAGATATCAAAGGCCTTCTTCACTTTGGCGATGAAGGGATTTTTGACGTTGTAGACGGGCTTACCTGCGGCGGCTTCGGTGCTCATGCTGAATGCTTGGTTGGGGCTAAAGAGGCCACGCAGGCTAGGGCAGGGGCTAGTCTTGTCAACGAAGACGGGCAAAGGCGCCGATGGAGACCGGGCGCGAGGCTGGTCAGCCTCCTGAAGTTTGCAGACTGGAGATCAGAACTGGAAGGAGCCGCCGAGGTAGAAGTTGCGTCCGTAGGCGGGGTCGATGCCATTGGTGGTGACTCGGGAGTAGTAGTCTTCATTGAAGACATTGTTCAAGCCGGCCATGAGCGAGAAGTGCTTGGTGACAGGGACTTCAGCGGTGAGATCCCAGGTCATGTATGAGGGAATGTTGAATTCTGGCCGATTGCTGTCCTGCGCCTTTTGGTCGGCCAAAAACGTGCCGAGAAAGGAGACTTTGACGCCTTTGAAGCCATAGATGAGTCCGGTGCGCACGATGTAATCCGGGGCATACTGCGGGACGCTGCCGCTGTTCGGGCCGCCATGGAGTTCGGCGTTGAGAAGGGTGGCGTTGGCATAGACGTTGAGACTGCCGATCTGGCTGGCGAGTTTGGTGCCATTGGCTGCGTCATAAGCGCCGATGACATCGACCTGGAGTGAGCCATCCCAGCCGGAATTGATGCTGCGCCCTGCGCTGCTCAGGATGTTGTTGCTGACGGCAAACCGGTTGTCCAGATCGACGAGGAAGAGGCTCGTATCAAAGGTGACCCATGGGCGCGGGGTGCCTCGATAACCGATCTCGTAACTCCAGCCCTGCCCGGGTGTGGAGTCAGTCGCCGAGGTGCCGGGAGTTGCCACGATGGATTCGCTGAAGATGGTGGCGCGGTAGCTTTGGGAGATGTTGGCATAGAGTTGGGTCTCGGCGGGCAGGTCGTAGGCAATGCCGAGACCAAAGAGCGGTTGGAAATCGTGTTTGCTCTTCTGGGCACCGCCGGTCAGGGCGCCTGCTTTGTATGTCTTTGAATTGACGTCCTGCTGAATTCTTTCGAGTCGAAAACCAGGCGTGATGGTGAGATCACCCCAGGTGAATTTGTTCTCTGCGAAGAAGGAATTGTAAAAAACATCACGCTGCGAATCGCCGGTCATGATGCCGCTGGTGGCTGAAGGTGTGGAGCCCTGCGAGTCCCGGCGTGGCGAACTCAGCCAGTACAACTGCATGCCTGCGGCCAGAGTGTGATCACCGCCGAATGCCTGCCAATTGTGACGCAGGCGTGGCTCGATGCCATAGGAGTAAAACGACTGTTGTTCGATGGTGTTCGTGGTGCCCAGTGGCGTGATGCCAAAGGTGCCGGTTTTAGCTGCCTTTTGCCCTGCAGAGAGATCCTGCCGGTGGCTGTAGCGATCATAGTAGCCACCCCACGTTTTTACGCTGAGTTCGGTGCCGGCGGAGATCTTGTGCAGCAACTCGGCGGTGGCCACATAACGGCGCAGGCGGAAGTAGTCGTTCTGCCGCGTGGCTTGATTGCGGTTCTGAGCATAGCCCGCGACGGTTAAGCCTCCGGGTTCACCATTGTCCTGCTCATACATGTCCACGCCGAAGATCCAGCGCGTGTCTGCAGTCGCGTCATGGACAATTTTGAAATGCCCCCCGTCGAGACGGTACTCGCTGTTGGCGGTGCGGAAGCCATTCGACTCGCGGTGGTTGTAGTAGCCGTAGTAGCCTAACTTTCCCACCGTTCCGGTCACGGCGGTGTAGTTGGAAAACAGGTCGTTCGTGCCATAAATCGACTGCGTGCGGAAAGAGAAGGGCGTGCTCCGGTCAGGCATGTAGGTGAGGTAATTCATGGCCCCCGCTGGCTGCGAGCCATACATGAGTCCTCCACCACCACGGATGAATTCGATTCGATCCACGGTATCCAGCGGCGGCGTGTAATAGGCCTCCGGATAGCCAAAGGGGTCGGCATGGATGGGGATGCCGTCTTTGAGCACCTGCATGAACTGGCTGCGGCTCGGTGTGCCGATACCGCGATAACCGATGCTGACCAGAGGGGTTGATTCTTCTGAAATCTGGAGGCCGGGCGTCAGCGCCAAAGCCTGCCGGTAATTGTTCGCCTGCACTTTGGGCAGGGCATCGAGGTCGATCACGGTGGCGCGCTTGCCGGCGAAAATCTTCGTGCCTTCGACCGGCAGCAGGAAAGGGTTTTGAATGACGGAATCATTCTCAGACTCTCCATAGACGGTGATGGTGTCCAGTGTCTTGGTTTGAGTGGGTGCAGCGGCCGAATCGGCGGCGATTTCGGGTGCTTTCGAGGCTTCCTGGGCACCGGCAATCGCTGCGATCAGACAGTAGAAAAGAGGGAAAGTGAACTGGAGTTTCATGTGGTTAGATGG
>CAJCCF010000501.1 GCA_903960845.1 uncultured Verrucomicrobiota bacterium | reverse complement strand
GGGCTTGGTGGCGTTGTCAGGCTGCTTGGGTCATAGATGTAGCTGCCGTTGCTGGATACAAACAGCCGCGCCCCGGATGGAAGGGTGATGGTGTCGTTCAAGTTAGCTGCAGATCCATTGACTGCCGTGACGATCAATCCCTGACCGTTGGTATCAGAATCCACTCCGGCTCCATTGTTGTCCGCCACTGCATTACCGACGGCCTGCTGATCCATGCCGATAGTGCGGGCATTGTTAATGGCAACAGGCGCTGCGTTCACCCCAATGGTGTCACTGCTGGTGTCCGCATCATCGTTTTGGTCCACGTAGCTGGCTGCGAGGAAGCGACCGCCAGGCATGCTGGTAAAGTATGAAGCAGGGCTTGCATCTGCATTGGTATTGCTGACATGCACCGCTGGGTTGCTAAGATCAGCTTCAAAAATACCTGGTGTTGACGTTTCGGTGAGTGTGACCGTGTAGCCATTTATCACTGCGATTACGGTTCCGTTACCGGCTTCATCCAGATCGATCACCCGCAGGTAGGCATTGGAACCGGTCGGGTAAAGTGCGCCAGCTTCAATGCCGCCCGCTGTGCTCAAATTTGTCAGGAACTGGGTGATTGATGGGGTGCCGAGATCGAGTTCATTGACCACAAAGGTGGTGTTTGCTGAATCAGTAATGGTTCCTTCAGCACCTTCATTGGCTACCACAGCAATGCTGTAGGTGCCGATGTTGTAGGTTGTCTGCCAGGCGTATTCATAGGTCTTGTAAGCTCTGCCATCAGCGGCGGAGTCCACCATGTAGGTGTCACTGAGAGCGATTGAAATTGGCGTTGCTCCGCCGGCACCGTCGTCAACATCCAACTGCAGGCTGGAGATGTCATAGTCGCCGAAGGGGTCCACTACCTTGCACCGAATATAAACGATGCCGCCAGCACCGATGAAGCCGGCAGTGATCGGGCTGCCGCCATTCGCGAACGATTGACTAAAGAGCCCGATTTCCTGCAAGCCGACAGTCACACTGTCCGCATCCGTCAGGCTGATCACGGTGTTTGTTGGCAGTTCGATGCGTGAGCGGGTTGCTGCACTGTCATAGGCGATCTTATAACTCACCCCGGACTGTGCATTGGAGATCACCATCTTCGCCGACTGGCCCGCAGTGATTCTCTTGGTAGAGCCCAAGGCCGCGAAAGTCCAGGTCAAGGTGCCGGCGCCGCTGTTATAAACCGGATTTGTTGCCGTGGCGAAAGTTGTCCCACCAGCGCTGAGGGTGGCGGTGTGGGCCTGACTGCTGGCCAGGCCGGTTGTATTGGTCACGTGGGTCACCACCTTGAGAACCCCGCCGGCTGGCAGCACTAAATCGGTGGCCATGCTCAGACTCTGGGTAAAGCTCAATGAGGAGACCTGTTCATTCGAGCCGTTTACCGTGAAGCGCATATCGCCGGTCGCTGCGCTACCGGTGCTGCCAATACGCGTACCATCAGCATAGGAGCTGGCGGTATTGCCCTGCCACACGATGCCATTGTTGGAGCTGTCCACGCGGATGTAGTATGTCGCCGTTCGATTGAGAGATAGGTCTGTAGCGGTGAAGGTGAAGTTCTGATAGCTGGTGGTTAATTGTGCCGTTGTGACCGTTCCGCTCCATAGCGCTGTTCCATCCCAGATGCTTCGCACGGAAACAGTGGCTGTTGCGGAGGTTGTGCCGCTCTTTTTTAGTGACAGTACCAGTTGGTTAACACTGATTGAGTCAGCCACACTGCCAGAGTTGGTGAACGAGAATGTCTGCCCAGCAGGGGTTGATGTTCCGACAGGATAATCGGTTGTGCCTGTGGCATTGGCGGTTGTGGCGTACCCAGAGATGAGTTCCAGATTATCGATGTAGACGCGGTCGCTACTACCAGCATTTGGCAAGATTCTGATGCCAATCGCATTTTGGGACAACGTGAAGGATTTAATGGAAAATGTGGTGCTGATGTCAAGACCTGTGAGGGTGCCCACGGAAGTCCAAACACCGCCAACATTCTGTTGAATTTCAATCGAGTCGGCGTCTTCGTATTGGTTGGTTGTGTCTCGATCTCGAATTTCAAAGCTCAAATTGCCGGCCGCAGGCAGAATGGGAAAGGAGCGGGATATTCCATTTCCTGAAGTGGTGTTACGCATGTACAAGAAGCCGCTGCTCATTCGGACTTGGCCGTTGCCAGTGCCGTCACTTTCGCCGATTTCCGTCCAATTGCTGGTCCAACCACCTGTTCCGCCAGTGTAGGTGCCTGTGATGAAGTCATCTGTGACATGGACACCCGTTGAGGCGGCAGTTGCATTGATCAATGCGGTGGAGGTAGCGGTGACGTCACCAGCGGGCGGCATGACGCGATCCAGATTGTTAGGACTGTCGTCGGAAAGATAGAGAGTCTTGGTCAACGTTGGCACGGTGACGCTTGCGGTGGCGGTATTGGCATTGCCAGTGTCGATGTTGCCGTCCGCATCTCCGGCGACTCCTGGGTGGGCTGGGTTATCAAAGGCAATTCCATATAGCGGGTCGGTGTAGTCCACCTTGATTTGATCAGCAGCATGCACTTTCAGCGTGCCGTCATTATTAGATGCTCCCGTGGTGGAGGAGGTGGCCAGGGGGTTACGAAACACGCCTGTAGCTCCCCCCGTTTCAGTGAGAATTAACGTTTCGATTTCACCGGTGGTGATGTTGGTCACTGTCACGGTCAGGGTATCCACACCGGCGGTGATATTGGCATCAGCATCCGTCACTTGGATGCCCAGCGTGGTGTTCTCGGTAAAGGTGGTGATCACTCCTGCATAGGACGAGTCTTTGATAAATGCCTGTCCATCCGCAGTGCCGTTGACGCTCACGAAGGTGGGTAGAGTCGTGAGTTTAGTTGGGATTGGTGTGATACTCCCTGCCGGTATGCCGGCCATTTCCGCGTCATTGTTGATAATGAAGCCCGCGCTGGCCAGGGCGGGATTGACATTGGCGCGGACCTGGGCGCGATAAGTGAAGATGATTTTTTCACCACGATGGAGACCATTCACGGGTAGTGTGCCTGGGTCCACGTCAGTAAGGGTGTAGCCACCGTCCAGTTTAGACAGGGGGAATGGATCGTTAACAACCTTATCCGGCAGAGCGCTGCTGGTCAGTACCGTGCCATCTGCACGCAGCACCTTGATCGTGGTTGAGCCGAGCACATAGGTGGCTCCGTCAGTAGGCCTGATCGCATCCTTGACGTTGATGTTGAACAAATCGATCACCGCTCTGTTCGTCACTGTGACGGTGTACAGGATTTGCTCACCTAGCTCGATCTGTGTGTCATTGTCACTGACAGTCGGGCCGTAAACGGCGGTCGCCGCCTCGGCGGAGACCTTGGTCAGAGAGTAGTCAGGGTACGGCAGGACGGTGGTGCCCATATCCAAATAAGGGGTGCCCGCTGCAGCGACGGAGGGATCTTCACCCCAGGCTGCCGTAATCTGGGTGCCATCAGTTGTGTAAGCGGTCAAGCCGCTCTGGTCGTTGTCACTGTCGGAGACGCGATAGGACTTCAACTTGCTCACTGGATACTTGTAGGTGGAGCCGCTGACAAGGGTGCGCGTCACCGCTGCTCCGCTGCCGTCCTTGACGGTGACGGCGGCACTATCGATGTATAGGAAAGTATTCGCCTTGGTGGTCACCCAGACCGGGCTGCCATTGGTGGAAGTGGATGGCGGGAGATTGCCATTTCCAGGCCCCCAGGCCACGACAAATTTATCGGTCAGATAGTTCTCGGGGACGAGCGAATAGCTCCAGTCATGGGTGGCGTTGTCGGTGGCGTCCGCATCAATCACGCTGATTGCATAAAACTTGCTGCCATTGGTCGTGTAGAAATGCGCTGCAGAGGCAGGCATCAAGAAGTAATTAGTCCGGCTCCCTGTTGCTGGCACTGAAATCATGCCTGTAGTTGTTGCTGTTTCATACTGCACACTGAGGGTCGTGCCGTTAGGGTTATAAAGAATGACGTAAGCCGGATCGGTCGTCAGTGTGGTGCTTACCGGGGCAAAATAGCTTGTGTCCCACTGCGCATCCGGTATTAGCCCGAACCAGCGGTTTTCATAAGCTGCCCCAACGTCCCCCGCGATCAGATAAACGCCGATACCTTTGTCAGCGCTGATTTTGGCACCCGAATTCAGGCCGCCATTGACAAAGTAAGTCTCACCTTCATTCAGCGAGACCGTCGTGTTGGCGGTGAGTGGATTACCATCAAGATCGATGGTCACCGTGGTGCCGTTTTGGGTTGAACTGATGTGGGCTGAAGTGTACTCGAACAGCTTATTGGTGCCGGTCGCCACTGTATCGACGTTTTGGCCGATTGGAAGGCTGTATGAAAGACCTGCGTTGCCGCTGTCAATCACACTGACGGCTCCCGCCAGGACGGTGCCGGGTGTCGATGACCAGCCTGCCTTTGTCACTGAAACTGCGTAGGTCGCTCCGATCTTGTCCCGTCCGTCATAGTCTATCACCAAAGGGGTGCTAGGATTGACCGATGAACGCAGCACCTGAGTCTGGCCGGCATTCAGAGTAAAGATCTCCGTGGTCGCCTGAACGGGGTTTTTGATGTCCGC
>CAJCCF010000500.1 GCA_903960845.1 uncultured Verrucomicrobiota bacterium | reverse complement strand
TTGCCGACACTGCTGGTGAAAACACCGACACGGGTCGGCTAAGTCTCATGGCTGAATTTGCGTGGCGTGAAACAGACAGTGTGGCGTGGGGCGAGCGATCACACACGGTTGAGTTCCTGCTGCACAATAACGTCTGGCGTGGCACCGAGACGATTCCTGGCGCTCCCGCTTTTGTGGAAGGATCGGCGCTACCGTTGCTCACTCCAGTGACTGTGGCGATCACCAGCAATGTCATCAACAACCACGCCACGGCGAACACGCTCATCGATGTCACGGGGTTAAAATTTCCCGTCCTCAGTGGCAGGCGCTACTCATTCAAATTCGTCATCCCTTACAACGCAGCAGCCGCGACGACAGGCAGCCGCTGGAGCATCAATGGACCAGCCCTCAGCCAGCTTCATTACAGCTCGCGCTACACGCTCACGGCCATCGCCGAGACCGTGAACTACCTCAGTGCCTACAACCTGCCATCAACAGCCAACCTGAGCAGTCTTACCTCCGGCAATCTGGCTGTGATTGAAGGCACGCTCACCGCAGCGGCGGATGGTGAAGTGATTGCCCGCTTCGCTTCTGAAATTGCCAGCAGCTCCATCACGGCCCTCGCAGGTGCTCATGTGACCTACATGATCCTGCCCACAGTATGATTGAAGGCCCCTCACAACTCACCTCCGCTCCACGCTCAGGGCCAGAACGACCCATCACTCGAAAGAGCAATTTCTTAGCAGTTTACAACATAGGACCGTTTGTTAGCAAATTTTGCAGCTTGTGCATTTCACATATCCTACATAGCCTCGTAATCATGAGCAAGCACTCCCACCTATCAGCTCCACTGCTCACACATCCGTTCCGGTGCATTCGGATTTTTGCACGACTCCAGGAAGCTGAAGGCGCATCTAGACCATCCAGCCCGAGTTCAAAGTCAGAATCCTCGGTGGTCAGGTCTTCCTCGACTGGAGTTGGGATGGCAACGGCGACTTCCTCGCCGTGCTGCAAATTCAGGTCGATCGCGGCCAGGGCTGCGTGGACCTCGCCTACGACACCACTCCAAGTTATACCGACCCCCACCCTTTTCCAGCCACCTTCACCACCTGGAAATACCGCGCCATCTGGCGCGTCGGCGATTCCCAAGTCGGCTTCTGGAGCGCGGAGATGGGCATCGCCGTGGGCGGTAAATTAGTGCCAAACTTCCACCTCCAACACTGAGTTGGAGCCGCAGGTCCCCCGCTTTTTAATCCCCCAAACATTTCCTCATCACATGCGTCTGCCAGTCACCTCATTGCTCAGCTTCCTCTGTCTCGTCACACTTGCTCAGGCTGGAGTTAATTCTGGCGGAGGGCTCGGCAGAGTGGGAGCATTTTATTCTTTCGGTTCCATCGGCAGCCCCTTTGCCACCGGACTGCGCGCCGTGAATGGCGGCAGTGCCCGGACGGGCCTCGTTCCTGTGCTCACACCCTGGCATATCACACCCGGCGTGCAAGACACCGATGGCGACGGCATGTCAGATGCCTGGGAGACCACCCATGGGCTGAACCCAGCCATCGCCAATGCCACCCTCGATAGTGACTTCGACGGCGTGCAGGATTATCAGGAGTTCGTCACCGGCACGCACCCGCTCCAGCCCGGTTCACGCATCACGGCCAGTGCCGCTATGGAGACTGGCAACGTCCGTCTGCAATGCCCCACACTTCCTGGCCGCAAATACCGCATTGAGCGTTCCACCAACCTCAATGGCTGGACGCTGCAAGAAGAAGTGATCGGAGACGGCAACACCCTCAGCCGCCTCATCACCGTGCCCGAAGGCCAGTTCCTCGGCTTCTACCAGATCATCGTCACCATGTACCGCCCCTGATAACTCAACCCCTTCCCCTCCCTTCTCATGAAATCCATCCTCATCGCCGCCCTCCTGTTCAGCTCCATTTTCGTCCACGCTGCCGTTCCCTCGCTCATCAACTACCAGGGTCTTCTCACTGACATCAACGGCAATGTTGTCTCCAGCACCAAGACGGTCAGTGTCTCCATTCACGATGCCGCCACCAATGGCACCCAGCTTTACAGCGAAAGCATCGGCAGCGTCACCGTGCAAAACGGCATCTACAGCTTCCAGTTCGGCAGCGGCCCCACCTTCACCACCACCCTCGCCACCGGTTCCCAGCATTGGCTGCAAGTGACTTTGGATGGCATTGCCCAAACACCGCGCGAGCGGCTGGTGAGTGTGCCTTTTGCGATGAAGGCCGTGGAGGCGGATATTGCAGGATTCAATGCGGCAGCAGAAGCACGGGTGAGAAGTTTAGAAGACAACTTTCTGCTGAGCAGACTTGATGACTTCGCCTATCGCGGTCTTTCTAAACCTGGCACTCCGACCACTTCTGTATGGGAATCATTTCCAACCGCAGGTGGTGCAAACTCCAGAGTTACGACCGCTACTAGTGGAAGCTTCATTGACAGCCAATACAATACGCTTGCCTTTACGGTGGAAGACCTGCCT
>CAJCCF010000499.1 GCA_903960845.1 uncultured Verrucomicrobiota bacterium | reverse complement strand
GGTTTCACGCGGATGCCGGCGGATTCCATCACCAGTTTTTGAAACACGTCCTTCGGCTTCCCGCTATCAGGAACCAGGACGTTTTGCACGAGGAAGACCGTGACAATCTGGTGGGCTGGATCGATCCAGCCATTGGTGGCAAAGGCACCACCATGACCAAAGCTGCCAACCGGCATGGTGCTGCACACCCGCTGAGTCTCGGTGTTGCACTGCCAGCCGTAGGCGTAGTTGAGTGATTTACCGCCGGCGACGACCGGCGTGGTCATGGCCTTAACCGCTTTCCCGCTGAGAATGCGCACCCCATCCAGTTCACCACCGGCCGCGATCATGGCATAAAAACGGCCCATGTCTGCAGCCGTTGAAAACAGGCCGCCCGAAGGCTCGACCATGTGAGTGACACTAACATCAGGTGTGACAAAGGGATTGTAGCCGGGCACCAGTTCACGGGTGTCTTCATCCGTTTTGTAGGTCTGCGCAATGCGGGCGCGGTGCGCATTGTCGGGATTGAACTGCGTGTCCTTCATCCCGAGCGGCGCGCAAATCCGCTTCTGGACAAACTCATCGTATTTCATGCCTGAAACGATCTCCACTATGCGTCCAGCGACGGTGGGACCAAAGCCGTACTCGTAACTGCTGCCGGGCTGGAAGGCCAGCGGCGTGCGGACAAGTGTGCCGACATAAGTTTTCAGCGAGATCGCTCCATCAGTCGGCTTGCGTGAGGGAAAGGCAACGCCTGCGGTGTGGCTGAGCAGCATGTGCAGCGTGATGGGCTTCACAGGCTTGGTCCCGTCCGCCAGTTTCACCTGACCGAGTTCAGGCAGCCATTGCGAAGCGGGTTCATCGAGCGCGAGTTTACCCTCGTCGACCAGGATCATGACCGCCGTGGCGTTGACCGATTTGGTCATCGAGGCGATCCAGAACAGGGCGTCCTTGTCCATCTTTCTGGCCTTCGCGACATCGGCCATGCCGACGGCGGAGTGATGAACAATCCTGCCCTTCTCCATGACAAGCGTGACGATCCCTGCGGCTTGTTTGGCCGCGACCGCCCGCTCCATGGCTGCGGGGATGGCATCAAGCCCGGCGTGATCAAGGGCCAGCGTGAACGATGGCAGGAGGAGGAGAGCGAAAGATGCTTCAAGGACATCTGCACTCAACGCCGGCCACGACGGCAGTGTTGCACCACTCAACCGTGAGTGCTCACGACGCTCACGCGATGCCCGTTACGGGTCATGATCGTCTCCTGCATGGCTGCAGTCTTTTTGGATTTTGATTTCACCACGGGCTTGCTGCCGGACTTACTGCCGGACTTGGGTTTGCTTTTCACCGTTGGTCGGGGGGCTTCTTCAGTCGCGTCCTTCTGCGTCTCGGCAGTGGCAGCCTTGTCAGCGCTTGTCTTGTCAGCGCTTGTCTTGGCAGTGGTTGTCTTGCCAGTGGCAGCCTTGTCAGTGCTTGTCTTGGCTGCGGTTGTCTTGGCTGCGGTTGTCTTACCTGTGGAAGTCTTACCTGTGGAAGTCTTACCTGTGGAAGTCTTACCTGTGGAAGTCTTACCTGTGGAAGTCTCGTCAGTGGCAGTCTCGTCAGTGGCAGTCTTGGCAGTGGCAGTCTTGGCAGTAGCAGTCTTGGCAGTAGCAGTCTTGGCAGTAGCAGTCTTGGCAGTAGCAGTCTTGGCAGTAGCAGTCTTGGCAGTGGCGGTCTTGGTCTTTTCAGCTGACACAGGGATCTCATCCGGCACGGATGGCTCGGTGGTTGGCTTGATCTCACTCTTCTTCTCGGCAATCGTTGTCTCAGCTTCCGGTGTGGGCTTTGCCGTCTTGTGTCCGTGTGGCAATCCGCTCTTGGTGATGACGACTTTGGCGCCGATGCTCAGTTCGTTAAAGACTTCGACCACATCTTTCATCCCCATGCGGATGCAGCCATAACTGGCAGGCTGACCGAGACGGCTTTCTTCGGGGGTGCCGTGAATGTAGATGTACCGGTTCATCGCATTCCGGTTACTGCTCTCCATGCCGCGCAGCCACAGGATGCGGGAGACGATCGGGTCACGGCCCGGCGCGTTGGGCTTAAGCACTTCGCCATTCCAGGAGCGGCTTTTTAAAACGGCGCCAGCCGGCAGACCATGCCCGATTTTGGCGATGATTTCATGTTTACCCAAGGGAGTGCGATTGCTTCCAGGCTTGTCGCCGAGGCCAAATTTTGAGGTGGAAATGGTGAACTGCTTCTTGAGTTCGCCCGCCTCATACAGACCAAGCTTCTGATCCTTGACGCTGACCACGACTTCCGATTTAGGCGTCGATGAACAGGCTGCCAAAAGACAAACGATCAAGCCTTTACCCAACCGACAAATACCAGTGTGGACGGGATGGTGAGCGGGTGAATAAGAAGCGTCCATAGTGGTCTTTAAAATTAATGGATGCTAAATGATTAGCAATCTTCAAATTGGGCATTGTCACTGTCTGATTAAACCCAAAACATGTCAGATGATTGCGGTGGCGGGAGCCGTTGTTTTTGTCGAACTTCACCCTTCAACCACCATGAGAAATCCTTTCCTCTTCCTTGCACTAGCGGCCACCCTTTCGGCCCACGCTGCCACCACAGGGCCTATCCGGGTGCTCTACGTCGACGCGGATGGCAAAGAACAAACCGCCGTCGGTCCCTTGCATGATGCCATGCGTGATCTCGGGCGTGATGCGATCTGGTTTGATTACTCCAAAACAAGTCTGCCTGCCGCGAACTACGATGTCATCATCAAGGCTGGTGAATCCAAATTGGACCGCGAAAGCATTCTCGCCAAAATCTCGGCTGAGCGCAAAGCAGGTTATGAGACGTTTCTGGCTCAGCGTGATCCCGAAGAGCGCAAGAAACACCCTCAGGTGGCCAATTATGAGAAGCGTCCTGAGCCGCTCACGTTTCAGCTTCCAATGAGCGTGAAGGCCAGCATGGAACGCACGCAGGTGCCGGCTGATTGCGAATTGAAGCTCTTCGCCAGTGAGCCTGATATCGCCAAACCCATCGCCTTTGCCTGGGATGATCGCGGACGCTGCTGGGTCGTGGAGACACGCGACTACCCGCACGGCATCCATGAAAATGGCGAAGGCCAGGACAGCATCAAAATCTGCGAGGACACCGACGGCGACGGCAGGGCTGATAAATTCACCGTCTTTGCCGACAAGCTCAACCTGCCCACCGGCATCGTTTTTGCCCGCAAAGGAATCATCGTCGCCGCACCGCCGAAATTCATCTACCTCGAAGACACCGACGGTGACGACAAAGCCGATGTGCGCGAGACGATCATCGACTGCTGGGGCATCCGTGATACTCACGCGCAGGCCAGCAACCTGCACTACGGCTAT
>CAJCCF010000498.1 GCA_903960845.1 uncultured Verrucomicrobiota bacterium | reverse complement strand
TCGGTCAAGTCATCGGCAGGAACGTAAACGGCCTGGAAGGAGGTGATGGAACCAGTCTTGGTGGAGGTGATACGCTCCTGCATGGCACCCATTTCAGCGGCCAGCGTCGGCTGGTAACCCACAGCTGAAGGAGTGCGCCCAAGAAGAGCGGACACTTCGGACCCAGCTTGGGAGAAACGGAAAACATTGTCGACGAAGAAGAGAACGTCTTGGTTCTTCTCGTCGCGGAAGTACTCGGCCATGGAAAGGGCGGAGAGGGCAACGCGGAGACGGGCACCCGGAGGCTCGTTCATCTGGCCATAGACAAGGGCTACTTTGGATCCTGGAGCGAGAACAGGGCGGCCCTGGGGATCTTTTTTCGGGTGACCTTTTTCGTCTTTCTCAGTGGCGATAACGCCGGACTCAATCATTTCCCAGTAGAGGTCATTTCCTTCACGAGTACGCTCACCCACGCCGGCGAACACGGAGAATCCACCGTGGCCTTTAGCGATGTTGTTGATGAGTTCCATGATGACGACGGTCTTGCCGACGCCAGCACCACCGAAGGCACCGACTTTACCACCCTTGGTGAAAGGGCAGATGAGATCGATCACCTTGATGCCGGTCTCAAGGATCTGGGCAGATGGATTCTGATCGACCAAAGAAGGTGCAGCGCGGTGAATGGCGTAACGCTTTTCGGTCTTAGGGGAAGGTTGATCATCAACGGCATCGCCAGTGACATTGAAAATACGTCCGAGAACTTCTTCTCCAACAGGCACCGTGATCGGGCCGCCGGTATCGGCGACCTCCATGCCGCGCTTCAAACCGTCAGTGGAGATCATGGAAATGGAGCGAACCCATCCATCACCAAGGTGGCTTTGAACTTCGCAGGTAAGGCGAACGGGTTTACCACCCTGCTCAAAGTTGATCTCCAGCGCGTTATAGATGGCGGGGAGATTGCCAGTGGCGGAGAAATCCACGTCCACCACGGGACCGATGACTTGAACGATTTTGCCGATGTTGCTCATAAGACTAGGGAGATTGGGAATGGGAGATGGGTTTATTCGAGAGCCATCTTGGCGGTGGTGATTTCGAGAAGTTCGTTGGTGATCGCAGCCTGACGCAGTTTGTTGTACTCAAGGCTGAGATCCTTGATCATCTGCTTGGCATTGTCGGTTGCATTCTTCATGGCGACCATTCGGCTGGAGTGCTCGGAGGCGCGAGATTCAAGCACCATTTGGTAAACCGTATCGTTTACATATTGCGGCAGCACCGTCTCGAAGACAACGGCGGCACTTGGTTCAAATGTATATTCACTGGAGGCCGTAGCAGCGGCGGTCTCGATAACATGACCGAAATCGCGCTTGCCGCCAAGAGTGACAGGATTGACAGGCAGGAGTTGCTCGACCGTCGGGACGATGGTGACTGTATTGATAAAGTTATTGAAGACGACGAGCACCTTCTTGTATTCACCGGTGCGGAATTTTTCCTGCACAAATCGACCCACCACACGGACCTCTGTGAATTTTGCGGGATCTTTGATTGGAAAATCAGCGAGAAGATTGCGGCGCAGCCGGTTAATGGCCTGAACAGCTTTTTTCCCAATAGTGACATATTCAACATCACCCTCGATCGGCGTGCTGATAAGTTTCTTGAACAAGTTTGTGTTCAGGGCTCCGCAGAGTCCTTTGTCACTGGCGATGATAAGCACGAGAGTCTTGCTGCCTTTACCTTCAGCAAAGAAAGGATGCACGCCATCTTCTGCCTGTTCCTTGAGGTTGACAAGGACCTTGTTCAGCATCTCCGCATAGGAGCGGCCATTACTCGCTTGATCCTGGGCTTTTTTCATCTTCGCAGCCGCGACGAGCTGCATGGCCTTGGTGATCTGGGCCGTGTTTTTGACCGATTTGATTCGGCGTCGGATGTCGCGGGTGGAGGGCATGAGAGCGGAGAACTAAGAACGAGTGGCGGAGAGCCGGAATACTTACTTCCAGGAGGCCTTGAAGTCATCGAGGGCGGTTTTGATACCGGCTTCGACATTGTCGAGAGTCTTCTCATTGGCGAGCTGCGCCATGAGATCTCCTTTCCGGGTGGAGAGATAGTCTTCAAGTTTGGCCTGAAATTCTTTCACTCGATCGACGGCAACTGTGTCGAAGTAGCCTTTCTGCATCGCGTAGAGGCTGGCAACCATGATCGGCAGGCTCTTCGGCTGATACTGCTGCTGCTTGAAGAGTTCCACAATGCGTGCGCCACGATCGAGCTTGGCCTTCGTGCCAGCATCGAGGTCGGAGCCGAATTGGGCGAATGCGGCAAGTTCACGGAACTGAGCAAGGTCGAGCTTGGTGGTGCCTGAAACTTTCTTGATGGCCTTCGTCTGGGCGGCGGAACCCACACGGGAGACGGAAAGACCAACGGAGATAGCAGGACGGATACCTTGGTAGAACAAATCGGTTTCAAGGAAGATTTGACCGTCAGTGATCGAAATCACGTTTGTCGGAATATAAGCAGAAACGTCACCGGCCTGTGTTTCAATGATCGGCAGGGCGGTCATTGAACCACCACCATAATTGTCACCGACGCGGCATGAGCGTTCCAACAAGCGGGAATGGAGATAGAAGACGTCACCCGGATAAGCTTCGCGTCCGGAAGGACGCTTCAGGATGAGGGACACCTGACGATAAGCAACAGCCTGCTTCGAAAGGTCATCAAAAACAATCAACACGTCCTGGCTGTGATCCATGAACCACTCACCGATGGCACAGCCCGTGTATGGAGCGAGGGATTGGTTGACCGCCGAGTCAGACGCTGACGCGCTAACAATGGTGGTGTATTCCATAGCACCTGCGTCTTCGAGAGTTTTGACGACGCGGGCGATGTTTGACTGCTTTTGGCCGATGGCGACGTAGATGCAATAGAGCGGCTTGTGACCGGAGAGTTTACCCTGCTCGGCAGCCTTGTTTTGCTGGGCTTGGGAAATAATTGTATCCACGGCGATCGTGGTTTTTCCGGTGGAGCGGTCACCAATGATCAACTCACGTTGACCGCGGCCGATCGGAATCATGGCATCGATGCTCATGATGCCGGTCTGCACTGGAACGGACACGGACTTACGGGCAATAATGCCAGGGGCAAGTTTTTCGACAGGATACTGGGCGTCACCCTTGATATCGCCTTTGCCATCAATGGCCTGACCGAGTGCGTTGACGACGCGCCCAAGGAGGCTCCTGCCGACGGGCACGGAGAGGAGACGGCCAGTCGTTTTCACTTCATCACCTGCTTTAATTCCTTCGCCGGAACCGAGCAGCACGCAGCCGACTTCAGTTTCTTCCAGGTTGAGAGCGAGACCATAGACACCACCGGGGAACTCGATCATTTCGTTGAGCATGACATCGCTCAAACCTTCGATCTTGGCGGCACCATCGCCGATTTCACGGACGATGCCGACATTTGACTTCGTCACAGCAGTCTTGAGGCCGGCGATTTGGGATTCGATTTCCTGGAGGATGTTACTCATAGATTCGGGCGTTTGAAAAGTGGATTAAGAAAGCTGATTTTTGAGGGCTTCAAGGCGTGCTTTGACGGAACCATCCCAGACATCACTACCGACCTTGATGCGGATGCCGCCAAGAAGTTCCGGGTTGACTTTGAACTCAAGACTGAGAACGCGGCCATACTTTTTGGATAGGCTGGCCTGAAGTTCAGCTCCAATAGTCGGTGTAAGCGTGGTGGCGCTCTCGACAAGTGCACGCTGACGGCTCACCTCATTGGCGACAAGACGGGAAAAGGAATCGAGGATACCGATATAACCGCGAGGCTTGCTGCTTGCGACACCATTGACCACGGTGCGAACACGACCTTCATCAAGCACTCCATCAGTCAGGGAGATACGAAAGAGCTGACGTGATGTGCGGCGGGCTTCCTTGCTGATTTTCATGGGTGGTCAGGTCAGGGAGCGGGAATTAAACAGAAACCTGCGCTGTGGTCTCTTGATTGATGCGGGCCTGGTCGTCGTTGTTTAGAACCTTGCCTGTCACGCGTGTCGTAGCTTCGGACACCATGCGACCAAACTCACGCTTGAGTTGGGACATGAGCTGCTCGTGTTCGAGTGTGGCAGCTTCGCGGGCTTTGGCGAGAATCTGACTGGCTTCATGAATGGCTTCCTGCTGGCGTTTATCAGCGATGGATTTCGCACTGTCACCAGCTTCCTTGATCAGGCGGTTGGCGTCTTCATTGGCCTTATCAAGCAGGGACTTGGTATTCTTTTCAGCTTCAGCGAGATCTTTGGCAATCTTCTCGAGTTTAGCTTCACCATCAGCGATGCGCTGACGGCGTTGTTCGAGCATGGCCAAGATTGGACCAAAGGCGAACTTTTTCAAAATGGTGTAAACCGCCACGAAGATCAGAACCTGAGCGAAAAACTTGGGCCAGGACAATCCAAACTTCAGAGTCATTTCGTCCACCTTGCCTGCTGCGAGCATTGGCATGATGGTTCCAAAGATAGGCGAGAAGAGTTCCATGGCTGAGGAGTGGACGAGTAAGAACAAACTGGAATTGAGGAGATTAAAAGACGGTGGGTGAAGGCTCACCCACCGCCGGAATTCAATTACTTGCTGACGAAGAAGGCAAGAATACCAAGACCTTCAGCAAGAGCCATGGCGATAATGCCAAGAGTCAGGATGTTACCAAAGGCGCCGGGATTGCGACCGACAGCTTCCACAGCCTTGGAACCGATGAGGCCCACGCCAATGGCAGCACCAGCACCGCCAACGGCTTGAGTGATGTTGCCGGCGATGCCGGAAGCGACGGCGTCTGCGCCGTGTGAAGCGGCAGCCTGGCCGAGGAGCATGATTTCAGTGATCATATTTTTCGAGTTTAGTTTTGTTGGGTCACCCACATCCACACGTTGCGCATGGTCCTGCGGGCAAAGGGTTACTTAATGGTGATCATCCTCCGCATGCTCATCATGGGTAGTGGAAAGTTGGATGTAAACCGAGCAGAGAAGCGTGAAGACGATGGCTTGAAGCAGACCAACCAAAAGCTCCATGAAGTAAAATGGGAACGGGAACAAGACTCCACCAATAAAGCTCCATGGCATGCCAGCTTTATCAAGCAAAGCACCCAGTGTATGCAACACGCTCTCGCCGGCAAAAATGTTCCCGTAGAGTCGGACCGACAGAGTCATTGGACGCAGGACGATGGAAACGATTTCGATCACACCCACGAACAGGAAGACG
>CAJCCF010000497.1 GCA_903960845.1 uncultured Verrucomicrobiota bacterium | reverse complement strand
CATATTTTAAATTATGGCAACTTTGTCATTTTGACCCGCCTAACATAGAGTATTATTTTATCAAAATCGTCAAGGCAGGCGGCGAGAAACACAGCAAGATCCGCAATCTCAGACACCCATCACAAGCATTCATCTCTCATGCTGGCACTGGCAGTGTCAAAATAATCGCCGCAAGCCTCAGTGCGGGCATGTGAGCTTTAAAACACAGGCGATCAAAGCAGTGCCAGGCTCGCCAGCTCGCGGTAATAAGCGCAGCTTTTCACCAGCTCTTCATGGCGGCCATGGGCGAGCACCATTCCCTGGCGCATGACGTAGATGGCATCAGCGCTGACGACGGTGCTGAGGCGATGCGCGATGACCATGCAGGTGCGATCCTTGCGCAGTTTTTCGAGCGCCTGCTGGATGAGCTGCTCGGACTTGGTATCCACGGCACTCGTCGCTTCATCCAGCAGCAGGATCGGCGCGTCTTTCAGGAAGGCGCGCGCCATGGCGATGCGCTGCCGCTCACCACCGCTGAGCATGACGCCGCGCTCGCCGACCTGAGCGTCGATTCCATCGGAATGACGCCGAACAAACTCTTCGGCACAGGCAAGATCGAGCGCGTGCCACATCTGTTCATCCGTGGCCGCCGGATCACCTAGCCTGAGATTATCGCGGATCGAGCCGGCGAAAAGAAAAGCGTCCTGGGTGACATACGCCAGTGAGTCGCGCAGAGAGACACGGCTGTAGTCGGAGAGCGGCCGCCCATCGAGGAAAATACAGCCTGACTGCGGCTCATAAAAATGGGCGAGCAACTGGAACAGCGTTGACTTCCCCGAGCCCGTCGCACCGACGATGGCCACGGTTTGCCTTGGCTCCACGCGCAGGTTCAGCCCATGCAGCACGGGCTTTTCACTGCTGTAACCAAAGGTGACATCACGGAACTCAATCGCGCCTTTGGCCTGCTCCAGCGTGACGCCTTTCTCCAAATCTTCCTCGCCCTCCTGATCCAGAATCTTGAAGACACGCTCCGCGCTCGCCAGGCCGGTGACGATGGTTTGATTCACCCCATGCAGGCGCGCGATCGGCTCAAAGAAGAAGCCGAGCAGGAAAATGAATTTAAACAGCTCGCCCGTCGTCATCCGGCCCTGAATGACTCCATGGGCACCCACGCCGAGCAGCAGCACCAGCCCGAAGCTGCCGAAGAGTCCCATGAGCGGGCTGTAAACCGCCCAGGCAGTCATGAGCCGCTGCTGAGCGCGGCGCAGCAAGTGACTCGCGCGGTTAAAATCGTCCTGCTTGGTGTCCTCCGCCGTGTAGCTCTTGACCTGGCGGATGCCGGTGATCGTGTCATGCAGCAGCGAGTTCATGTGGCTGCCCGCCTCGCGCGCGAGCCTGGCGCGCGGCGCGATCCACCGCGCAAAAAGCCAGCCGCCCGCAGCAATGAAGGGTGTGGGAACCATGACGATGAGAGCGAACCGCGAGTTCGTGTAAAACATGACCACGCCTGCAATGATGATCTGCAGAATGGAGGTGAAGCCCTGCTCGATGCTCTCCAGGATGACGCGCTGCGTGGCTGGCACGTCTTCGGCCATGCGCGTGAGGATATCACCCGTGCTTTGCTTGTCGAACCACGCCAGCGGCAGCCGCGCGATCTTGCGGTGCAACTGTCCGCGCAGGTCAAAGATCATGCGCTGCTCAAAGACGCTGTTCACCCGCGTGCGGACATAAAAGAGGAACTCCCGCAAAAAGAAGGCACCGATGGCGAGCCCGCAGGCGCGCCAGATGCCCGGGATGTCCCGGTTCGGGATGATGTCATCCACAAACCACTGAACCACGCCTGGAAAAACAATGATCAACGACGTGCCAAGTGTGGCGAGCATGAGCTGCACCAAAGCGATGCGCCAGTGCGCACGGGCGAATTGAAGCAGGCGGCGCGCGGTGCTTGAGAAGGCAGCGGGTTTGTCGGGCATGAAAGGAATGACGAAACTGGGAAGTGCTCAGACGTGCTCGGCCCTGATATTCGTCATGCGGATTTTCGTCATTTCACGTGCTAGTGCGCCTTGTGCGCCTTGCTGTCCATGGATCCCTCCAAAACCAGATCCTTGAGAAAGGGCCTGAGTTGCGGATTCATGGCAGCCTTGACCACCTGTGGCAGTTGCAAAAGACCGGCGAAATTCTGACGATCGATGGCCTGACGCACTTTTTCATCACGCCCGAGCGCAACGATCTCGGGATGATTCAGCGCAGCCTCCGACTCCGGGCTGCGGGCCGCAATTTTTTCCCACACCCCATTGTCGGGCCAGAGAATGAGCAGGCGGGCAAGATTGGATGTGACGCGTAAATCATACGGATCAAGCTGCTCAGTGAGCGCCCCGATGGAGCTGTGATCAATCATCTGTGCGAGTTGCTCGACCCAGGCACCGATATCGCTCCCGGAGCCTCCGGCCCCCTTTTCAACAGCCGCATTTTCCACACCGTACACGCTGCCCACGAGGCGCACCACCATGGCGGAAAGCCACACCAGCACACTTGACGGGATCAGGCTGATCAGTCCGGCTTTCCAGCCCGTCATGCTCGCCAAAAAGGAGACGAGACCAAAGCCCACCACAATATTGATGAGGCCGCGAGCAAGAAAGAAAGTCAGCAACCCGGCCGCAGCTGACACCATCAGGAGCGTGTCGGTGCTCATGTTTGCCGCAATCGACCCAAACATGTCGGCACGATTCCGGAACACATACATGGCAACCAGCACAGCCGAGATGATGCTCAGCATCCTCATCAATTGCGACAGCACTCCGCGCGCCACGGCATATCCGGCCAGCAAAACGACCGCCACCGCGCCCCAGAAGCTCACGCCATTTGCCGCCAATGTCGCCTTCACACTTTCGAGAGCGCCGCTGGCATCGGGTAATTGAAGGGCCGGTAAATCCATGCTGCCGGTACCAAAGGGGTGCGCCTGAAGCGGTGCAAGCCGTTTGTGACCGATGTGCGGCGGGAAGTCCGCGTCACATTTGCCTTCCTGCGTATCTCATGTACGCTCTGAGCCCTCCGCCATGACTGCCTCTGCCGCCCCCCTTCCCGTGATGCCCGACAAACATGGCCACTTCGGCCGCTACGGCGGTATGTTTGTGCCAGAAACCCTCATGTCGGCACTCAATGAACTCGCCGAAGAGTACGAGCGGGCCAAAGCCGATCCGCTTTTCCAAACTGAGCTGAACCGCCTTCTCCACGAGTACGTCGGCCGCCCCACACCACTTTACTTCGCCGAACGCTGGACTCAAAAACTCGGTGGTGCACGCATCTACCTGAAACGCGAGGATCTGCTGCACACCGGCGCTCACAAGATCAACAACGCACTCGGCCAGGCCTTGCTCGCCCTGCGCCTTGGCAAACAACGCATCATTGCGGAAACCGGCGCCGGTCAGCATGGTGTGGCAACAGCGACCGTCTGTGCACGTTTCGGCCTCGATTGCACCATCTACATGGGTCAGGTCGACATGGAGCGCCAGGCGCTGAACGTGGCCCGCATGAAATTCCTGGGCGCCAAAGTCGTGGCGGTCACGGCGGGTCAGGCGACTTTGAAGGAAGCCGTGAATGAGGCCATGCGCGACTGGGTGACCAACGTCCACAGCACCCACTACATCCTCGGCAGCGCGCTGGGCTCGCATCCCTTCCCCATGATCGTTCGCGACTTCCACCGCATCATCGGGGTGGAGGCTCGCCAGCAGATCCTTGAGCGTGAGGAGAAGCTGCCAGATCTTCTCGTCGCCTGCGTCGGTGGCGGCAGCAATTCCATCGGACTCTTCCACCCCTTCCTCAATGATCCAAACGTGCGCATGATCGGTGTCGAAGCCGGTGGTGATGGCATCGTCCCCGAGCGCCATGCCGCGCGCTTCCAGGGCGGTCGTCTCGGTGTTCTTCAGGGTACAAAGACCTGGTTGCTGGCCAATGACGATGGCCAGATTGAGCTGACTCACAGCGTCAGCGCAGGCCTCGACTACGCTGCCATCGGACCCGAGCATGCCTGGCTGCATGACATGCAGCGCGTCGAGTATCATTATGCCACCGATGACGAGGCACTCGCCGGTTTCCAGGAGTTGTCGCGGATCGAGGGCATCATTCCAGCGCTGGAAAGCAGCCATGCCATCGCCGAAGTGACCAAGGTCGCACCGACGATGGGCAAGGATCAGGTCATCATCGTCAATCTGTCCGGTCGCGGCGACAAGGACATGGCTCAGGCCACGCGCATGATCTTCAAGGAAGAGCTGAAATTTTAATCCGGTCCCAATATCCGCCGCGTCCGATCTACCGGGTTTTATCCGGCAGTTCAGCGCGCCGGATCTCGATGCGGGTGCCCTCGGCAACGCCCTCGATTTGCGTGGCGATCACGGCCTTGTCCTTTTTTAACAAGGTCTGACCCGCAGGCAATTCGGCGCGCCGGATTTCCTCACGCACCACGGGCGCATAGTTGGAGGACTTGTAACCGGCGACCGCTGCCCGGATCGCATCAGCCCGCCTGGGCGCGAGCTTGAGCGCCGTTGCCAGGATCTTGTTCACTTTGCCCGGCTCCGCCCGGACGGCGTACATGGCGGCGCCGACGATCTCAGGCGCGCATGATTCATGAATGACCAGGGCATCCTCCAATCGCATTTCAAGCGTGCCCGGCTGCCGTTGGATGGCCGCGATGAGGTTTGCGCAGAGGTCCTCACAAAGAGAGACCCGCAGCATGATCTTGGGAGTCTGCGCATGAGCGCACATCTCTTGGGCAATCAGGGCGATGACGATAAGTTTCAGGCGGTGCATCGGCAGAGAAATGAGTGGGGCGGGATTTTCTGCCCGCCATTCAGACTAACCAATCATGACAGCTTCGACAGCATCCCGCAAGATGATCATGCGCCGGCTTTGCCGCCTTGATGCCGCGCGATCCGCGGTTTGGAGCACTCCGCGGGAGCCATGACAAGTCCTGCCCGTGTCCGATGCAGCAGCAGGCCTGCGTGAAATGAGAACTCGCACATCGGGCAATCGCGTCCATTCTCAGCGATGCCCTTTCAAGCACTCGGCCTCGACGCCAAGATCCTCCAAGCCATCGCAGAAGCCGGTTACACTGAGCCCACCCCGATCCAAACCGCCGCCATTCCGCCCATCATCGCCGGGCATGACCTCATCGGCATTGCCCAAACCGGCACGGGTAAAACCGCCGCCTTCACCCTGCCCATCCTAACCCGCCTCGTGGCCAGCCAGGGAAAGCCAGGCACGAAAGTGCTGATCCTCGCTCCAACACGCGAACTCGTGGTGCAGATCGAAGAAAACGTGCTGGCCTATGCCAAGCATCTGCCTCTGACCATCGCCAAAGTTTTCGGCGGTGTCGGTGAACGCCCGCAAATCAACGCTCTGCGCAGCGGCTGTGACATCGTGATCGCCACACCGGGGCGCCTGATCGACCTCATGGGCCAGCGTCATGGCAATTTCAGCGGCCTCCAGCACCTGGTGCTCGATGAGGCGGACCGCATGCTCGACATGGGTTTCCTGCCCAGCATTAAGCGCATCGTCCAGGCGATGCCGAAAAAGCGCCAGACGCTCATGTTCTCCGCCACGCTGTCGAAGGAGATCGAGGCGCTCACCCACGAGTTTCAAAATCATCCGAAAATCGTGCAGATCGGCCGCCGCTCCAATCCTGCCGAGACGGTGACCCAGATGGTCTATGAGGTGCCGATGCACCTGAAACAGCCACTGCTCAGCCACCTGCTCGAGGACAAAAGCATGGACATGGTGCTCGTCTTCACCCGCACCAAGCACGGCGCCGACCGTGTCGCGCGCAAACTGGAGCAGACCGGCGTGAAGTGCGCCACGCTGCACGCCAACCGCTCGCAAAACCAGAGGCTCAAGGCGCTCGCCGATTTCAAATCCGGTGCCGTGCGCGTGCTCGTCGCCACCGACATCGCCGCCCGCGGCATTGATGTGGACGGCATCTCGCATGTCGTGAACTACGACTTCCCGATGCATTCGGAGGATTACGTTCACCGCATCGGCCGCACCGGCCGTGCGCAAGCGATTGGTGATGCCATCAGCTTCATCACTCCTGAGGATCAGGCGCCGCTGCGCAGCCTTGAGCGATTCATCGGTCGAGGTCTCATCCGCAAACGCGCCGAAGGTTTTAATTATGCCGCCTCGGCACCTCCCCGCTCGGAAGAGCCACCGCGCCAGCGTGATTCGCGCGGCGGTTCGCAATTCGGCCATCTCGGACGCCGCCCGCCAGGTGGTGGCGGCCAGTCCCGCGGAGGTCGCGGACAAGGAGGCGGTCAGGGCGGCGGCGGTCGTGACGATCAGCGCGGTCAGGATCAAGGCAGGGGCCGGGCTCAATCATCCCAGGAACCGCGCCAGGCCCAGCCAACCGAT
>CAJCCF010000496.1 GCA_903960845.1 uncultured Verrucomicrobiota bacterium | reverse complement strand
GGCGGCTTGGAGGCACGTTTCATCTTTCGTGGCCTCATAAGCATCCAGCATCGCCATCCCGACCGCAGGCGTTCCAGGCGGCTGAATCCAGATCGTGTCTGGGCCGGGAATTCCTTCCGCTTCACGCAACGTGAAATCAGCGCTGTAGCGATAGACGTAGCCGCCGTGCGTCGCCGCTTTGGTATGGTAGAAAGAGACGGCTTTGATCGCCGCTGCGGAGACTTCGGCAGCCGTCGCAGCCGTCGCAGCCGTCGCAGCCGTCGTGAGCGGCGGAAGGACGAATGACGAAATCAGAATGACGAAGGAAACACAGCAGCTTTTCATGGCAGTTATTGGGGCGAGAAGCTGATCAGGTGTTCTGAAGATCGTATAAAATGTGTCTCGACGAACATCGTTTAGGCAATCCTTCTCAGCCTTGAAGGCGGCGACAAATTGTTGCGCGTTCATGAATGAAGGTGAGTTCACTCCG
Source organism: uncultured Verrucomicrobiota bacterium (assembly GCA_903960845.1). Classification (GTDB taxonomy): domain Bacteria; phylum Verrucomicrobiota; class Verrucomicrobiia; order Verrucomicrobiales; family Verrucomicrobiaceae; genus Prosthecobacter. The sequence continues at coordinate 10,361 of CAJCCF010000496.1, read as the reverse complement.
CCTTGATCCCGACGTTCTTGTTCCCGTTGTCGCGGACGGCGTCGACGATTTCGTGGAGGGACTTGAGCGGGGTGTCGGGATCGCCGGAGACGATGACTTTGGCACCGGGATGGTCGGGGAGGAAGGTGCTGAGGTGGCCGCGCAGGCCGCTGGTGGAATGCTTCTCGCCGTTGATGAGGACGGTGTCGCCGTTGGCGGTGACGTGCATGGTGATGACCTCGCCGGAACTGCGGACGGGAGTGTCAGTGCTTCCTTCGGTGCTTTTGCGGGGTTTTTGGCCGGATTCGGCGGAGGGTTTTCGACCTTCGCCATCGCGGGCACCGGTTTTCTTCATGCCATCGCGCTCGCCGCTGCGTGGTTTTTCGCCATCGCGAGTGCCGGGCTTTTTCACGCCGCCTTCGCCGTCTCGCATGCCTGGTTTTTTGGTGCCTCCATCGCGCTCGGCGGAGGGTTTGCCGCCTTCACGTTCGCCATCGCCGGTTTTCTTCATGCCGCCCTCGCGTTCACGAGTGGCGGGCTTTTTGACGGGTTTCTCGGATTCGCCAGAGGCGCCGGCTTTTTTGACGGTTTCACCTTCACGGACTTTGGGCGGAACTTCTTTTTCCGCTGCGCGGGCGGTGGTGAAGGAATAACCAATAAGAACGCTGAGCGTGGAAACGAGCAGCGCGTGGAGCCATGGTTGGCGGGTGGTTGGGCGAGTGATCATGAGGATGCGTTGGTGCAGGGTGGGGTGGTTGCGCACACATGGAGCCAATCCTGCAATGGCCGGTGGTGCGAAAAAGGTTTCCTGAATGTGGAGAAGCGTGTGTCCGTAGTCCAAACGCTCGGTGGGAGAAAGGATGTCGAGCGCGCCGGCATCGCATCGCAGTTCGCGGTCGGACTGGAAGCGGCTGACGACGAACCACACCAGCGGATTGAACCAATGCAGTGCCTGCATGGCGGTGGCGGCCCAGTTCCAGAGCAAGTCATGTTGCTTCACATGAATCAGTTCATGCAGGAGGACATGGCGCAGACTGCGCTGATCAAACCGGGTCTGCCAGTCTTTGGGGAGCAGGAGTTTGGGCTGACGGATACCGACCAGGGCAGGCGTGGTGCCTGCGGGCATGAGGATGATCTCTGGCGGAGAGATGCCGAGAAGTGAAGACAGATGAGAGAGGTGCGAAGTCAGAAGTGGGTCGTCCGCGCGAGGGCGATGACGGAGTGAGGAATCGAAACGACGCTGACGAATGAGTGCACCTGCCAGGATGGCGATGGCTCCAGCGAGCCAGAGCGCGAGAAGGGTCTGCGGAAGGACGGAGCGCGGTTGTGTTGGCTGACCACTTGCCTTTTTTACGAAGTTGGGGGGACTGGGCGTTTGAGCCTGTTGAGCACTGGGAAGATCAGGCGAGTAGGCTAAGGCCATACCCGTGCTCCGCGGCTCCTGTGCCTCAGCGGAAAACCAGCCACCGAGACCAAAGCCTGCCGGGATAAAGGCTGGGAGCATGAGCTTCATGCCGACAATCATCCACAGGCCGATGCGCCATGCCGGGCTGAGACGTGCACCGAGCAGGAGTCGCAACCCAAGCACAGCGAGGATGAGAACGCTGGCCTCGATGGAGGTGCGCAGGAGCCAGTGGAGGAGGGCGTCGGTGTTCATTGTTGGGTTGGCTGAAAATTGAGAACTGAAGAAGCCCGGAAATGTGAATGCTACTTTTTGAGTTTCTTTTCTGCTTCCGCGAGCATCTGACGAAGGGCGGCAAGGTCATCTTTCGAGACATCCTCGCGCTCCATGAGTCCCGCGACGAAAGGCGTGAGGCGGCCATTGAAGACGCGGTCGAGAAAGCTGCGGCTTTCCTCATGCTGGCACTGATCCTGTGCCACGGCGGGCGAGTAACGGAACTCGCGTCCGATGGTTTCGACGACCAGGGCGCCTTTGTCGGCGAGACGGCGGATGAGTGTCTGCACGGTGCGTGGTTTCCAGTGCAAACGGCCTTCCAGCTCCTTCACGACCTCGGCCACGGTGCTTGCTCCTTTGTCCCAAAGAACCTTCATGACAGTCCATTCGGCATCGGAGATTTTTGGTGCAGGAGGGGCTTTGGATGGGCGTGGCATTTTATAGAATTACAGATGTAAGTGACGGATTACACATGTAATCCAAAAAGGCGCAAGAGCTTTTTTGAAAGGAGTGAACGGAGCGGTCTTCCCGTCCTTAAGACTCGAATCGCTGACCCGCAGGATAGGAGCCGACACTGCGGGTCGTGGCGCCGTCGGCGCGGGTTTGATCGAGGGCGGATTGAAATTGCGGCTCGGCGGGCGAGCCCTCGATCTCGATGTAAAAACGATATTTGTTAGGCTGGCCGCGGATGGGCCGGGATTCGAGACGCTTGAGGTTCACGCCGGCATCGCTGAGCGGGGTCAGGAAGCGGCAGAGACTGCCGGCACGGTCGGGCAGTTCGACGACGAGCGCGGTGCGGTTGTTCTGCGTGGACGGGGCGTTTTCGCGATGACCGAGCAGGTAAAACTGCGTGATGTTTGGTACATCTCCCGCGATGGGGAAGTGCAGCAGCGCGAGTCCATGGCGCTGTGCATTCTGGCGCGGGCCGATGGCGGCGGCACCGCTGAGCGCGGCGGCTTTTTCAGCGGCCTTGGCGGTGCTGGCTTCGACGATGCGCCTGGCGTTTGGGTAGTACGCTTTCAACCATTCATCACAATGGAAAAACGGCATGGCGTGTGAGTGGATGGTTTCGACCGGCGCGCCTGGTTTGCCGAGCAGGGCGAGTTTCACATCGAGCGTGAGTTCTTCCACGATGAATAAAGCGCAGCGTTCATCCACGAGGCGGTCCACGGTGTCGATGATAAAGCCGCCGGAGGAGTTTTCGATGGGCACGATGCCGAGCGCGTCAGCATGGCTGCCAAGGTAGTCGAAGACCTCGCCGATATTGCCCATGAGCTGAACTGGAGCGCCGGGAAAGCGCTGCTGGGTGAGCAGATGGGAAAAGCTGCCCTCGGGGCCGAGGCAGGCGATGATGGGTGGAGAGGCGGACATGGGTGGTGGGGCAACCGGGGCGCGGAGACTAAAGCAGAGGAGGAGCGTGGTCGAGAAGGGAAGTTGACGCGCGGAAATCAGCCGGATTCAGGTGAAGGTGCCGGCACGAGTCAAGGCCGTAAATTTCACCTCCCGCGTGCCTTCCATCTTGCTGCCTCTTGTGCTCCTCGCTACCTCACAGCTCCCAACTGAGATCCCGGATTTCAAAAACCACTTTTCCCAACCATGTCTGCCGACAACGAACTCAACATCAACATCGCCCACGTCGAACGCGTCGCCAAGGAACTCGGCCTGCGCGCCATCCAGGTCGGGGCGACCGCCCAACTGTTTGCCGGCGGGGCCACCGTTCCCTTCATCGCCCGCTATCGAAAGGAAGCCACGGGCTCGATGGATGAAGTGCAGATTCTCGCCGTGAAAGAGCGCATGGAGGCCTTGGTCGCTCTGGATGACCGCCGTGCAGCCATCGTGAAATCGCTGGAGGAGCGCAAGCTGATGACTGACATCCTGCGCGCGAAGATCGAAAAGGCGGAGACGATCACCACGCTGGAAGACATCTTTGCACCCTTCCGTCCGAAGCGCCGCACCCGCGCCACGATTGCCAAAGAAAAAGGCCTGGAGCCACTGGCTGATTTCATTGAGGCGAACCTGCTCACCAGCGGCGTGAAGCTCGATGACGAGGCGGCGAAGTTCATCAATCCCGATCACGAGACCGAAGAACTGCGCGTCAAAGACGCCAATGAGGCCCTGAGCGGAGCACGCGACATCATTGCCGAACGCATCAGTGACAATGCCGAGGCCCGCGCGGCATTGCGCAAGCTCTTCGCCGATCAGAGCACGGTTGTTTCCAAGGTCATGTTCGGCAAGGACACCGAGGCGGACGCGCAGAAGTTCCGCGATTACTTCGACTGGAGCGAGCCGCTGAAGTCCATCCCATCTCATCGCATGATGGCGATTCGACGCGGTGAAAAGGAAGGTTTCCTGCTCATGCGCATCACGCCGCCGGAAGACACGGCGGTACAGATCATCAGCAATCTCTTTGTCAAAGGTGGCAATGCCTGCAGCGACCAGATGAAGCTTGCCTGTGCCGACAGCTACAAGCGCCTGCTCAGCTCCAGCATGGAGACCGAAGCGCGTCTGGAATCGAAGAAGAAGGCTGACACGGAAGCCGTGCGCGTCTTTGCCGACAACTTGCGCGAGCTCCTGCTTGCCGCGCCGCTCGGTCAAAAGCGCGTGCTCGGCATTGATCCGGGCTTCCGCACCGGCTGCAAAGTCGTGGTGCTGGATGCTCAAGGGCAGCTCTTGTTCAATGACGTGATCTATCTGCTCGGCGAGGGCAACAGCCTGATGCATGCGAAGACGCTCGTGATGAATCTGATCGAGCGTTACAAGATCGAAGCCATCGCGATCGGCAACGGCACCGCCAGCCGGGAGACGGAGATGTTTATCAACAAGATCGGCATCCCGAAAGGCATTCCCGTGCTCATGGTCAATGAAAGCGGGGCCTCGATTTACAGCGCCAGCGATGTCGCGCGTGAAGAGTTCCCCAACCATGACATCACGGTGCGCGGCGCGGTCTCGATCGGGCGCCGCCTGATGGATCCGCTGGCGGAGTTGGTGAAGCTTGATCCGAAGTCCATCGGTGTCGGCCAGTATCAGCACGACGTGGACCAGAACCAGCTCAAGAGCAGTCTTGATAATGTCGTCATCAGCGCCGTGAACGGCGTCGGCGTTGAGTTGAACACCGCCAGCAAGCAGTTGCTCAGTTACGTCTCTGGACTCAACAGCACGCATGCGGCGAACATTGTCGCTTTCCGCAATGAAAACGGTCCCTTCAAGACGCGCAAAGATCTGCTCAAAGTCCCGCGCCTTGGCGACAAAGCCTTTGAACAGGCCGCCGGATTCCTGCGCATTCGCGGGGCCGAACACCCGCTTGATTCCAGCTCGGTGCATCCCGAGCGCTACCCGCTGGTGGAAAAGATGGCCGCCGATCTTGGCTGCACGGTGACCGATCTGATGCAGCGCGCCGAGTTGCGCCAGAAACTGGATTTGAAAAAGTATGTTAGCGCAGAAGTCGGCCTGCCGACGCTTCAGGACATCATGAACGAGCTGGCCAAGCCGGGCCGTGATCCGCGCAAGCAGTTCGAGGTCTTCAACTTTGCTGAAGGAGTGAATGACATGAAGGACCTGACCGTCGGCATGAAGCTGCCGGGCATTGTCACCAACGTCACCGCTTTTGGAGCTTTCGTGGACATCGGCGTGCATCAGGACGGCCTGGTTCATGTGAGCCAGCTCAGTGACACTTTTGTGCGCGATGCCGCAGAGGTCGTGAAGGTTGCGCAGAAAGTCATGGTCACCGTGACCGAGGTGGACATTCAGCGGAAGCGCATCGCCCTGAGCATGAAATCCAAGCCGGACTTCGAGAAGAAGGTCGGCGCGGGTGGACCACGACCCGCCGGAGCACCTGCGGGCGGTCAAGGCGGCGGTCAGCGCAGCTTTGGCGGCGGCGGTGGTGATCGCAATCGTCCCAGCGGCGGAGGCATGGGCAATCCTTTCGGCGGCGGTGGTGGCGGTGACTGGTTCACCGCTGCGGCGCAGAAGGGGAAGAAGTAGATTTCGTCGTTTGCAGCCGCGGCTTCAGCCGGTTCTTTGAATATGGAACCCGGGTTTCATCAGAGTCCACGCGGTGAACTCTGCTCTGATGGTCTGATTTTGCTGGACATCAAAGATGTCGCTTGAAAGCAGGGCTCCGGACGAAGATGCCAAAGGCAAGGGTTCAATTCAGCGCTCCGGGCGCGTGAATCCATACTTCTCCAGCTGCTCCTCGATGATCTTCTCACAGGCGGCCAGTTGCTTGATGCGCTCGCGGCGGCCTTCATCGGCGATGGTTTGCAGGGCGTCGATGTCGTAGAGATAGACGCCTTCGATCTCATTCACCGCTGGGTCGACATCGCGCGGGACGGCGATGTCGATGATGAGCAGGGGCTCCCAGCGGCGCTTCTTCATGACGTGCTGGATTTGATCGGGCTTGATGACGAAATGCGGCGCGCTTGTGCTGGAGATGATGACGTCCACTTCGTGCATGGCGGCCTCCCATTCGTCGAATTTCAGGGCGGTGCCGCCCATCTCCGCCGCGAGTTCCACGGCGCGGTCATGGCTGCGGTTGGAGACGATGATGCTCTTGGCGCCGCGTGACAGCAGGCTCTGCGCGCAGGTCCGGCTCATCTCGCCGGCGCCGATGAGCATGACGCGGCATTGTTTGAGATCATGCACCTTTTCGGCGAGGTCGACCGCGACGCTGCCGACGCTGGTGGAGCCGCGCTGGATGCTGGTTTCGTTGCGCACTTTTTTGCCCACGGAAAAGGCCTGCTGGAACAGCTTGTTCAAGGTGCGGCTCGTGGTGCCGGTTCCCAGCGCCAGTTGGTAGGCGGCTTTGACCTGGCCAAAGATTTCGGTCTCGCCGAGCACCATGCTGTCGAGTCCGCTGACGACGCGGAAGAGGTGTCGGGCGGCTTCGCTGGCATCAAGCTTGTAGGTGACGAGGGCCTCGGCCTGTTCGGGGGCGAGGTCGAAGCGGCGCACGATGTAGTTCACCATTTCATCATGCGCGGCATGGGCATTGGCGTGCGTGTGGGTGGAGTATATTTCGACCCGGTTGCAGGTGCTGAGCACGACGCTTTCCTCAAAGCCCGGCAGGCTGCGCACCTGCTGCACGGCCTCGGGCACTTTTGCTTCGGGGAAGGCCACGCGTTCGCGAACCTCCACGGGAGTGGTGCGGTAGTTCAGGCCCAGGCAGACCAATTGGTTTTTGAGAGGCTCAGGTTCAGCCATGTTTCGTCATGAGCCAGAGGGAGATGAAGGGGATGACAAACCCGACGGCTGCCAGCCATGCGGTCTGCCGGGGTGACAGCACCTGCCGCCACATGATGAGTCCGATCAGCGCGTAGAGCGCCCAGACAACCCACGCAAAGACGAGCTTCGGGTTGCTGATCGGTGTCTGAAGTTTGAAGGAGACGGCGAGGCTCACGCTGAGCAGGATGAGTCCGAGCAGGACGAGTCTTTGGATCGCTTTCCCGAGCCCCTGGATTGGCGGGAGTTGATAAAACAAACCACCGATGCGGTGCTGTTTCAGGAATCGCTCCTGCAGCAGGTACATGACGCCCGTGATGCAGGCGAGGGCAAAGGCGGCGTAGGCGATGAGGGCGAGCGCGGCATGCAATTCGACATACGGGTCGATTTTGGCCTTCATCGCATAGGCCGGGAAGGCGTCCGGCAGCGCAAAGGCGAGCGCCTGCATGGCCGTGACCAGGGGTGCTGTGAAAATGCCGAGCAATGAGACGCGAAACGCCGGTCCGACGAGGAAGTAGAGCAGGACGACACTCCAGGCGATGAAGACAAGGATGTCCGAGAGACTTTTCATCGGGCACTGGCCGACCTCCTGGCCGCGCAAATAAACCGCCCCGGTTTGCAGCGCGAATCCGATGAGCATGGCAATCCATTGATGGCTCGGCCGCCAGTGGCCGCTGCGCAAGGCGCGCATGGCAGGCACCACGCCGGCCATGAAGGCGCAGGTGGAAAGCAGGAGCAGTTGGCGGTCGGGCGGCATGGAGGAGGGGTGCCGAGTTTCGCGGTGACGAGGGCCTGTGGCAACTGAGACTTCCACACAAAACAGGCTGTCTCTTGCATCTGCCTGTCCTTGGTTGCATATGGCCTCCTGCGCGCCGCCGCACCGGCACCCTTATTTTTCTCATGACTCACGACTGGCAGCACTGGCAACCCGGCGTTCGCGCGACACTGATGTTTATTGTCGATGAGGAGAGCCAGCAGGTGCTGCTCATCCGTAAAAAGCGCGGCCTGGGCGCTGGCAAAATCAATGGGCCGGGTGGCAAAATGGATCCGGGCGAAACCTCACTCGAATGTGCGGTGCGTGAGACACAGGAGGAGCTTGCCGTCACCGCGCTTGATGGAGTGAAGCATGGGGAACTGTGGTTTCAGTTCGTGGATGGCCTGGCCCTTTATGTGGACGTTTACCGGGCCACCCGCTGGGAGGGGGAGGCGATTGAGACGCCTGAGGCCATCCCGCTATGGACGCCGCTGAATGCGCTGCCCTTTGAGGAGATGTGGACGGATGACCGCCACTGGCTGGCTGAGATGCTGATCGAAAAGAAGCACTTCGTTGGAAAATTCCTCTTCGATGACGACACGATGCTGACGACTGAGCTTGAATGGCTGTGAAGTCAGCGGCCCGCTGCAAAAGTCAGTAAAAACAAAAAGGCTGTCTGCGGAACAGACAGCCTTTGAAAGGATGAATCAGGCAGAGAGCCTGAAAAACTAAGCGGAAGTGGTGGTCGGCGTGTTGTCACCAGGGCCCTTCGGCAGGGTGAAACGGAAGCGGATCTTGCCACGCTTGGCGGTGGCGCGGGCCTTGCGCTTGGTGCGTGCCATTGGAGTTTCATGGGCACGCAGGCGGCGGATCTCTTCGAGGATGCCTTCCATTTCGAGCTTGGTTTTAAGGCGCTTCAGCGCGCGGTCAACTGGCTCACCTTTGCGGATTTGAACTTCGGGCATACGATTTGAGAGAGATTGGTTTGAAAAAGGGCGGCCATAGTAGGAGACACATCCCTTCCGTCAACCGGAAAGATTGAGTGGATGAATGCTCAATTCGGGATGTTCCGGGGGCCAAGACGGTTGCATCCCTCCCATTCTGCGCCCATCATCGCCGCCCTTTACCGCCCGTCACGCGGGCTTTCCTTCCTGCCATGCTCTCCCAACTCGACTCTCTGAAAACCGAGGCGCTCGCCGCACTCGAAACGCTGTCTGATGAAGCTGCTCTGGAGGCTTTCCGCATCGATTACCTCGGTAAAAAGGGCAAGCTAACCGCCCTCAGCGCCGGAATGCGTGACGTGCCCGTGGATCTGAAAAAGGAGGTTGGCGCCAAACTCAATGAAGTGCGCGACGCCATCACGGGCGGACTTGCCACCCGTCAGGAAGCCATGCAGGCCGCGAAGGACGCTGCCGCTGTGGCGGGTATCGACATCACACTGACTGGTCGTCCGGGGCAGGGGATCGGCTCACTGCATCCGCTCACCCAAATCCGTGATCTGGCGGTGCGCACCCTGCGGCGCATGGGGTTCACCCTGGCTGAAGGACCTGAGATCGAGACGGAGTGGCATTGCTTTGATGCGCTCAACACGCCCGCTGACCACCCCGCCCGCAATGAGAGCGACACCTTTTACATGCCTGATGGCAAGCTGCTGCGCACACACACCTCGTCTGTCCAGATCCGCACCATGGAGAGTGCAAAAGCGCTGCCTGTTCGCGTCATCGCTCCCGGCGCGGCTTATCGTCGCGATGAAATCGACGCCACGCACCTGAGCGTTTTCAACCAGATCGAGGCTCTCTATGTGGATGCTGATGTCAGCCTTGCCGATCTGAAGGGAACGCTGGAGTTTTTCTTCCGCGAAGTTTTTGGTCCTAACACTGCCGTGCGCTTCCGCCCGCACTTCTTCCCTTTCACCGAGCCCAGCTTCGAGATTGATGTGAAGATTGAAGCCAAGGGCAAGGAAGCCCGCTGGATGGAGATCGCCGGTTGCGGCATGGTCGATCCGGCGGTGTTTGCCGAGATCAGCCGGAAGCGCGGCGACTCTCTCTTTGATCCGGACAAAGTCACCGGCTTCGCTTTCGGCATGGGACTGGACCGCCTCGCCATGACCCTGCATGGCATCTCGGACATCCGTCATCTCATTGAAAACGACGTGCGGTTCCTTCAGCAGTTTTGAGGGCTGAGGCACCTGATTTGACAGGATTAACACGATTGGCAGGATTCACAGGATTTTACTTTTGGACTTATGACAATGCAGGAACTCACCAAAGCCATCATTGGGATGGCTATGGAAATCCATCGGACGATGGGGCCTGGGTTCAATGAGTCCGTTTATCATCGTTGTCTGGAAGTTGAATTAGCGGCAGCAGGCATCAACTTCGAGTCCAGGGTTCCCATTGATGTTTTCTACAAAGGTAAGCTGGGCGGCAGGTTCGAAGCAGACATGATCGTCCTCGTGATCGACAAACGTCTTCTTATCGAACTCAAGTCCTGCGAGGCCATCCTAAAAACTCATGAAGCGCAAACCGTGAACTACCTCACGGCCACAAACATTGATGACGGTCTCCTCATCAACTTCGGCTCACCCGGTCTCCAGGTTAAGAACAAGTATCATCTCTATCGCCCCAGAGTCGCAGCTGAGGTCACCCCCATCGACCTTCATTAATTAAAAAGGAAAAACAAAAATTCTGTCAATCCTGTCCTCCTGTTAATCCTGTAAAAACAGCCCCGCAAGTC
>CAJCCF010000495.1 GCA_903960845.1 uncultured Verrucomicrobiota bacterium | reverse complement strand
TTCATTGGGTGTGGCTTTGGCAGTGTGCCTTCATGTCTGGATGGAGGTGTTTCGTCCAATGCCGCGCTTGTTGCAAATCGTGATGCCACATCCAACATGACCACACAGTCATGTTCAAGCACCTCGCCAATCAGTCCGGTTTCTCTCTCGAACGTCTTGCCTCGCTTTGTGAGGTGGCGGAGGCGGGGAGTATTGGGCAGGCTTCGCGGGGGGATGCGAACCGGCAGAGTCAGCTCAGCAGACAGATCGCGGAGCTGGAGGCGGTTTTTGGGATCGCGCTGCTGGCGCGGCAGAGTCGGCCCTTTCGGCTGACGGAGCAGGGGAAGGAGCTGGTGCAGGCGGCGCGGCAGTTTTTTCAGAGTGTGGATGATCTCCAGAAGCGGGCGGGTGATGAGGCGCAGCGAGTGGTGCTGGGAGCGGGTGAGGCGCTGATTCAGTGGCTGCTGTTTCCGGCCTGTGAGGCCGTGAAGGAGGAGGCTGAAGACGTGGTCTTTGCCTTCAAGAATCTGGACAGCGCAGGGCTGGTGGATGGGCTGCAGCGAGGCGAGTTGGATTTGGCCCTTATTCGCCCGGGAGACGTGACGCCGAGTCTAGCGAATACAGGCGACTGGCGTTATGCCTATGCGCCGTTTGTGCCGAAGGTGCTGTCCCGATCTTCGGTTGAACTGGGGGTGGCGGAACTGGGCCGCTTGCCTTGGGCGCTGCTGGAGGGGCGCGGGCACTTTCGGCAGTTTTTGGAAGACGCTGCGCGGGAGCAAAGCGGCGGCATCCACTGCGCTCTGGAATGCTCTTCCTACACTCAAGTGGCGATGGCGATTCAGACGGGGAAGTATGCAGGCTTTCTTCCTGGGTTTGCCTCAGGCGCAGCCTTTGCTTCAAGTGCTGCCGTGATCCAGCGGCCCGTGGTGAAGGCGATGCGTTATGAGCGCACTCTGACGCTGGCATGGCGTGAAGCCACGCTGCGGGCGAGGCCGGTGCTGGAGAAGGTGATCTCGGAATTGAAGCGTGAACTTTCGAAGCGCTTTTGAGCGCATGGTTCGTTCTCGCTGGAAGCTGGCTCACTTCGCTTGACCTTTTCTGCCTGCGCCCTGAGGCTCGGTCATGAGAAACGCGGAACGAACCCACACGATGGCCATCTTTTGTGACTTTGAGAATCTGGCGATCGGGGTGCGCGAGGCGAAGTACGACAAGTTTGACATGGGAAAGGTGCTGGAGCGCCTGCTGGTCAAAGGCAGCATCGTGGTGAAAAAGGCCTACTGCGACTGGGAGCGCTACAAGGAATACAAGCGCGCCATGCACGAGTCGGCCTTTGAACTGATCGAGATCCCGCATGTGCGCATGAGCGGCAAGAACAGCGCGGACATCCGCATGGTGGTGGATGCGCTGGACCTCTGCTACACCAAGTCGCACGTGGACACGTTCGTGATCGTCAGTGGTGACTCGGACTTTTCGCCCTTGGTCAGCAAGCTGCGGGAGAATAACAAGACCGTCATTGGTGTCGGAGTGAAAAACTCGACCGGTGACATTTTCATCGACAATTGCGACGACTTCATTTTTTACGACGATCTGGTGCGGGAAGAGCCAAGGCGCAGGCCACCGGCCCGGGCCAAAGCCACGGCGGCCAAATCGGCTCCGGCTAAAGTGGCGACGGCACCCGAGGCATCGAAGCCCGCAGGTGACCCAGAAGAAGCCATCGAACTGCTCGTGGAAACGGTCGATGCGATGATGGCTGAACGTGGCGGTGAGCAGTCGGTATGGGGATCGAACGTGAAGCAGACGATCAAACGCCGGCAGCCACAATTCAGCGAGCGTTTCCATGGCTTCCGGTCATTCAATTCCCTGGTTGAGCAGGCGGGCAAGCTGGGGTTACTGAATCTGCAAAAGGATGAGAAATCCGGCGATTATCACATCAGGTCAGTGGTCGATTGATGCTTCAGGCTGCAATCGTTGGTTGAGAATGGATGCACCATGCGGCGAGAGGAAAGCGTGTGGCTGCACCTGATGCGGCAACTGGTTAACCTAGAATCCTGTTTCAAGTTTCAGGTTCAAAGTTTCACGACGTGAAAGCCAACGATGGAGGAACACTGCATACCTCACCTTTTGACTGCACCTAACGCCTTGATTCAGAGGACTTGGAACGTAAAACCTGCAACTTGGATTTACGGTTATACAAAGGAACGGGCGCGTGGCGTTAAGCACCAAAGCCGGCCCGCCGGCATCACAACACCCGCATCGCCATGAAACCAAACTACCGCACCCTGCTCGCTCTTGTCGGCGTGGCCACCCTCAGTGGGATCGCTGCCGCCCAAGACAATCCATCACCGCCCAAGCCGCGAACGGGCGTGCCACCGAAGCCTGAGGCGTCAGAACCACGCCGCGAAAGCACACCTGAAAGGCCGCGGGGTGAGCGCCCTCCAGCGCCGGAAATCAAGCGCGGAGAACGCAGTGAAAGCCATGCGCGCTCTGAAGTTGGGCGCGATCAGCCGCGCTCCATGCCTTCGCCGGAAGCTCGAAACCATCCTGAGCGCAGTCACGCCGAGAGAGCGCCTGAGCCTCGTCGTGATGGCGACCATGGCCCTAAGGCGGGTCAGGGAAATGAGAGCGGACCCAAGATGCACCGGGATGGCGATCAGGAGCATCGCGCGCCCGGTCCCAAGGATGGCGACGTGAAACACTCTGGACCACGCGACGGCGAGGCTCATGCCAGAACTCCACGCGATGGCGGTCAAGTCCACCCAGGACCAGGGGCGCATGATGGCGCGGATCATCCGCGTGCTTTGCCTGATGGAAACCGCAGTCCTCAAGGGCCGCATGATGGCAGGTATGCCGGGCGCAGTCCGCGCGATGGTCATCGTGAGCATGGATTTCGTGGCATGAATCGCCGTGGAGGTCATCATCGCGGACCCCAACATTTTGGTCGGGGCGGTCCGCTGGGTCCGTTTCTGGGACGCGGATTGGGAAGGGGGCACCAGCCTCTCCCTCCGATGGCTGGACGTGGTGACGAGCGCCGGTTTGACGGGCCTGAGCACCACATGCAGGGTCCGCGCGGACCTCAGTTTGGACCTCCCGGACGCGGATTCCATCACGAGGGCAGGGGAGGCAATTGGGGGCATCGCCCAATGCCGCCGCAACACCAATGTCAGATGAATGACCGCGGCCCGATGAGGCAAGGTCCGCCGCCTTCAGGGAGCAGAGACGGTGGCCCGCAATCGGGAGAGCATAGGCAGCATCATCGGGATGGAGATCATCATCATGGACCGACACCGCAGCACCGGCCCGAGCATGACCATCGTGGCGCTTGATTGAAACTTCATTCAAACACCAGGCGGCTGAGTTTAGGCTCAGCCGCCTTTTTTTTGGCTTTGAGTGCGGCGAACAGACAGGGCAGACCGGGAAGAGTGGTTGAACTTTCTGTGCACACGGATTTGAGTCTTGTCAGGTATGCGTCTAGTCTCGGCGGCCTCTACCCAAAAAATTCATCCCCCTCTGCCATGCCCAAGATCATCGAAATGCCCAAACTCAGCGACACCATGACCGAGGGCACGATTGCCAAATGGATCGTCAAGGAGGGTGACAAGGTTACCACCGGGCTCTCCGTGGCCGATGTGGAGACCGACAAGGCGACGATGGAAATGCCGTGCTTCTTTGAAGGCACGATCTTCAAGATCATCGTGAAAGCCGGTGAAAAGGCCCCGCTGAATGCACCGCTCGCCATCGTTCTGGAGGAGGGCGAGGAGGCTCCGGCAAATTTGGATGAAATCATCGCCAAAGCCAAGGCGGCCTCAGCGCCTGCTCCGAAAGCCGAAAAGCCGGCTGCTGGAACTAAAAAGGCAGTGTCCATTCCCGGCCCGCGCCTGCCCGTGGCACCACAACCGGCCCGCCGCGTGGCCGCTGCCAGCGATGTCCGCGTGAAAGCCAGCCCGCTGGCCCGCAAAATCGCCGCCGAAAAAGGTGTCGATCTCTCCGGTCTCGAGGGCTCTGGCCCTGGCGGCCGCATCATCCGTGACGACGTCGAAAACGCGCCTGCCCGTGGCAGTTCTGCAGCGCGCGGTCCGGCCACACCGGCCATCCGCCCGACTTATGGTGCTGAAGATGAGCGCGTGCTCACCAGCAACATGCGCAACATCATTGCCGAGCGTCTGCTGGCTTCGAAGACCCAGATTCCGCATTTCTACCTTCAGATGGAAATCGATGCAGGGCCGCTCATGGAGTTCCGCGCCCATCTGAACGCCAGCGCGGAGAAGGCCGGCGGCAACAAGTACACCGTGAACGATTTCATCCTCAAGTCTGTCATCCGCGCCGCGCAGGCCCAGCCTGCGATCAATGCCGCGTGGGATGGTGATGCGATTGTGAAATTCAAGTCCGTGGGACTCAGCGTGGCCATCGCCATCGATGATGGTCTGGTGACTCCTGTCATCAAACAGGCGGAAAAGAAAACACTGCAGGAGATCAGTCAGTCGGTGAAAGATCTCGCCGGCAAGGCGAAGAACAAGAAGCTCAGCCCCGATGATTTTGCCGGCGGCACGATCACGGTTTCAAATCTCGGTGCTTACGGCATCGATCAGTTTGCCGCCATCATCAATCCGCCACAGGCCGCCATCGTCGCGATTGGCAGCATTCGCAAAGCCCCGGTCGTCAATGACAAGGGGCAGATCGTCGTCGGTCAGCGCATGTGGGTCGGTCTTAGTGGCGACCATCGTGTTGTCGATGGTGCGGTCGCCGCCACCTTTCTGGCCGAGATGCGCAAGTTGCTGGAAAACCCGGCACTGATGCTGGTGTAAGACTTGCCGCTGATTCCATTTCTGGAATTGGTGGCAGGGCTTGACATCGAAGCGGGAAAATCAATCCGAAGCATTTTCCGAGGCCTCGCGACACAAAAAGATTGTGGGACGGGATGCTTCTCAGGCAGACTGAGAAGCATGGCCTACCCCGGTCCGCACGAGCCTTTGATCACCTCTCCGATTCTGCGGCAGGCCAGCAGGATCCTTCTTGATACGGTTTTTCCGCGCATCTGTACCGCTTGCGAGGCACCGATGGAAGGAACCGGGCAGCATCAGGGCATTGCCGTTTGGTTATGCCAGGCCTGCATGGCCGATCTGGAGCCGATCGAGCCACCGTATTGCTCGGTGTGCGGTGAGTCGTTTGGTGGTCCGATGACGCGCGAGTTCCGCTGCTCAAACTGTGACGGACGGCGAATGGCCTTCGATTTCGCCCTGTCGGCATTCAAGGCCCATGGGGTGCTTCGCGAGTTGATTCATCATTTCAAATATGGCCGTGATCTTTCACTGCGCGGTGTGCTGGCGGAGATCCTGAAACCGGCCATGAATGACCCGCGCCTCGCGGGAGAAGATCTGTCGAAATGGGTGTTGGTGCCGGTGCCGCTTCATTTCCTTCGGGAGATGCGGCGCGAGTTCAATCAGAGCTGGGAGCTGTGCCGGATGCTGGCCGGGATGACCGGCATTCCGGCCGTCCAGGCACTGCGCCGCACCCGGCTCACATCCACGCAAGCGAAGCTGCACCGGCAGCAGCGGCTGGATAATCTGCGCGGTGTATTTGCCCTCCGGCGCGCCTTTCCCTGGCGCCCGCAGCCGGACCTGAATGGCCGGAAAATCCTGCTTGTGGATGACGTTCTGACCACCGGTGCCACGGCTCATGAATGTGCCAAGATTCTGAAACGCGATGCCGGGGCTGAAAAAGTGGTGGTCATCACCGCAGCACGCGGCTAGCATTTCGCCCACGTCCAGCTTAGATTGGGCTGTTTGAAACCTGTCGGGGAGTTCCCGACACTCCTGCGGTCTGCCAACCCGGGGAGCTGGTGGACAGCCTGCGACTCTGGACAAAGACACATCATCACATCATGGGATTTTTCAAAAAGCGCACCGTTAATGATCTCGGCGAAAAGAAGAAGGACATGCCCGAGGGGCTATGGACTAAGTGTCCGTCCTGTTCTGAAAGTCTCTTTGAGCAGGCACTGGCCAAAAATTTGCGCGTGTGCACCAACTGCGGTTACCATTTCACCATCAGCAGCGGCGAGCGCATCATGAGCCTGGTGGATGAGGGCACTTTTGAAGAGATGGATCTCCAACTCGACTCCGTGGACGCACTCGGTTTCAAAGGTTATGTCGACAAAGTGAAAGCCTATCAGGCCAAGACGGGTCTGAAGGAGGCTGTCGTCACGGGTCGTTGCAAAATCGAAGGCATTGCCAGCCTGATCGCTGTCATGGACTTCCGCTTTTTAGGCGCCTCCATGGGCAGTGTCGTGGGCGAGAAAATCACTCGCGCCATCGAGGCCGCCACGGCGGAAAGAAAGCCTGTCATTGTCTTTTCAGCCTCAGGCGGCGCACGGATGCATGAAGGCATCCTCAGTCTCATGCAGATGGCAAAAACCAGCGGTGCCCTGGCGCGCCATTCGGAAGCCCGCCTGCCTTACATCTCTGTGCTCACGCACCCGACCACGGGCGGTGTCACGGCCAGTTTTGCAACGCTCGGAGATATCATCATCGCCGAGCCCAAGTGCATGATTGGCTTTGCCGGACCGCGTGTGGTGAAGGAGACCACGCATGCCGATCTGCCGCCCGGATTTCAGACCGCCGAGTTCATGATGCTGCATGGACTCGTGGACATGATCGTGGAGCGCAAAGACATGCGCACCAGGATCGCAAGCATCCTGCGTTATGGTGTGAATGCGGCCTGACGGCCTGAAGTTAGAGAGCCGTGAAGGTGCAAAAAACACCTTGCAAGGCTGCGCACCTGCCCCACACTCCAACGTTCCTGGTTCTCTCAATCAGGTGAACATTGGTTTTCGCTCCAGTGACTGGAGCTGCGGTTTTGAAAGCGTTCCTGCTGACGAAGCCCATCCTGCGACAAGCTTCGGCTTGGAATGAGCGGAGACCGCGGCAATGCCGCTTCCCCCATACACAATCTCCATTCATCCCAACTCAGGGACGCATCGCTTTTGCAGCGGCTCATCCCGGTTTTCTCCCCAACCTTCAAGCTCAACATGGCAGGACATAACAAGTGGTCCAAGATCAAGCGCGGCAAGGCTGTGGTGGATGCGAAGCGTGGCAATGCCTTCAGCAAGCTGGCCAAGGAAATCACCATTGCCGCCAAGCATGGCGGCTCCAATCCCGACCTCAATGCGCGTCTGCGCTCCGCCATCATCGCCGCCCGCGCCGCGAATGTGCCAAATGACAACATCGAGCGTGCCATCAAAAAGGGCAGTGGTGAACTCGGCAGCGCAGTCATCGAAGAGATCACCTATGAGGCCTATGGTCCGGGCGGGATCGCCTTCATGATTGAGGTCGTCACCGACAACCGCAACCGCGCCGCCAACGATCTGCGCCTGCTCCTTTCCAAGAACGGTGGCACCTTTGCCGAAATTGGCAGCGTGGCCTATCAATTCAGCCGCCGTGGTGAGATTCGCCTGGAAAAGGGCACGCTCACTGAAGATGCGGTCATGGAGCTGGCGCTCGAAGCCGGTGCCGAAGATGTGCAGGATGATGGCGATGACTGGGTCATCTACACCACCACGGATCAGCTTTTTCAGGTCGTCGGCGCGCTCCGTGAAAAGGGGATCAACACCACTTCGCAAAAGCTCATTTATCAGCCGAACGCCACCATCACCCTGACTGAGATCGAGACCGCCAGGGCAGTCATTAAAATCTACGACTTGCTCGACGACTACGACGACACGCAAAACGTCCACACCAACTTTGAGATCGCCGACGAAATCGCGGATGCTCTCACCTGAACCTCCTTTTCTGCACTCTCATGATCGATGAACTACCTTTAGACGACGAGCCGGCCAAACCCAAAAAGAAGGTGGCCGCCAAGAAAGCCGCGGCGAAGAAAGCACCAGCCAAAAAGACCGCATCGAAAGCTGTTGCTGCCGACCCTGTCGTTCTTGAAGCGCCCGCTAAAAAAACAGCCGTCAAGAAGGTGGCCGTCAAGAAACCCGCAGCAAAGAAAACGGCCGCGAAAGTCGCAGAACCTGAACCTGTCGTCATTGCCGCAGAGCCCGCTAAAAAGCCTGCTCGTAAAGTGTCCGTCAAAGCGAAGGCCGCTGCAATCCTTGTCACTATGCCGGAGGCCGAGCCTGCTTTCGTCGCGCCTGCTCCGCCTTCTGAACCTGCGGCACAGCCTGTGATTGAAGCCGTTCCATTCGTGGCCGAGGCCCCGGCGCCAGCTGTCGAGACTGCACCTGCCGCCATTGCCGCCGAGCCGGCACCTGCTGCGCCTGCGCAGGTTCAGCCCGCTCCTGAAACTCACGGGGGAGAGCGTCATTCCCATCCCGAAGGCGCACCTCAGGAGCGTCGTAAAACCAAGTTTGAACGATGGAAGGAACGCCGTGAACGTTTCCGTCAGGAGAAGATCGCGAGGCGCCTGGCCATGGAAGGCAAGGGTCCGCCTCCTGGTGATGCTCAAGGTGGCGGCGAAGACGACCGCGGCGGCCAGCGCGGCGGTTCCCAGTATTCCCAACCGCGTAACAACAACTATGGCAACGAGGATGATCGTCCCCGCCTGCCTGAAGTGCCGCTCGGTCCGCCTGAGCCGGCGGATGGCGTGCTCGAAATGACGCCCAAAGGCTACGGCTTCCTTCGTCAGCGCGAGCGCATGTACGCACAACATCCGAACGACGCTTTCGTTTCGGGAGATTTCATCCGCCAGTATGGTTTGCGTGAAGGCATGTACATGAAGGGCATCGCCCAGAAAGGCCCGCGTGGTCCGCAGATCACCAGCATTGATGAAGTGAATGGACGTGCGCCAGAGGCCATGCGTGACATGCCGCTCTTTGAAGAGCTTAAGGCGATCAATCCCAATAAAAAAATCCAGCTTGAGACCCGCAAGGAACGCTTCACCACGCGGGTGATCGACATGTTCACGCCGGTCGGCCGCGGTCAGCGCGGGCTCATTGTCGCCCCGCCGCGTGCGGGTAAAACCACCCTGCTTCAGCACATCGCCGAAGCCGTCGTGGAAAACCATCCGGCCATGCATCTCATGATCCTGCTGGTCGATGAGAGGCCTGAAGAAATCACCGAGTTCAAGCGCATCCTGCCGAGGGCGGAAATTTACGGCAGTTCCAACGACCAGGATGTGAGAAGTCATACCCGAATCGCCGCTTTTGCCGTCGAGCGCGCCAAGCGCCTTGTCGAGTGCGGTGAGCACGTCTTCATGCTCATTGATTCCATCACCCGGCTCGCCCGCGCCTTCAACAACGCCAAGCAGGGCGGTGCCACGATGAGTGGCGGCATGGGTGTCGGTGCCATGGAGATCCCTCGTCGTCTTTTCGCCGCTGCGCGCAACACCCGTGGTGCTGGCAGTCTCACCGTTCTCGCGACGGCGCTGATCGAAACCGGCAGCCGCATGGATGAACTCATTTTCCAGGAGTTCAAAGGCACCGGCAATCTTGAACTCGTGCTCGACCGCAAGATCGCCGAGCAGTTCTACTACCCCGCCGTAAACATATTTAAATCCGGCACGCGCCGTGAAGAACTGCTCCTGCAGCCCTTCCAGCTCGACAAGATCCACATGCTCCGCCGGGGCCTGGCAGGACATAAGCCCATCGATGCCATCCAGCGCATCCTGCAACTCATGGAGCGCTATCCGAGCAATGCCCAGATGCTCGTCGATCTGCCAAGCAAAACGAGCTGCTAATCACAGCTCATCCGCGGGCAGCAGGCAGATCAGCAACTTCTTTGAGGCGGCACGGGTTTCGATCTGTTTGAGGCCGTCTGGAAGATCATGATTCCCGACGGTGATCACATCCAGCGGCCTGCCAAGCAATGAGGCCAGCTGTGTGGCAAAGCCCGCATGCTGCGCTTCAGAGCCGGCATTGCCAAAGCTCGCGGAGGCTTCCTCAAAGACTCGCAGCAAATCACCGCCAATGATCAGCACGGGAGATTTGGCATCACTTTCCAGTCCGCGGATCGACACCAGCTGGGCGGATTCCATGCCGAACAAACTTTCACTAAACGGCAGCAATGTCTGCGCGAGGTCGCCCGGGTCGGTGCGATCCAGAATCGTGGCATTGATCAGCGGCGTGTCAGCCTGATGGAGTACCGGCCAGTTCTTGCGGATCTGCTTCGCCGCCAATCCAGCGACTTCCTTCATGGTCTCAGGAGTCCAGTGAATGTCATTTTGAAAGTATGCACCGGCACGGATGAGCCTGTCCCAGAGAGCCTGCGAAGGATCAAGAACTTCGATGCCTGCCGCGCGCAGCCGTTCCAGCCGGGCCTTCTGGCCGGGCGGATGCACGGGCGTGTTGTATTCGGCACTCAGGATGTTCGCGGGATACAGTGCGGCCTTGGCAGGCATGGCAATCACCAGAAGTGGAACACCTGCGGACTTTAATTTTTCCGCAAGAAGGACCAGCGATTCGGTGGCTCCGGGTTTGGTCCGTTTCAGGGTCAGCCGGTCCAGTTCAGCCTGCGGATAGAGCCAGCCATTGTAGCCGTGATACACGCGCGAGTTGCCCTCGCCAAAGAGCTCTGTCACCGGGCGCTGGGTGATCTGCCGGATCATGGCGGGTGCTTTCCGGGCCTCCCTCATGGTCATCATCAGCGACACGGGCAGCAGCAGGATCCCCATGACACGCCACAGCTTCATCGGTTGCTGGAGAACCCAGGCCAGCGGAGGCAAGCCCACACTGACCAGCACCGCGAGGCACACGAGGGTCTGCTGCCAGTTGCTGGCCAGGCGCTTGTCCAGCAGCAGCGAATACATTGTGGGTTTGGCGCCTGCAAACATCAGTGCGATGCGCTCCAGTGCGAGACTGAGATCGGGTGTGACCAGCAGCACATTGGTGGCACAAACGAGCAGCATCACCAGGATCACGCGCAAGGGTTGTGGCAGCGGGGCAAACAGACTTTTACCGCGCCAGTTTTCGAGCGTGATGAAAAGCATCTGAACGGCCAGCCAAAGCGGCAGTGCGAGTGACCAACCGCGCCACAGGGCGGACACACCCGCGACCAGCACCAGAACGGGGAGTAGAAGCTGCCAGCGCGAAGCTCCACCACGCACAAGTCCGAAATGCAACCGCTGCCAAAGGCCGGTGAAACTGCCGGCGCGGTAGGGGGCATCACACAGTTCTTTCACGGCTTTGCCGCGGAGATGGGCGGCAGCGATGCAGACATCTGCAACCGCTGAGAAGGCCAGGTAGATCTGGCAGGTTTGGGTGAGGGAGGTTAGCCAGACCGCCATGGCGCTGACGGCGAGAGGCTCGGCATTCGCATACAAATGCTGCATCCATTCAAGCGGCAGCAGCAGCAGGCAAAGCTTGGCCAGTCCATAGCCAAATCTGGCAAGAGCTGACACGCCTGAATAAACGGACTTGTCCGAGCGACGCAGAGTCGCCACGGCGACGAGTAAAAGAACCAGAAGAACAGGGATGAGTGGCTTGGCGAATAGCATGCTGATGTGAACGGAACGATCTTGTGCGCGGAAACTTGAAGTTACAATCCATCCGCCTTCCCCGGCACGCGTGGATCATGCGCTGGCACCAGGAGTTTTCTTTGGGCATCCCACATCACGCACTGGCATGCGCCAAACCCGGAAGACCTTTCAAGCTTGTGCCCGAACGCCTCCACGCGCTGAAGGGTTTCGGCATCAAAGGTGGTTTCGATTTTTAATTCGTCAGGTGTCCATTGCTGATGAAAGCGCGGCTGCTTCAGCGCCTCAGTTGGCTCCATGCCCTGATCGATCACATTCGAGATCAAAAGCAGTGTCTGCGTGATGATCGTCGGACCGCCGGCTGCCCCCGCCGTGAGGATTGGCTGACCGTCCTTGAACACAAGTGTCGGGCTCATGCTGGAAAGCGGGCGTTTGCCTGGCGCGATGCTGTTGGCCTCGGCACCGATGAGTTTGAAGGCATTCGGCACGCCCGGTTGAACGGCGAAGTCGTCCATTTCATCATTGAGCAGCACGCCTGTTCCCGGGATGATGACCTTGCTACCAAAGGCGGTGTTGATCGTTTGATTCAATGCCACCCAATTGCCTTCGGCATCAGCCGTGCTCAGATGCGTTGTGTGCTTGCCGAAGATGTCACCCTCCCAATGTGGAGGCATGCCATGCGCGGGCACGGGTGTCGCGTGATCCAGGTCGATTTTTCCCGCGAGAACCTTCGCATATTCCGGATCGACAAGTCCGCGCGGCACTTTGGCAAAATCGGGATCACCCAGCCAGTAGGCGCGATCGGCAAAGGCCAGTTTCATGGCCTCCGTGATCAAATGCACGCGGCTGCTGGCGCGGAAATGGCGGATCGGAAATTGCTCGAGGATGTTCAGAATCTCCGCCACATGCACGCCTCCGCTGCTCGGCGGCGGCATGGCCACGATGTCGTAGCCACGATAGTTCGCCCGCACCGGTTCCCGCTCCACGGCCTTGTATCCGGCAAAATCCGCTGCGGTGATGATGCCGCCGTTTGCCTTCATCCACGCTTCTGTTTTCTGCGCGTATTCGCCCTCGTAAAACCACTCGATCCCGTGCCCGGCGATGGCGCGGTAGGTTTTAGCCAGATCCTTCTGCACGAGCAGGTCTCCCTGTTTCAGGGGCGTGCCGTCGGCTTTGAAGAAGATGGCTGCGGTAGCGGGGCAGAGCTTCAGTTGGCTGACCATCCCGGCGATCTTGCGCGCATAGACGGCATCGATCAAAAAGCCCTTTTCTGCGATCTCCGCCGCCGGCAGAAGCAGGTCGGCCAGCTTGAGTTTGCCGTGTTTTTTCAAAGCCAGATCGTAGGCCCGCAGCGCGCCGGGGATGCCTGAGGCAAGTGCGCCTGTTTTGCTCGCCTCTTGGTTGAGCTTTCCATCGATGACATACATATCCCGGCTGGCCTTTGAGGGAGCCATCTCGCGCCCGTCAATGCAGGTGATGGCACCATCGGCAGCGCGGATGACGAGGAAACAGCCGCCGCCAATCCCGGAGTTGTGACCATCCACGACGCCCAGTGTCAGTCCGGCGGCCACGGCGGCATCGATGGCATTGCCGCCGTGCCTGATGGCATTCACAGCGGCATCCGTCGCCAGAGGTTGTACGGTGGCTGCGGCAAACCAGGGAAATCCAGGCTCGGCACTGCGGGCCGGCATGAGGCTCAAACACAGAGTCAGGAGTGAGACGGAGAGGCAGCGATTCATGGCAGGTGTGAAACAAACACCATGAAGGCACTCTATCCATGCTTTTCCTCTGGCATCAGCGTGCTGTATCAGTGTAACTAGGGGCTTCTTTTTCTGTAGTTACTCCCGCATGTCCATCGAGCCGAATGATTCCCCATCTCCACAGCCTCCACCCGAGGCTGCAGATGCGGCGTATCCATCTCTCCAGGAACTCGCGGATTTGCTGCCCCGATACGAGATGCATGGCATCATCGGAATCGGCGGCATGGGGGCGGTTTACAAGGCGCGTCAGATCGCCCTGGACCGCTGGGTGGCCATCAAAGTTCTGCCAATCGCAGCCTCCGAAAGTGCCGAGGACACGCAGCGCTTCATCAAAGAGGCACGCTCCATGGCCAGGCTCGTGCATCCGCACATCGTCGCCGTTTTTGACTTTGGTCAGACCCTTGCCCGGCATTTGTTTTTGGTGATGGAATATGTGGAGGGTCAGGATCTCCATCTGCGCACGCGTGCTGGTGAGATCACTCCGCAAAAAGCGCGCGAGGTGATCGCCCAGCTTTGTGATGCACTGCAATTCGCCCATGACCGGGGTGTGGCGCATCGCGACATCAAGCCGGCGAACATCCTCATCACCAATGACTGGAAAGTGAAGATCGCTGATTTTGGGCTCGCCCGTGATCTGAGCGCGCAGCCCAATGCCGACGAGCCTGAGTTCGGCACGCCCGATTACACGGCGCCAGAGAGACTGATCATCGGCGCTGTCGTGGACCACCGGGCCGACATCTATGCGCTTGGCGTGGTGATTCACGAAATGCTCACCGGCAAAACACCGGCCGCCGCGGGTAAAAACACGTGCAAAAATTTGCCTGATGGTTTTGCGGGAGTGATCTCCAAGTGCCTGATGAGTGAGCCTGACCTCCGCTATCAAAAGGCGAGCGAGGTGAAGGTTGCTCTGCTCACCGCCACGGCTGAACGACAGAAAAGCGATTCAGAGCAGAGCAAAAAGACGGGCCCAACGCCGCAAAACGCGGAGCCGCAAACGCACATCGAGCCGCTCTCCTCCTACACGAGCTACCGACCATCGCGGCTCGCACGTTTGAGCCGTGTGCTCGGGCCGATAGGCTGGGGCATGGCTTCGGTGCTTTTGGTTGGGGCGTTCGCCTGGTTGCTGTTGAAAGACAAGGTGAGTTTTGAAGTCGCCAAAGAGGAATCGCCTGACAAGCAGTCCGCGGAAGTGGCTGCCCCGGCGGAGCCCGTGAAATCTCCGGAACCGTCTCCAGCGCCTCCTGCGCCGGCGGTGTCAGCGGCACCCAAACCGGTTCCTGCTCCCGCCGTGAAACCACCTGCGATGGTCACGGCCAAAGTCCCGCAGGACATGGCTGAGCCCGTGATCCAACTGCCGGAAACTCCGCCCTACACTGTGCCGGATGGGCCGCCCGGCGAGGTTGCGCGTTTTGACGGACATACCGGTCCGGTTTATTCCCTGGGACTGCTCGGTGATCAGCATCGCATCCTCTCGGCCAGCATGGATGGGACGCTGCGGGTGTGGGATGTCGCCTCTCAGAAAACCTTGATCAAAGTCGATGTCGGCATCGACCAGCTGCTGCGTGTGCAGCCAAGCGTGGACGAGACCGTGGCGCTGGTTTACAGCTCGCGCACTGACAAGCTTGCCATGGTTGACCTCACGCAGGGCAAGGTCCTCCACACCGCCCAGTTCCCGAATGAACGGCTGACGCAGGCCAGCCTGGCGGCTGATGGTAAAACAGTCCTTGCCGGTGGCAGCGGGGATGATCCCGCTCAGAATCTCTTTGTGTGGAAGCCCGGAGAAGATGGCCCGCTTGAGCCTGTCAGCGGCTACAAAGGACGCGTTTATGCCATCACCCCCACACCCTCTGGAAGAGAACTGATCGTTGCCGGGGCTGAGTTGATCGATGCCACGTCCAAATCCTCCCGGCCTCAAGCCGCGATGTTCTCACCAGTCACCGGGCAGTTCACCGCGCTCGACAGCAGTTCCATCGGTTATATCACGCGTTTTTTCACCACTCCCGGGACGGCGCTGGCCTACACGACGGGCAGCACGCCGAAGGTGCTTTCGTTGCCCAGCTTTCAGGTTGTCAGATCTTTCCAGGCACCTCCGCGTGAAGGTCCCTTTCCCCTCGCCGGCAGGGTCGTTGATCGTGATCGTCTCCTGCTCACTTCCTGGACGGACTTCACCCTGCGGGCCCATGAAATCTCCAGCGGTGAGGAAGTCTGGCGCACCAGCCTGAGCGAGCCTGTCACCGACATCGCGGTCAGCCGGGACGAGCACTGGGCGGTGCTGAGCACGCGTTACAAGGATACAAACCAGCAACAGGAGGGCACTTTTGATCTCATCCTCTGGCGGCTGCCAAAGTGGTCCGCACTCATCAGCCATGCAGCCACTGAGGCCCTCGCTGCCACGCAGTTGGCCGACCTTGGCAGGCACGATCCTGAACTCGAGGCGATGCGGCAGAAACTGAAAACCTCGTTTGTCCTGCCCGATGGTCAGGAGATCGCCACCCAGCGCCAGACACTGGACACACTGTATGTTAGGGCGCTCCGGCTCAAGATGCCGGGTCTGGCTCCGACTGAACAGAATGCGATCAAGAAGGAGGTGGACATCATCGCGCTGGGCGACTCGCTGCCGCCCGCCGACATGGATTTTTCCCTGCCAAAGCCCCTGCTTGAGTTGCGCAGCATCTACCGGCAGCAGCTTGAGGCACTGCTGGAAAAGCAGAAATCATCAGTCGCCGACATTGTTAAATCGGTGGAGTCGTACCTCACGCCACTGCGGCAAAAAAGAGAAGCGGAAGGAGACGCCATCGGTGCCGCCCGGGTCGCGGCGGTGCTCAAGGAATGGCAGCAATCCGTTGGAGTGTCAGCCAAGGCTGATCCAGGCAGCAACCCAACACCGGCAGGCACACCAGCAAGCCCACCGGCAGGCGCGCCGACGGGTACACCCACCAAACGGCCTGATCGCGCTGGCAGTGTTTTTTCCATTCAGCGCTCGGCCTTGAACACCAACCCCACCATGCCGCCGCCTGAGGTCAGTCGTGTGCCGCGCACTCTCGGGCCGGTCGTCGCCATCGCCGGTGGTTCCGATCATCTCTTTGCATTGCTCCCTGATGGCAGCCTGCGGGCCTGGGGGCAGTGGGGCGGCACGACTGTGGGCGCGCCCTCTGCGGCCACCGACGTCGTGCAGATCGACAGTTCCGATCTGGCCGCACTGGCTCTGCGAAGCGATGGCAAAATCATTGCCTGGGGGCCAAACACCGTGGGCAGTGCCACGACCTGGCAGATGAAGGAAGGCAAGGTTCCGCTGAGCGTCCACGCCGGTGTCAACAGCTCAGGATTTGTTCTCTGCACCGACGGCAGCATTCAGGATGTTGGTAGTGGTGAAACTGCTCCGCCATCAGGCATCGGCCCTGTTGCCAGACTGGTTTTCATTCCCTCAGGGAATGGCTGGTGCGCCATCCAGCGGGATGGAACCCCTGTGTATTGGGGAGCTATGCCCCTGACTGCCACCGCTTTGCCGCCCGGCATGCGTGACCTCATCGGCATCAGCATCGCCCAGGGTTACGGGGTGGCCCTGCAGCGCGACGGCACCATGATCGGCTGGGGACAGCCTGCCCAGGATCAGCGTTTCCGAGTTCGCAAATTCACCGGTGCGATCGATGTCCTGCATGACTATGCAGGTCGCGTCTTTGCTGTGCATCGCAGTGACCATTCCTGGGAGTTCGCGCCCAATCCCAACATCCCTGAATACGTCGCTGAAAACCACAGCAGCCTGGTCGAAGGCCGCCTGCGCGGCTGCATCGATGCCGTCTTCACGCGTGAATATGTGATCGGACTGAAGCCGTGATGCTTCACTCCGGCAGCACAGGTTTCAGCGCTTCGGCCCACACGCCATAGCCTTTTTGGTTGGGATGCAGAGTGTCCGGCATGATGTCCTTTGAGATGATGCCAAGCGGTCCAAGCCACTTGTCAGTGATGTCGAGATAGGTCACGCCGGGGCGTTTTGCCAGAGGGGTGAGCCGTGCATTGATGTCACGCAGGATTGCACGCTTTGGATCGAGGGCGGTCATGCCGCGCGGGAAGATCGCCATCAGGATGATCCTGGCGCCGGGGCACTTTGATTGGGCCTGATCAACAATGGCCGTGATGCCTGCGGCTATCTCCTCCGGTGTGTTCGAGCGGGCATTCACGGTCTGTGCCAGGTTGTTTGTGCCGATGTGGATGACGATGGCCTTGGGCTTCAATCCGTCGAGTTCCCCCATGGCGATGCGTTTGAGCACGTTCTGCGTGCGGTCCCAGCCGAACCCCATGTTCAAAACGCGCCGTTTGCCGAACAAACTTTGCCAGGTTTCCGTGCCACGGTTGCCGGATTTTCCGCCATCCGGCAGGCCGCTCCAGAAGTGGGTGATGGAATCGCCAATGAGCACGATCTCGGGGTTGAGCTCCGCCTTGATCTTCATGATTTCCTGATGCCGCGCCTCCCAGCCATAACCGTCTTTCTCCAGCTTGCCTGCAGGCAGGATCGCCGTGTTCACCGTGGTCAGGGTCGGGATCACTTTCCCGATCACCCCGGCCACCTGCTGGCCGAGAAAGGTGTAACCGGTCTCTTTGAAGTGCACATCCTTCGGATTTTGATACTCCGCCAGGTGTGGCAGCATCGCGGCGTACAGGTCGTCGATGATGACCCCGTGCTTTTGCATGACCCGCGCCGCAGCTTCGTTGCGCGCCACCAGATCCGCATTGGTCGCATCCTTCATCCCGCCCTCGGCCACCGGCGTCGTGCTGGCCCAGATCAGGCGGGCACCGGTCGCTTTGAGTTGAGCCGTGATGGTCTCCAGCCGCTGCTCGTATTCATTCAGCGGCGTCTTGCGGTCATGGATGCCGAAGTTGAAATGGATGATGTCCCAGTGGCCGTCACCGAGCCAGATCTTGAGTTTTTTGACTCCATTCGCGCTCGGGCCGCAATTCTCCGGAGCGCGATGGACATTGGCCACTCCTGCCAACTCCTTTCGGGTTGCCAGC
The DNA here is from genome assembly GCA_903960845.1 of uncultured Verrucomicrobiota bacterium. Lineage (GTDB taxonomy): Bacteria > Verrucomicrobiota > Verrucomicrobiia > Verrucomicrobiales > Verrucomicrobiaceae > Prosthecobacter. Next base: position 9,581 of record CAJCCF010000495.1, on the reverse strand, counting down.
GTGTAACCCCGTGAGACGGAATCGCCGATCAAAAGCACGCGCGGCAACTTCGGGTCATCCTTCAGATAATCCCAGGCCGTGACGCGTCCCTGCAATTTATCGGCCTGATAAAGCGGCAGATAAAATGCCGTCCCCAAATTTTCTTCGAGCACCGTCTCCCAGGCCTGCTGTTCCGGCGGCAGCGTGGCTTTCCATTTGGCGAATTTCTCCGCGGTCACTTTGTCCGCCGCCGCCTTTTTCTCCGCCGCCTCCTTCGCATTCGTGGGCTCCACGGCGTGGAGGTTCAAGGCAAGCAATGGCAGCAGAAGCAGAAGTCGAAAATTCATGGGCGCAGGTAACGGGTGAGTGCGGAGAGGTCTTGCGGTCAGATGGGGCCCGGTTGGGGTGGGTTTCGCAATCAGGGAAGATGAGATCCGAGGCGGCCATTGCAAAGACGGTCCGGAGGCCGCATGTTCCAAGCCTTCAAAACATGCGGCGTTTTTTCAATCGTGTGATCAAGCTTGCCCTGACCAGTGGTCTGCTGGCCGGGGTGATCTATGTCAGTTCGGACTCTTTTGGGAGCAACTGGCGGGAGTTTGTGATCAAGGAGATGGCGCAGCGCGGACTGCATATTGATTTTGACCGGCTGGTTCTGAATCCTATCGGCGGCATTGTGGCGCGGGAGGTGCGGGTGTTTGCGGACACGGATCACAAGCAGGTGCTGGTGGTGATTGACCGGCTGAATCTGGACTTCAACTTTGGCAAACTGCTGGAGAAGAAGTTCGTCCTTGAAGGCCTGGAGCTGAGCCATACGAATGTGAATCTGCCCGTGGATCCGGAGTCAGATCATCCGACCGTGATCGAGATTGAGGATCTGAGCGCGCGTGTTTTTTTGAGTGACGGCAGGCTGGAAATCAAGCAGGCGGAGGGCACGCTGTCGGGCATCGTCCTGAGTGTTTCGGGCGAGCTTCTGCTTCCTGCCAAACAGGCCCCCGGAACCGCGCTGAAATCCGAATTGTCCACCACCCTTGAGACGATGCAGGCGCTGCATGTTCACCGGCAGCGCATCAGCCATGGACTGGATTGGCTGAAGCGCTTTCAGTTCACCAAGTCGCCGCACCTCAGCCTGGAAATGTATGGAACGGTGGACCGTCTCAGCGAGATGAGAGCACGTCTGTTTTTCGATGCCGAGGGCTTGAGCTATGAGGGTTATGTCTGCAAGGAGCTGAGTGCCGAAGCTGAGTACAATGCAGGCTTCGTGGACCTGACACGCTTTCATTTAAAGGACCGCCTGGGGGAAGTGAATGCCAGTGCGACATGGATGATGGGTGCTGAAGATTTGCGCTTTCACCTGACCTCCAGTGCTGACCTGCCGGGGTTGGCACAGACATTTTTAAACAGCGACAATTTGCGCGAGATCGTCTTTTACGAATCGCCGCATCTGGCGCTGGAAGGTGTGTGGCATGTGGACGGCCCTCTGTCGATGCATAAACGTCCGGTGCAGGTGACTGGAAGCCTTGAGTTTGGCCGCTTCAGCACGCGCGGCGAGGTCTTTGAATCGCTCACAGCCAGGATCGGTGTGGCTCCTGAAGGGGTGTATATTCGTGACCTGCTTTTGCGCCATGAAACCGGGACGCTGACAGCACAGACGATGGTGAACGAGACGCAGGGTTGCCGGTATCATTTGGTGCTGCGGATGGACCCCAACACGTTCCTGCCTTTTGCGAGGACGAAACCGACAAGGGACATCATCCAGAGGTTCCAGTTCACCCCGGAATCGTCGATTCACTTCGAGCTCGACGGTGTGGGCCCGGAGCCGGATCCGCAGAAGTGCGTGAACACGGGACGTGGTGACCTGCGGCACTTTAAGTATCGCGGGGTCGAGCTGGATGAATTGCAGGCGGATGTGGAGTTTCAGGGGCCTATCCAACATTACCGGAACCTGAAGCTGAAACGTCCGGAAGGCGTGGGTGAGGCGGTGCATGTGCACGTGGATGATCTGGCGAAATGGGTTCGGCTGGAAGGTGTGAAAACCAGCTTGGACCCCGTGGCCATCGTGGGAGTTTTCAATCCGAAGACGGCGGACATCATCTCGCGTTACCGTCTGCCTAACACGACGGCGGTGGAGGTTGACGGGCTCATTTACTACAGGGAAAAGGACAAGAACGATCTCCGCGTGAAGTTCAGGCATCCCGTCGGTCCGGGGCATTATCAGCTCTTTGGCGAGGACTATTTGATCAGCGCGCCGGTTGGTGATCTGGTTTTTAAAGGGCCGATGCTGGACTTCGATCTCAGCGGTCAGCTGTTTGGGGGATCGATGACGGCCAAAGGTTCGGTGGACTTGCGCGAAGAGGTCGATGCTTTTTCGGTGGTCGTGAAGGCTGCGCGCTTTCCGTATGAGGTGTTTGGCAAGAAGCTGCCTTTTGAAAAAGTCACCGCCAAGGTCTCGGACAAGGGTAATGGGATCCGCTTTGAGGTGCTCTCCACCCTGCTAGGCGGAGGCTTTGGGATCGATGGTGTGGCGGGCGCGGATCGTCGCCCCTCCGCCTACTCCGGCGAGATCCGACTGAAAGGCGTCAGCCTCCAGCAGTCTGCCCAGATCTACTCAAAGAATAACGACACGGAGGGGGACATCACCGGACATTTCAAATTCACAGGCATGCTCAACGATTGGAAAGCTCTGAAGGGTGGCGGTGCACTTTCGATTCTGAATGGCAATCTCTACTCCATCCCCATTGTGGGCCTGCTGGCACCCATGCTCGGCACCATTTTGCCGAAGCAAATCTCCGGTTACAACATCGCCAAGGAGGCCGACTGCACCTTCAGCGTGGCGGACGGGTTCATCCTGACAGATGACTTTGAGGCGCTGACCAGCACCTTCAAAATCCTGTTGGATGGCAAAATTGACTTCATCCGCGATGTTCTGGATTTGCATGCGCAAGTGCGCGTTCGCGGCCTGCCGGGAATCGTGTTTCTGCCTTTCAGCGAACTGCTTCAATACAAAGGTGACGGCTCGATTTCGAATCCGAAATGGGCTGCCAGAATCTTCAAGGGAGTATCCCAAGATAAAAAGTCGAAGCGTGATGCTCCCAGCGAGGCCGACAAGCGCGAAGCGGAACGCATCGCGGGCGAATCCCCAAAGTCCATCCTGCCGCCAAAAAAAATCAGCCCGCCAGTCTTCAATCGGCCGGGAGCCAGGTAGACGGCGGGACTGCTGCGCGGGGATTCGGCGGAAGAGAACTGAATGCATTGGGAACCCGCGGGTTTCCGTTAAAAGAAAAAGTCGGGATTGACCGTCTTCTGATGCCTCTGTCATCATCCCACTCCCACCATGAACCGCCGATTTCTCCTCTCTCTCCTGGCTGCATTGCCGCTTGGTTTCAGTTTTGCTGCCGAAGACTACCTGACCTTTGAGCCGAAAGGCGAGTCCAGGGGTAAGCATGTCGTTTTGATCGCCGGTGATGAGGAATACCGGAGTGAAGAGGGCTTGCCGCAACTCGCAAAAATTCTCAGCGAACGGCATGGATTCAAGGCCACGGTGCTCTTTTCAGTGGATAAGGACGGGTTCATCGACGCTAACAATCAGGCAAGTCTGACCAACCCGGCGGCGCTCGACAGTGCCGATGCGATCATCATGCTGATCCGTTTCCGTCACTGGCCGGATGAGGCAATGAAGCATTTCCATGATGCGGTTCAGCGCGGCGTGCCGATCGTCGCCCTGCGCACCGCGACGCACGCTTTCAACATGGACAAGTCCAGCGCTTATGGTGCCTGGGCCTGGAACAATGCACAGGGCGGGTTTGGCCGCATGGTGCTGGGTGAAACCTGGGTCAGTCACTGGGGCAAGCACCGCGCCGAGGCCACGAAAGGCATCCTTGAGCCATCAGCGAAAAACAATGCCGTTCTGCGCGGCGTGGCGGATTTGTTTGGCACCACAGATGTCTATGAGGCGTCTCCTCCGGCTGATTCGGTGATTCTGGTGCGCGGCCAGGTGGTGGCGGGGATGGAACCCGGTAGCGCGCCTGCAAATTACCGCAAAAAGAACAAGTCAGGTGCCGAGCAGGGAGTCAATGAGCCTATGATGCCCATCGCCTGGACGCGTGAGGTGAAAAATGAAGCCGGCAAGACGAACAAGATTCTTTGCACGACCATGGGGGCGGCCTCAGATCTGACCAATGAAGGCCTTCGCCGTCTTGTGGTGAACGGAGTGTATTGGGGCCTCGGACTTGAAGTGCCTGCTTCGGCGGACGTGAGCCTGGTGGGTGAATTCAAGCCGCGCATGTATGGCACAAAAGATGGCGAGGATCTGAAGGATCCCCATCGCTTCAATGCCTTCAAGCGCGGGGTGAAACCAGCGGACTTGAAATAGCCGGCGTTCGCGATTTTTTTTCAAAGGGTGGCCGTGTTGCCACCCTTTGCTGTTTGTGGAGATATGAACTCTCGCCTAGCCTGACACTCCATGGCAAACCTCGGCAAACTGAATCGGCTCAAGGTGCTCTACAGCACACCTCACGGCATTTATCTGGACGGTGGCGATCACGGTGAGATCCTGCTGCCAACCCGTTACATCCCGCGGGGAACCCAGCTGGATGATCTGCTGGAAGTCTTTGTTTATCGCGACTCCGAGGATCGCGTCATCGCCACGACCGAAAGGCCGCTGGCCTTTGCCGGTGAGTTTGCCTCGCTGGAAGTCGTCAGTGTCAACCGCCAGGTCGGTGCTTTTTTAAACTGGGGGTTGCCAAAGGATTTGCTGCTGCCTTTCCGTGAGCAGCTTGATCAGGTGCACGTTGGTCAGAAAGTTGTCGTGTTTGTGATGCTGGATGAGCGCTCGGACCGGATCATCGCCACGGCGAGGTTGAATCGTCACCTGAGCCGCCAGCCGGTGCCCTACAGGCAGGGGCAGGAGGTCAGTCTGCTGATCACGAACCGCACACCGTTGGGTTACAACGCCCTGGTTGGTAAAACGCACATGGGGCTGTTGCATCAGGGACGCGTAGCCACGCCTCTTCAGCCGGGGCAGGAGATCAAAGGCTACATCGCCGCCGTGCATCCGGGTGGGAAGATGGATCTGAGCCTTGATTCATCCGGCTACCAAAGAGTGGCACCGCTCACCGAGCGTATCCTGGAGGCACTGAAGGCCAATGGAGGTCAGCTTGATTTCGATGATGACAGTCCTCCTGAGCGGATCCGTGAGACGTTTGAAACCAGCAAAGCAGCCTTCAAACAGGCTTTGGGAGCTTTGTTTCGCCAGCGTCAGATCCGTTTCACCCGTCCTGGCATCGCCTGGGTCGATGTCCGGGAGCCGACCGGCACCGACTGGAAACCGGGTGACAAGTCATAGAAACCACTGATCAAGCGGCTTTTTTAACGATTCAGCATGCTGTTTCCCGGCAATCGGCCTGCCTTTTGAGGATCAATATAGCCGGATATCCTTTTAACAGAAGGGCCTGATGGGATGAAAACCGGCATTAGGTTGATCGGACTGCGATGTTGCGAGGCAATCGTATTTACATTGAACAGTCTTCCTGACAAAATGAACTCAAATAATGGAAAATACTTCTGCCATTTTGCTGGCTCAATCAGCGGGAATTTACAAACGATTGAAACTCAACTTTCTAAAGCCATGAATCATCGCGCTTCACCTCTTCTATGTTATCTGCGTCATCATCGGCATTGGATGACCCGCCTGCTTACTGCCCTCATGGCAATGTGGCAGATCGGTCAGCCTTTGCAGGGGGCAACGATTAATTGGACCGCAGGAAGCGGTGCCAATTTCAATTGGGCAACGGCCGGCAACTGGAGCACCGGGCTGCCTCTGGCTACGGACGATGTCATTTTTGGTTCGCCCATTCCCAATCCCGGATCGCTGGCAAGCCCTGGCACGATCACGCTTGGCGCCGGCACGGTGGCCAGAAGCTTGCTTCTCCGTGACGATTACACACTCTCCGGAGGTGATCTGGCGCTTGGAAGTGGTCTGGTTCGTGTGGATAGCAATGCCACGATCAGCTCCTCATTGACCGGTGCCGGGGGGCTCACCAAAACAGGAGTGGGAACACTCACTCTGCTTGGCGCGAATAGCGGGCTGACTGGTCCCGTGGTCGTCAGTGGTGGCGTTCTCAAAACATCTGGTAGCGCGACGCTGGGCACAGGTCTGTTGAATCTCGCAGGCGGCACTCTGGCGCTAGAAAGTGATACAGGGTTGAATTTCACCAATGCAACGACGGTCTCGCTGAATTCGCTGATTCTTTCGGGCCGCCAGTCTTCGGGGGCCGGTGTCACCCATACGCTCGGCACGCTAAGCATCGGACCTCAGCAACTCAGCCTTCAACCAGGTGCAAATGTCTCAAGCGGAACGGCGGGTCTGACCTTTGGTGCGACCACTCTCACCGCCACTGGCGCGGGCTTCAATGTGGGGGCAGGGGCAAATCTCACACTGGGAGTCATCGCCGGTAATTTCAATTTCTTCAAATCTGGTGCCGGCACGTTGACTCTCGGCGGCGCCAGCACCCGCTCTTCCGGGGCGACCTATTTGACAGGAGGCACCACGCGGCAGACGAATTTGTCGGGCTTTGGAACAGCTGCTACGACCTTGACGATGACTGGCGGCAGTTCCCTCGATTTGGCGACAGATGCCTCGACGAACCCATACCCGGCGACTTTTCTTGGCAGCGCCACCGTGATTTCAAATCGCGCTACAGCCGGGGCCGGCATCACGCATCAATTAGGGGCGCTTTCATCGATTGGCAACAACACCATCACCATGGGGAAGGGCGCCAATGTGAGCAGCGGCACTGCAGGCGTGACGTTTGCTGCAGCAACCACTGTCGGGGAGACGACTTTCTCTGTTCCTGTTGCAGGCACCCTCCTGACATTTAGCAGCACACTCAACAACGCCGGTTTCAATACAACCTTCACGGGGGCTGGAAATGTAACAGCCAGTGGTGCCATCAGCGGTGGCGGTGGAGTCATCATGAATGGGACAGGCATTCTAACTCTGTCTGGAGCCAATGCGTTTGGCGGTGCGGCCACGATCAATTCAGGTGCCGTTCAATTGGGCAATGCAGCGGGTTTGGGTGCTGCTGCCACGGCTAGTCCAGCACTTAAAGGAACCGGCATTCTAAGCGTCAATGGTCTTACGGCTTCAGTTCTGTCAATTTCCGGTGTTAGCGGCACGATCATTCAAAATAATCACGTCTCAACCGCTGGCGTGCTGGCCGTGACGCCTGGTGGTACAGCCGAGTCCACCATTGCGAGCACGATCCGCAATGGGTCTACCGGGACAATGGGGATCACGGTGAATGGGACCGGTTCACTCACGCTCAACGGCGCCAACACCTACACGGGTCCCACCATACTAACTCAAGGGAGATTGAATGTGAACAGCGCCACCGCAGTGGGGACTGGAGCAGTGACCCTGACGGCTGGCATGATCGACAACACCAGTGTCGGAGCGATCACACTCACGAACAACAACGCTGTGACCGTGGGTGGTAATTTTACTTTCGGCGGCAGCAACAGTTTGAACTTTGGCACAGGCACCGCCACAACAACGACAAGCCGTGTCATCACATTGGCCGGCAACAATTCCAAAAATCTCCGTTTTGGCACTTACAACTCTAATGCCGCCAGCCTTACAACCACGGTCAACGCGCTGTCTGGCTCCAATTCCACGCTGACTATTGGCACCTTTAACGCTCAGGGGTCCGGCACTGCGGGAACATCTGTAATCGCTGGTAATGGTAATTTGGCCATCACGGGGGGGATCAATGCAACTGTTCCGGCAACGGGAATGAATTTTGCCGGTTCTGGCATCATCACTCTGTCCGGAGCTAGCAACTACACTGGTGCCACGACCTTCACCTCAGGAAGCGTGATTTTGGACGCCTCATCAACAGCTGCCACACTGGTTGCCACCACCCTGCCAACCTTCGCTGGTGGTGCGTTCACTTTAAAAGCTGCTGCTGCTGGCAGTAATCAGACTTTGGGGAATCTGACACTGAATGCTGGAGGCTCTAATATTTCCGTCATTGGTGGCACTAGCGGAACTTCCACGCTGACATTGGGCACCTACACAGCTACCGCCAATAATGGCACCATGAATGTCAGCCTGAGCGGCACGGGTGCCAATGTGTCGACATCGACCGCCGTGACTAACGGCCTGATTGCACCTCGTGGAGCTGTCACCATCACTTCCGGTGGAGTGACGGACTTTGCGGGTAAAAGTGGTTCGAACCTTGCCCTCCTCACCGGCCAAACAGCCTTCACCGGAACGACCAGTGGTTCAGTCACGAACTACACGGTGACAGGCAGTCAGACCCTGACCACGGCAGCCTCCACGCCAAACTCGATCAAGATCACTTCTTCGGGTGCCGGGCAGTCTCTGATTCTCGGAACCAACACCATGCAACTCACCAGCGGTGGCCTGCTTTTTGTCGGTGCCAATGACTATTCCATCACCGGTTCGTCCGCCACAGCTCTGCGCAGTGCCACGGCTACGAACTCGGATCTCATCATTCACAACCATGGACTCGGTGAACTTAATATCGCGGCCATCATCGCTAACGGAACCGGCACCTCAGTGGTGACACTCTCAGGCCCGGGTGTCACAAGACTTTCGGGTGTCAATACTTACACCGGCGTAACCGTCGCCACAGGCGGGGCCACGTTGAGTGTCGCTGCGAATTCGGCTCTTGGTGCCGTGGCAAGTTTTGCTGGGTTGACGCTGAACAATGCAACCTTGCGTGCGACAAACAGCTTTGCTTTGGACAATGGAGCGGTAGCGAGTGCGCGCCCCATCACGCTGGGTGCTGGTAATGGGACTTTCGAAGTCACTGGTAGCAGCATCCTGACCGCTCTCGGCGTGATCAGTGGTGCTGGAAGTCTAACTAAAAAAGGCACAGGAACATTGTTGTTGAGCACGGGAGTGAACACCTATTCGGGTGGCTTTACCCGAATCCAGCAGGGGACTCTTCAACTCGGTGGTGCGGCTGGTTCCATTGCGACGGGAAACATCGTGGTGTTGGGCAATGGCGTTAACTCCGGCACGCTGGTTTTGGGTGATGCCAGCAATGTGAAGGCGCAAACGATTGCCGGTTTGATGACTTCCGGAACTGGAACCGCGAATGCCGTTGTGGGCGGCGGTTCAGCCAGCAATTCCACACTGACCTACACGGGAACGGTGGGCATTCCGACCAACTTCTCCGGCACCATTGGCGGTGCCGGGACGAATCAAAACAATCTGGCAATGAGTGTCAATGCGGGCATTCTGACATTGAGTGGTGCCAACACCTACGCGGGTGGCACAAGCCTTTCCGGCGGTGTCTTGAACATCAATAGCGCTTCCGCGATTGGCACCGGGACTTTGACCGTTACCGGTGGAACCATTGACAACACCAGCGCGGGTGGGCTGACATTGGGGAATAATGCCGTCGCCCTCAATGGTAACCTGACCTTCGGCGCCACACGGAGTCTGGCCTTGGGCGCGGGCAGCATCACAACGATGGGGGCTGCACGAACCTTGACTCTGCTCGGCGACGCGACAAACACGAACTCACTGACCCTTCCCAACTTCAATGTGACTGTTGCTGGCGTGGCACTCACCG
>CAJCCF010000494.1 GCA_903960845.1 uncultured Verrucomicrobiota bacterium | reverse complement strand
TTGCGTTTGGCTTTCATTAGGTTTGGTCGTGTTTGGGGTGTCACTCCCAAGCCGTAGCCACCATAATCGCATAACTTCACTACCGGCCCGAATTTCGGGGTCCACCTCAGTCGGGTCTTTTGATCCGGTGGTTCTCGCTCGCAAAGCCTCGCTTCACCTCCCGCGATCTTCTCACAAGCCTCCGGCTCGCAGCCTCATTCTCCCCGAGATGGTTGCTTTCAGAAGTTGCAGGCAGTGCCAGGCACGGACATGAATGAGGCCTGATGAATGAGGCCAAGAACACAGCGCGCGCTTTAGTCCGGCTGGGCTATGACGGGCGTGTACACAAAACTTTCAGGGGGCACCAGGCAAAGGAACGTTTCGAGCACGAGGTGCGCGTTTTGAAGTATCTGGAAAAGATGGGCTGCACGTTTGTGCCGCGCGTTCTGGAGACGGACCCGGAGAACCTGCACCTGGTGACGACCAACTGCGGCCAGCGCGTGGAGCGTCTGCCTGAGGACAAGCTGCGCCAGATCTATGCGGAACTGGAGCAGTATGGAGTGCGCCATGAAGACCCCTACACGCGCAATGTCACCTACCATCCCCAGATGGGCCGCTTCTGCCTGATCGACTTTGAGTTTGCGACCATCCTGGCTCATCCGGAATTGGGACCGACACCACCGGAGCCTGATCCGGCGGATCGCGGGCCGCGCGGATGGTAGGGAAAGAGGCCGGCCATGGTTTGCCGTCGCAGGCAGTGGTTTAAAAATCACAGCCAACTTCAGTGCGATCCGCTGCAAACTTCATTGCCTGAGGAGACGTATTCCCTTAAGAACTCTTAAACATGTATTTCCTGTCAACCTGCGCCCTCTTCCTTGGCCTGCTCGCATCGAGCCTGGGCCAGTCGGAGTCCCGGCAGGTCTGGCAGCCGGTGCATCACTATTTCATCAACCGCCAGCCCGGCAAGGAAGCCGTCCACGTCGCCGGGACCCGGAGACTGAACTCGTTCACGGCTTACACCCACCTGGGAACGGATTTTGGATTCATGGGGCCGGCGGAGCACGACATTGAATGGCAGCAGGATGCGGTCTGCCTGCACCTGGGCCAGGAGCCTGAAGCCTGGGCAGGCATGTGGCACAGCCTCGCCGGACTGGCGCGCGAGCAGCAGAAATCCCTGAACTTTTCCGCCGCCTGGACGGAACTTCTGGAGCCCCGCTACCAGACGCGTGTTTCAAGCGTGCGCGTGGATGCCCATGGTCATGGCCGATTGAAACTGGAGATCAAATCAGACACCCAGGAACTGCTGTGGTCCTCGGTTTTGACTCTTGAGGAAGCGCCGGAGGCACCCGTGGTCCTGCCCGTCTCACCCTCTGCATTCAAGAAGGCCAAACTCATCAACTGGATCGCCGAGCCTGGCTCCGAGCTGTGCATCGACGGCTTGTTTCTCGGGATCGAGACGCCGGACATCCCGTTTGATGAATACGTGCTGGCCGCCTCCTATGCGAAGCTGGCGCGCTCCTACGATGCGGGAACCGGCTTTGTCAAAGACCGCTCGCATCTGGAAGACGGCGCCTTCGAATCCATCGCCTCCACCGGCATGTTTGCCCTGGCCACAGCGGTGCTGGCACAGCCACCGCTCCAGATGATCAGCCGTGAAAACGCGCTGAAGACTCTGAACAACATCCACCGGGCCGTGAAAGCGCTGGATCGCCCGCGCGGACTGCTGCCCCATTTCGTTCGCCGCTCAGCGACGGGCTACATGATTCATCCGGGCACGGAATACAGCACGATGGATACGGCGCTGTATTACCACAGCCTGCTGCTCGGCGCGGAACTGCTGCAGGACGCCGACCTGAAGACGGCGCTCATCTCAGCCATGGATCAGATCGACTTTGCCAAGCTGCGCCTGCCGGCGGGCGAGGTCAGTCACGGCATTGAAGAAGATGGCCGCACGCTGCTGACCCACGGCTGGTCCGACTGGGGCGGCGAGTCGGCGCTGGTGATGATGCTTCAAAACATGGTCGATGAGCATGCCCCGCGTCACAAAATGGCGCGCCCCGCGCAGGCCTGGCAGGGCACGGGTTTTATCACCGAAATTCAGAGTCTGTTTTATCCCGACTTCGACAGTGACGTGCCGGATGCACTGGATGGCGTCAAATGGCTGAGCGCGCGGCGGCGGATGCTCAGCGCTCAAAAGGATTACATTCAGCGCACCTGGCCTCACAGCATGGCGGCCAGGATCGGATTGTACGGGCTTTCCGCAGGTGAGGGTGTGTATGGCGACAGTTACTTCGTCGGTGGCGTGGATCTGCCGGGCCAGTCGGTCATCCACCCGCACTACGTGCTGATGTCCGCCGCACTCACCAACCCGCCGGAGACGTATGAGCTTTTGCACCGGCTGGAGCATGCGGGGCTGTTCATTCCCTGGGGGATGGTGGAGACCACGATGGTCGACGGATCACTCTATTTGCCCATGAATGGATCGCTGAATGCCAGCTTTGAAACACTCGGAGCCTATCACCTGCTGGTCAAACATCGCAGCCTGCCAGATGCGATCTATGCCGCCAGCCGTCAGTCACGGGAGCTGCGCCGCGCGGCGCAACTTTTCTATCCGCAAGCCCAGGGCCGGGAGCCAGCCACAACGAGCGCCTCCAAGTGACCCCGCGCCGGCAGGCGCGATTGATTCACCTTTGGACTTGGCAAGTTCCAGCGCTTTGGCTAGGACTGGCGCCCGCTCGATTTTTTAATCCAACACCACCACGATCATGCCTCACGTCTCCACCAACGGAATCCAGATGTTTTACGAAGAACGCGGCAGCGGTGATCCGCTCGTCTGCATCATGGGAGTCACCGCACCCGGCGGCGTCTGGGAAGCCCACGCGGCCGAGTGGTCGAAGCATTTTCGCTGCATCCTCGGTGACAACCGCGGTGTCGGCCAGACCGACAAACCCGAAGGCCCCTACACCACCGCGATGATGGCCGATGATTACGCCGGGCTCATGGATCAGCTCGGCATCAAGCAGGCGCGCGTCGTCGGCTGTTCACTCGGCAG
>CAJCCF010000493.1 GCA_903960845.1 uncultured Verrucomicrobiota bacterium | reverse complement strand
CGTAGCCATTTTTGAGCAGGTGCGGGACAATGCTGTGGCAGCAATAAAACGGGCCGTTGAGGTTGATGTCCATCACACGCCGCCAATCAGCCGGGTCGAGTTCCCAGGTCTTCGCATTCCCGCCAGTGATGCCTGCGTTGTTCACGAGAATATCGATTTTACCAAACGCCTTCACGGTCGCTTCGGTGGCAGCCTGGACAGACGCGAGATCAGCGAGATTCACCGTGGCGGTATGAACGGTGTCGGGAGTGCCCATTTCGGCGGAAGCCTGTGCGAGCGCAGCGGCATCGACATCCCAGAGTGAGACACGGGCGCCGGAGGCGAGAAGGCGTTCGGCGATGGCGCGGCCGATGCCACGTGCACCACCGGTGATGATGGCATTGCGATGATTGAGATCGATTTGATTCATGATGCTGATTGTTGGGAGAGGGGCCGCCAGCGGAAACCGCAATGGCATGCTGAGCGCAGAGGATAGAAACTGAAGCTGGATGAGAATTCTAACCAAGCTTCCACCGTGCCTGACGCAATACGGCGAGTTTGGGCTCCTTCATCGTCTCATACCATACGGTGAGCAAGGTGCCATCCGCCAGTTCCACAGTGCTCGGATAGCCAAGATCTCCGCCGATACCGTCGCCTGAGATGATGATTTCGTCGCTCCAGGTTTTGCCATTATCGCTGCTGATGCGCGCCTGATTGCCATATGGCTTGCGACGGTGGCCATAGGTCATGATCAGTCGGTCATCACGGAGTTTGAGCAAATGAGAAGGCAGGCCGAAGCAGATGGGATGCGGTTCACTCCAGGTCCTGCCGCCATCGGTGGATTCTGTTTGAAGTGTCCACCCTTTGTTGGCGGCGTTGTGATTTCGGATCTGCGCGATGATGGTGCCGTCAGCAGCCTCAAGAGCATGGAGTTCGTGATACTCATTTTTGTCACCCTTGCGCGTGGGGATTTCCGCCAGCCATTGCCAGGTTAGTCCATCGTCTTTGGATTCAGCGACGCCAATCTTTCGGTCGCCGGTCCACAAACGCTTGCCCGCATAGAGCAGGCGACCGTCTTTGAGTTGAATGGGGCCGTGCGGGCTGTTCACGATGGTGGGAATGCGTGTTGAAAACGATTTACCGCCATCAGTGGAGCGAATGATCCACTCGCCGAGTTCAGCTTTTCGTTCCTCGTCGCTCAGCCGTGCCTGTGCGGACTTCCACTTCGCGAGTTGCTCCGGCGGCATGCTCTGGGTCGACCACCCTTTGTCGGTGTGCTCAGCGAAAGCGGTGGCCTTGGCCAGATGGTCCTCATAGGCCAGGGACGTGAAGGTGGAGACGATGAGCGTGCCCTTCGTCGTTTCCAGCACGCCGGAGTCGCGGTCATCAGTGGCGCTGTCGAGCAGCACACGCGGGAAGGTCCATGAAGCACCGTTGTCACGCGACGTCATGCCGAGTACCTGTCCAAATGGGCACACATGAGATTCGCGGCCACCAGACCAGGTCACCCACAATTCACCATTGGCCCGCCGGGCCAGGGTCGGCCAACCGTGATAAAACTGTGGCTGATTGGAGATGACCTTGGTTTCAATGATGGTTGCCGCCGGTGCGGCAGAAGCATGCCCTGGCAATCCGGCGATCACGGCAGCGGTGAAACCGCCCGCCGTTTGAATAAAGTTGCGGCGGGAGGCAGGGCTGGCGGTCTGGAGGGACATGGTGGGATTGGATTGGAAATTGAGAGGCGGGAGTGAACAGGACTGCATGAACAATCGCGTCATTCATTACGCAAATGAAGGGCAAGTGTTTGCTGCCGAGTCATGCGGCGCGCACTTCGAGGTGGAAAGTTTAAGCCTGGAATCCTGTTTCAAGTTTCAGGTTCACAGGCATCCCATAGGCAGTGCCGAATGAGGGGCAAGCCTTGAAGTGACGTGGTGGAGGGGCGCGAAAGTGTTGGAGGCCGAGTTGAGGTTTTGCT
>CAJCCF010000492.1 GCA_903960845.1 uncultured Verrucomicrobiota bacterium | reverse complement strand
TTCAAGTTTCAGGTTCTCTGGATCAAGGCGTTACGAGATACTGCCAGCACACTCAAAAGGTGAGCTGTGCAGTGTTCACCCATCGTTGGCATTCATGTCGTGAAACTTTGAACCTGAAACTTGAAACAGGATTCCAGGGTAAAGCCAGAAGCCTTGTTGATCGGTGCGAGATTCCTGTTGAACGCCTGAAGCATTTCAGGCGCTCAACAAGCACTCAGCTTTTGAGTCACTCAGCTCTCAACCATGAACTCTCAACTCCGGTTCCTGGATCATGCCAGAACGGCTTTCACCACCTTGCCATGCACGTCAGTGAGGCGGTGATGCCGGCCTTGAAATTTGAAGGTCAGCCGCGTGTGGTCGATGCCGAGGCAGTGCATCAGCGTGGCGTGCAGGTCATGCACGTGGACGGGGTCACGCGCGACATTGTAGCCGTAATCATCGGTCTCGCCGTGAGTCATGCCGGGCTTGATTCCGCCGCCGGCCATCCAGATGGTGAAACAGCGCGGATGATGATCGCGGCCATAATCATCACTGGTTAGGCGGCCCTGGCAGTACACGGTGCGGCCGAACTCGCCACCCCACACCACGAGCGTGTCATCGAGCAGGCCGCGCTGCTTCAAATCCTGGATGAGCGCGGCGGCCGGCTGATCAGTGTCACGGCATTGACCGGCGATCTGGGCCGGCAGTTTCGTGTGCTGATCCCAACCGCGATGGAAGAGCTGAATGAAGCGCACGCCGCGCTCGGCCAGGCGGCGCGCGAGCAGGCAGTTCGCGGCGAAGGTTCCCGGCTTGCGCGCTTCAGGGCCGTAGAGATCAAAGGCGCTGTCGGACTCCTGCGAAACATCGGTGAGCGCGGGCACGCTGGACTGCATCCGGTAGGCCAGCTCGTATTGCGCAATGCGCGTGGCGGTCTCGGGATCGCCGAATTCGGCGAGCTGCATTTGATTGAGCTTCGTCAGGTCATCGAGCATGCGGCGGCGTGCGCTGCGGTTGAGGCCGTCGGGGTTTGACAAGAACAGCACCGGATCGCCGTCGGAGCGGAATTTGATGCCCTGATGTTTCGTCGGCAGGAAGCCGCTGCCCCAGAGCCGGTCATAGAGCGGCTGGTCCATCGGGTTGCCCGTGCCATTCGACAGAAGCGCAACAAACGCGGGCAGGTCGTGGTTTTCACTGCCCAGCCCATACGATGCCCATGATCCCATGCTGGGCCGGCCCGCGAGCTGCGCGCCGGTTTGAAAAAAGGTGATGGCAGGATCGTGGTTGATCGCCTCCGTGTTCATCGTTTTGATGAAGCACAACTCGTCCGCCACGCGCGCCGTGTGCGGCAGCAGTTCGCTCAACCACGCGCCGCTGCGCCCATGCTGCGCGAAACGAAACTTCGACGGCGCGATGGGAAAATGATCCTGCGTGGCGGTCATGCCGGTGAGCCGTTGTCCCTGGCGAATCGAGGCGGGCAGATCCGTGCCCTGCCTTGAAAGCAACTGCGGTTTGTGGTCAAACAAATCCAGCTGCGATGGCGCGCCGGACTGGAACAGGTAGATGATGCGCTTTGCCTTCGGGGCAAAATGCGGCAGCCCGGGCAGCCCGCCATTTCCCGCAGCCAACGCATCCCCATGCATCATGGATGCCAGCGCCGTCGCGCCAAGCCCGGCGCGGCCGAGGAACTGCCGGCGCGTGTGGAGCAGATGATCGTCAGGCCATGGATTCATTGTTTGGTGATGGCTTCATCGAGGTTCAGAATCAATCCCGCCACGGCGGTGTAAGCGGCAAGCTCGGCAGCATCAAGCGAGGTGTCATGAGGTGACTCACCGGTGCGGATGAGAGCCTGAGCCGCTTTTGCATCGCCACGGAAACGCGCGAGGTGATGGTTCAAATCCGCGAGCAGTACCTGCATCTCGGACGGTCTCGGAGCGCGGGTGAGCACCAGACGAAAGGCCAGCCGCAGGCGCGCTTCCGTGTCGTGTTCATGCAGCACGCGCTGGGCGAGGCAGCGTGCAGCCTCCACAAAGGTCACGTCATTCATCAGCGCCAGCGCCTGCAGCGGCGTGTCCGTGCGGCCAGGCCGCACCAGGCAGGCTTCGCGACCCGCGGCGTCGAAGGTGGTCATCGTCGGCTGTGGACTGGTGCGCTTCCAAAAGGTGTAGAGGCTGCGCCGCCAAAGCTTGTCGCCATGGTCGGGCTCATAGTCGGTGCCGGTCAGGGCCATCAACAATCCACTGGGCTGGTAAGGCCGGACGGAAGGGCCGCCGAGCCCATCCACAAGCAGCCCGCTCACCGCGAGAGCCTGATCACGAATCATCTCGGCGGACAGTCTCACACGCGGCCCGCGCGCGAGCAGCCGGTTGTCAGGATCAAGCGCGAGCAGCTCAGGCGTGACGCGCGATGACTGCCGGTAGGTCGCACTCATCACCATCGTTTTCAGCAGACGCTTCACATCCCAGCCTGTGCGCATGAATTCCGTCGCCAGCCAGTCGAGCAGCTCCGCATGACTCGGCGGTTCTCCCTGCGAGCCAAAGTCCTCCGCCGTCTTGACCAGGCCTGTGCCAAAGAGCATCTGCCACTGGTGATTCACCGCCACCCGCGCCGTCAGCGGATTCGACGTGCTGACCAGCCAGCGTGCGAAACCGAGGCGGTTGTGCGCGGCATCCGCAGGCAGTGGGGGCAGGCTCAAGGGAACATTCGCGCCAACCTTTTCACCGCGTTTGTCATACTCGCCCCGCTTCAGCACAAAAGTTTCGCGCGGCTTGTCCATTTCCTGCATCACCATCACGGTCGGCAGGCTCTCGATGAATTTGGCGTGCTGCGAGCGCAAGGTGACCACATCCGAATGAGCGGCGCGCATGATTTCGGGAGCGTGCTCAGAAGTGAAGCAGGCCCGCAGAGTGGCTGATTGGGATGGGGTTCGTTGAGCGCGCGGAATCGCCGCCAGTTGATGAATCCCAGCCGTCGTGGTGATGACGCCAATGTCCTCCGCATCAAGCGCGCGGTCATAAACGCGCACATCGCTGATCAAGCCGCGGAACCGGTTCGCCGGACCACCGCCGGCACCAATCCGCAGCGGATTTTTGGTTAGGAAAGTCTGGTTCAACTGGTCAAGCAGCACGCGCAGTTTTTGCGGCTGGCCATTGATGTAAATTTTCACTCCCGAAGCCAGGCGCGATCCATCATAGACGACGGCGATGTGCTGCCACTGATCCTGAGCAAGCGTCGCCTCCGTCTCCACGCGCAGCGCATCATCAAGCCAGCGTTTGGTGAGGTGAACCTGAATGCGGCGGTCCTTCAACTGCACGCGATACCCGTCCGAGTCGGACGCGAAAGCCGAGTCCTCATACTGCTCCGCCATGCGCGAGAGGATCGCGCCGTCCGGGCCCTGCGGCTTGATCCGGGCGGCGAGAGTGAACTTGTCAAAAAAACCAAAGGCTCCGACATCGCCGCAATGGATGAATCGAGTGCCGTCCAATGCGGCCGCATTGCCTGCGAATGCAGCGTCACCCGCTTCAAACCTGGCACCGCCGGTCAGGCTCCCGGCGAGTTCATAACGGACCTGCAACCCCTGAGTGATGGTCCAGGGCAGCGCTGGCGCCGACTTCTCCCACACGGCCTGTGCCGCGCTGATCCGGGGCTCAAGGTCACGCATTCGCGAGTCTGCCTCGGCGAGCTGATGTTCAAGGTGCGCCAGCTGCTTCGCTTGAGCATCCGTCGGCGCGGTCATCACGGGTGGCGAGTTGCCGATCTTGATGGCGCGGCCATTCTCCGGGACATTGTTGAAGAAGGCGAAGACCGAATAAAAATCGCGCTGCGTGACGGGATCATACTTGTGATCGTGGCAGCGCGCGCAGCCCATCGTCAGGCCGAGCCACACGGTCGCGGTCGTGTCCACGCGATCCACGACATACTCCGCCGCATACTCCTCCGGCACGATGCCACCTTCCGCATTGCCCCGGTGGTTGCGGTTGAAACCCGTGGCAAGGCGCTGCGCCATGGTCGCTCCGGGCAGCAGATCGCCAGCGAGCTGCTCGATCGTGAACTGATCAAACGGCATATTGCGATTGAAGGCGTCGATCACCCAGTCACGCCAGCGCCACATCGAGCGCTCACCATCGCTCTGGTAACCGTTGGTGTCCGCGTAACGGGCGGCATCAAGCCAGCGGTTCGCCATGCGCTCGCCATGACGCGGCGAGGCGAGCAACCGATCCACGACGCGCTCATAAGCCTGCGGCGAAGCGTCTGCGAGAAAGGCATCCACCTCCGCCCGTGCCGGTGGCAGGCCGGTCAGATCGAGCGACACGCGGCGAATCAGCGCGGCACGATCCGCCTCAATCGAAGGCTGCAGTTTCTCCTGCTCCAAACGGGCAAGGATGAAACGATCCACCGCATTCCGGCACCATCCGGCATTCTTCACCGCTGGCAGCGCCGGCCGCTGCGGCGCGATGAACGACCAGTGCGCTTCCCATTTCGCGCCTTCCAGGATCCATTGGCGCAGCAGTTCGATTTGCCGCGTGGTGAGCTGCAATCCGGAATCTGCGGGTGGCATGCGCTCATCAGCAACCGTGCTGGTGATGCGCGCCACGACCTCACTCTTCAGCGGTTGGGCTGCGAGGATGGCAAAGTGATCGCCAAGCTTCGCCTTGGCGCTGGCCTCGATATCGAGTCGGAGATCGGCTTTGCGTTTGGCCTTGTCCGGGCCGTGACATTTGAAACAGGCATCGGAAAGGATGGGCCGGATGTCACGGTTGAACCTAAAAACGGGAATGGAAGTCAGCGGGCATGGATGCCCTGCCGAGTGGCTGCTCGGGTGATCAAGGGGATGTTTGTGA
>CAJCCF010000491.1 GCA_903960845.1 uncultured Verrucomicrobiota bacterium | reverse complement strand
GGCTACTTCATGCTGCCGCAGATGCCGACTGCTGATAACGCCACGCTGATCACCACCACGCGCATTCTCTCAGGCAAGATGGTTTTCACCAGCCCATAAAAGCACTGCATCAGACCTGACATCATCAGCCTGACTCCACATGGCGGCACCACTCCTGCTCTTTGATGGCGTGTGCCATCTCTGTGCCAGTTCAGTTCAGTTTGTCCTCAAGCACGACCGGCGTGGATTGGTGAAATTCTGCCCCATCCAATCACAGACAGGATCAAAACTCTATCGCGAGCACGGCCTCGATCCCGGGCAGCCGCAGTCCATGCTCCTGATCACTGATCAGGGGTGCTACTCGCAAAGTGATGCAGCACTTGAGCTCGCTGCGCTCATGGGCGGCTGGTTCCGGATGCTTCACTTGCTGAAATGGGTGCCACGTCCAATTCGTGATTCAATCTACCGCCTCATTGCCGACCATCGTTACCGTCTCTTCGGCAAACAGGACCAGTGCTGGCTGCCGCGCCCCGAATGGCGGGAACGTTTTGTGGACTGAATGTTGCGCCAATCCGGACTGGTTTAAAATACATACAAAGCCTTGTCTCCAGCCGCCGTATGTCTGAGAGTTCCGTTCTCTCTGCCACCGCCTCATGCGCGACTACTTCATCCGACGCTTCCTGCTCATTCTTCCGACCTTGATCGGGGCCACGATGGTGGTTTTTTTCATCACCCGGATCACTCCGGGCGGGCCTCTTGAGGCAGCCCTGCGGCAGGCTGCAGCGCAGCAGGGGGATCGCGGGATGAAGGATGCGGGCGCGTCTCTCAGTGAGGAGCAGAAGGAGGAGATGGCGGCCTATTATGGTTTCGATAGGTCGTTCTTCCCCGCTTACCTCGCCTGGCTGGGCCTCTTGCCAAAGGAAGGCGACAAGCAGTTCATCAAATTCGCCAAGGATAAGAATGAGATGCCGGTGTCACTGCAAGAGCTGCTGCCGCGTGACCAATGGAAGCCCAACAACGCCTACAGGACCACGCAGGCCAGGGTGACTCGCGATGGCAAGCTGTCTGCCGATGACGCCAACGGCCTAAAACAGTGGCAAACTCGTGCCGAGAAAGAAAAGGAACGTGTGCAGATCTTCCGCCCGAAATTCGACGGTTTGCTGCAAGGCAACCTGGGCATCTCGACACGCTACAATGAGTATGTATGGGACATGATTCGTGAGCGAATGCCGATCTCGATTTTCTACGGACTTGTCACCTTCATCATCAGCTACCTCGTCTGCATCCCGCTGGGCATTTTAAAGGCCATCAAGCATCGCACGGTGATCGACAATGCGAGCTCGATCCTCATCTTCGTGGGTTATTCCATTCCCGGCTTCGTGCTGGCGAGCGTGCTTGTGGTGTATCTCGCGGCGCGACTGAATTGGTTTCCCACGGGCGGCTTTGTCAGTGAAAATTTCGCCTCGCTCACCGTCGGCGGAAAAATCTGGGATGTGATCCATCATGCCGTGCTGCCGCTGGTTTGCTACATGGTCGGCAGTTTTGCCTTCATGACCATGCTGGTGAAAAACAACCTCATGGACAATCTCGCCGCTGATTACGTCCGCACCGCTGTGGCGAAGGGCGCGGGCTTCAAGCGTGCGGTGCTCGTTCATGCCCTGCGGAACTCGCTCATCCCTCTGGCGACGACGCTGGGACACATCGTCTCGATCTTCGTGGCTGGCTCGACGCTCATTGAGTTGATCTTTGAGATCAACGGCTTCGGCCTGCTCGGCTATTATAGTTTGCTGGATCGAGACTACCCTCTGGTGATGGGCATTCTGGTCGTGGATGTTGTGTTGCTCATGCTGGGCAACATCCTCTCCGATTACTTCGTCGCGCTCACCGATCCTCGCGTCCGCTTTGATTAACTCATGTCTCCCCGCACCACAGGAATCATCCTCACCGTTTATGCAGCGCTTGCCGCGCTGTTCCGGTGGCTGTCGTTGTCAGTGCCGGTCTTCAAGGTGCCCTTTCTTGGCGGTTCGTGGCTGGGATGGATTTTGCTCGTTGTCTTCACGCTGGCTGGAGGCTGGCTCCTCTGGCTCGGACAAACGCAGTGGCATTGGAGTCCACTCACCTTGAAGAAGCTTCACCGCTTCCGTGAGATCAAGCGCGGGCATGCCTCCTTCCTGATTCTGCTCGCACTCGTCGGCGTGGGATCGCTCGATACCCTGATTGTGGGCAAGCGTGCGCTCGTTGTCCGCTATGAAGGCAAGTTCTACTTTCCGTTCGTTACTGACGTGAAGCCTGCGACCACCTTTGGTCTCAAAGATGAGTCGGAGACGGATTACCGCGAGCTGCAGCGGAAGTTCCGCGATTCCAAATCCGCCAACTGGGTGCTGATGCCCATCGTGCCGTATGATCCCAAGCTCGACACGCCGGCGACCATCGAAGAGATCGTGTTGCGTGAGGGTGTGGCGTTCCGGGCAGGCGAAGCAAAGCCTTTCGATGGCCGCGCTTACACCCTCTTTCGCGACAAGCCGCAGCAGAAACGGCAGGAGTGGGTCTTTCGTCACGGATTGAAGCAAGGCGAAATGCTCGGCTGGGATGCCAACAATGAGCAGGTGGAGAAAGCCACCTTCGACAAAGGAAAACGCACCGCCTACAACGACTTCACCGACGGCAAGGCAGCCGGGTTGGAGTCGCAAGCTTCTGCAGCCATGTTGACCGTGGTTTATCCACCTTCACCTCCATCATGGACGCAGCGACACTTTCTCGGCACGACTTCAACGGGTGGTGATGTGCTCGCGATTCTCTATGGCGGCTGGCAGCAGGCGATCATCGCTTCGATCCTGTTTGTGACCTTTGTTTTCGTCGTCGGTATCGCAGCGGGTGGATTGCTCGGCTACTTCGGCGGCATGCTGGATCTTGTTGGCATGAGGTTGATCGAGATCTGGTCGGTGCTGCCGTTCCTTTTCATCGTGATGATCGTAAGCTCCATCATCAGTCCGAACTTGTTCCTGCTGGTGGTCATCATCTCGCTGTTCAGTTGGATGGGCACCACGATCTACATCCGCACGGCGGCCATGAAGGAAAAGGCCCGCGATTATGTCGCCTCCGCACGACTGCTCGGGGCCGGCACCGGACGCATCATCTTCAAACATATCCTGCCGAACAGCATCGCCATCCTCGTGACGCTCGCGCCCTTTGAAGTCTCCGCGATCATCACATCCCTCGCCGCGTTGGATTACCTCGGCTTTGGTCTGCCGCCGGAAGAGCCAAGCTGGGGTCGGCTGCTGCATGAGGGCACCGAAGACTTCAATTATCCCTGGATCGTCAGCAGCGCCTTCGTGGCGATGACGTCAGTGCTCGTGCTCGTCACCTTTGTGGGTGAGGCCGTGCGCGAGGCTTTCGATCCGAAAAAATTCACGACCTACCGATGAGCAGAGATCAAAGAGCGAAGGGCAACGGGAAACACAGCTCCATTCGAGTCGTGCTGGCGGCTCTTATTCTCGGCTCTGTCCTCTCCACTCTCTGCTCCTGCTCCGACTCCGATGACACGCGATTCCCGCCTTACGACAACACCGAGGAGGTGAAGGCTTACTGGAAATCGAAGCCGGAATTCTTCCACTGGAAGACGCCTGCCGATCTCCCGGCGAATCTGAAATGGGAAAACGCCGCCGGCGTGCCTGAATTCGGCGATCCTCGCGCCAGGAAGGGCGGCACCTTCCATGACTGGCATCCCACTTTCCCGCCGACCTTCCGCAAAGTCGGCCCGGATGCGAGCAACTCGTTTCGGGGTGAGCATCACGACAACATCGAGATTGGTCTGATCACGCGGCATCCGGATGAGGATGTATGGATTCCCGGTCTGGCAAAGGAGTGGGCCATCTCCGAGGATCGCAAGACGGTGTACTTCCGCCTTCAGGACAAGCTGACTTTCTCCGACGGACATCCCGTCGATGTGGAGGACTTTTTCATGACCTTCTTCGTCATGACCAGCACGCACCTGAAGGACCCTTGGTACAATGACTGGTACACGAAGGAGTATGCCGGGATCACCAAGTTCGACGATCGCACCTTCTCGATCACGATTCCTGAGCCCAAGCCGGACCCCATCTGGTATGCGATGATTCCGCCCAGCCCGCGTCACTTCTACCGTGAACTCGGACCTGACTTCCCGGCGCGCTATCAATGGCGCATTTGCCCGGTGACCGGGGCTTATGTCATCGATCCCGCTTTGCTGAAGCGCGGCCGCTCCATCACGCTGAGCCGGGTGCGGGACTGGTGGGCGCGTGATTTGAAGCACTACCGCCACGTCTTCAATTGCGACTTCCTGGAGTACAAGATCATCGCCAGTCAGGACAAAGCCTTCGAGATGTTTCGTCAGGGCCAGTTCGACTATTACCTCGCCGGTCTGCCGCGCTATTGGTATGACAAGGCGGAAGTCCCCGAGATCTACAACGGCTACATCGAGCGGCACATGTTTTACAACGAGTACCCGCAGGTCACCTGGGGCATTCGCATCAACGAAAGCAAGCCGCCGCTCGACAACCTCGATGTGCGTCTCGGCATCAACTACGCGATGAACTTCCAGAAGGTGATCGATGTGGACTTCCGCGGTGACAAGACCCGCATGAACAGCACGGTGTCGGGCTTCGGCAAGTTCACCAATCCCGATCTGCGCGCACGGCCCTACGATCCGGTGAAAGCCCGCGAGCACTTTGGTAAGGCTGGTTTCATCAAAGCCGGGCCGGACGGCATTCTGCAAAATGCGGAGGGTAAAAAACTCTCCTTCACGCTCACCACCTTCAACTCTGGCACGATTACTCCCATCATGCTCCGCTTGAAGGAGGAGGCCAAAAAGGCGGGACTGGAGATCAATGTGGAAGGTCTCGACTCCACGCAGATGTACAAGAAGCTCGACCAGAAGAATCACGAGATGGGTTTTGCCGGATTCGGAGCACAACCGCCTTATCCGCGCTTCTGGGATGACTACCATAGCGCCAACGCCTTCAAGATCGGCAAAGACGGCAAGCGCGAGATCGTCACCGACACCAACAACATGACGCAGACCGCCGACCCCGCGCTCGATCCGATCATTGATCAGCATCGCAAAGCAAAGACCGAGGAAGAAGTGCAGCGTCTCTCCTGGCAGCTCGCCAAACTCATCGAAGACCGCGCCTGCACCATCCCGGCCTGGGAATCCCCTTTTTATCGCTACCTGACCTGGCGCTGGGTGCAGTGGCCCGCGAAGGGCAATGCGCGCAAAAGCCGCGAGCCGATGGATGCCCACATGTTCTGGATCGATGAAGATGTGAAACGTGAAACAAAGGAAGCCATGCGCACCGGGCGCGACTTTGGTGAAACCCTGCGTGTCTTCGACGCCTACAAAGCCAAACAATGAGCAACGCCATCCTCCAGGTCGAAAATCTCGTCACTGCGTTCGACTCGGACGCTGGACGAATGACCGCAGTCGATGGCATCAGCTTCGATGTGCCAAGCGGCAAAACGCTCGGCATTGTCGGCGAGTCCGGCTGTGGCAAAAGCGTCACGGCTTTTTCCATCACACGACTGCTGCCTCAACCGCACGGTAAGATTCTCGGCGGCAGCATCCGCTTCGAGGGACGTGACCTGGTGACGCTGCCACTCGATGAGATGCAGAAGATTCGCGGCAACGACATCTCGATGATTTTCCAGGAGCCCATGACGGCTTTGAACCCGGTGCAAACCGTCGGTCGCCAGCTCGGTGAGGCAATTCTGCTGCACACCGAGTGCAGCAGGGCCGAAGTGCTCGCCCGCAGCATCGACATGATGAAAAAGGTGCGCATTCCCGCGCCTGAGCAGCGCTTGAATGAATATCCGCATCAGCTCAGTGGCGGCATGAGACAGCGCGTGATGATCGCCATGGCGCTGATCAACACACCGAAACTCCTCATCGCCGATGAGCCCACCACGGCGCTCGATGTCACCGTGCAGGCGCAGATTCTCGAACTCATCGCCGACCTGCAAAAAGAAATGGGCATGAGTGTCATCCTCATCACCCACGACCTCGGCGTCATCGCTGAAGTCTGTGACGAAGTGGCCGTCATGTATGCCGGACGCATCGTTGAGAGGGCAAATGTTCATGAGCTTTTTGCCAAGCCGCGTCACGCCTACACACAGAGCCTGCTGGAGAGTATTCCGCGGCTCGACAGCAAACCGAAAACACTGCTCAAAGCCATCCCCGGCAATGTGCCCGGCATCGCTGATTTCAAACCCGGCTGCCGTTTCGCTGAACGCTCCGGTCGTGACCATGACGCGGACCATCTAACCACGCGTCCGCCCTTCATTGAAATTTCCGCCAACCACTGGGTTGAGAACTGCCCCATTTGCGTCGCATGAGCCTCCTGACCGTCCAAAACCTCAAGCAGTATTTCCCCGTTCGCGGCGGTCTGCTCCGGCGTTCCGTGGCCTCCTGTAAGGCCGTGGATGGCGTGAGCTTCACTCTTGGCGAGGGCGAGACCCTCGGCCTGGTCGGCGAATCCGGCTGCGGCAAGACCACGCTCGGCAAGGCCATCGTGCGCCTGCTTGAGCCAACGGCTGGCAGCATTCATTTCGTCGGGCAGGACATCACGCACGCGGGCGCGGGAACTCTGCGCCCACAGCGGCGGCACATGCAGATGATTTTCCAGGATCCTGCGGAATCCTTGAATCCGCGCCACACCGTGCGCGATATTCTTGAGGAGCCGTTCATCATTCAAAAGATCGGCACCAGCGAGGAGCGCAGGAAGTGGGTGCTTGATCTGCTCGATAAAGTTGGTTTGCCGGCGAGCGCAACGGACCGCTTTCCCTTCGAGTTCAGCGGTGGGCAGCGCCAGCGCATCGGCATCGCCCGCTCCATCGCATTGAAACCAAAACTCATCGTCTGTGACGAGCCTGTCAGCGCGCTGGATGTCTCGGTGCAAAGCCAGGTGCTGAACCTGCTGCTCGACCTCCAGCGTGAGATGGGCTTGAGCTATCTCTTCATCGCCCATGGTCTCAGTGTGGTGAAGCACATGAGCGACCGCGTGGCCGTGATGTATCTCGGTAAAATCGTCGAACTCGCGCCTGCCGAAACCTTGTACCTGCAGCCGCGTCATGCCTACACCAAGGCTCTGCTGGACGCCATTCCCGTGCCCGATCCCGCCAGACGCCGCTCGCGGGTGCTGCTTCAGGGGGATGTGCCGTCCCCGATCAATCCGCCCGCCGGATGCGCCTTCGGCCATCGCATGGGGCATCCGCAATGGCAGGCGAGCGTGGGCATGGATCTCACGCTCAAGGAAGTGGCTCCGGGACACTGGGTTCAGCCCTGTCCCTGCTGCACCTGAGCCAGGTGCGGAATCGTTTGGACCGCCGCTTTGAAGCGGCTCCGGGAAAGTCGTTAACTTTCCGGAACCGCCTGAAACGACAAACTCAAAGTTAGGCAAACAGTTTCGTCACCGGCTTCGCCTTCACCAGCTCGCGGGGCTGGTTGAGGTGATTGTGGACGATGGTCTCAGGATCGATGCCGACAGCGTGGTAGATCGTGGCGAGCAGTTCCGTCGGGTGCACCGGTTCTTCCGCCGGCGAGGAGCCGGTCTTGTCGGACTTGCCGTGGATGTAGCCGCGCTTGATGCCCGCGCCACCGATGATGGCGGTGTAGCAATAAGGCCAGTGGTCACGACCGTCGGCGCTGTTGCCATTGCCGGAGGTGGACACGCCTTTTTCAGGGCTGCGGCCGAATTCACCAAGAGCGACGACGAGTGTCTCATCGAGCAGGCCGCTCGAGTCGAGATCTTCAAACAATGCGCTGAGGCCCTGATCAAGCATCGGTCCGCTCTGGTTCTTCATGCGCTGGGTCAGGCCCACGTGATGATCCCACGAATGGTTGTCGGAGTTGGCGACCTTTGGCCAGATGAGTTCGACCACGCGGGTGCCGGCTTCAATCAGGCGGCGGGCCAGCATGCAGCTTTGACCAAAGGTGTTGCGGCCGTAGCGGTCACGCAGTTTTGGCGACTCGCGGTCCAGTGCGAACGCGTCGCGGGCACGACCGCTGGCGATGAGGTTGAGCGCCTGGTCGTAGTAACTGTCGAGGCTCAGATCCTTCACGGCAGCCTCAATGGTCGGCATCTGATCGTTGATCGCATCACGCAGCTTGGCGCGGCGTTGCAGGCGGACGCTGAACAGGTCGGGGCGCAGCTGCAGGTCTTCAATTTTGATGCGGTCCATCTTGCCCATGTCGAGGTCATCGCCATCCGGGAAGAGGGTGTACGGGTCGTAGGATTTGCCGAGGAAACCCGCGGAGCCACCTTTGCCGACGACGTTGGATTCCTGAAGCGGGCGCGGCAGCATGACGAAGGGCAGCATGGGCTCATCCATCGGTTTCAGGCGGATGATGTTGCTTCCGAAGTTCGGGTAATCCTTGGCGTTTGGCGGCTCAAGCTGGCCGGATGGGCTGACCTTGTCGGTCGTGTAGCCGGTCATGATCTGGTAGATGGCCGCCGTGTGGTTGAACAACCCGTTAGGCGTGTAGCTCATCGAATTGATCATCGTGAACTTGTCATTCACCTTCGCCAGTTGCGGCAGGATTTCCGTGAAATGGTGGCCTGGCACTTTGGTGGGGATCGTCTTGAAGACGGAGCGCACCTTGTCCGGCACATTCTCTTTCGGGTCCCAGAGATCGAGATGGCTCGGCCCGCCCTGAAGGTAGATCATGAGCACATGCTTGGCCTTTCCCCAGCCCACACGACCGGCGGCAGCGGAGTTTACCGAGGCGGCCTGGGCACGGAACATGCCGTTCAAAGTCAGGCCCATCATGGAAGCACCCCCGACGCGCAGAATGTCGCGCCGGGTCATGCCGAGGTCTTTATCACACAGATCTTTGCCGAGGGCGCCAGGGATGCGGAACATAGTTTTTGGAGATGGGCGGTGAGTTTACAGGGCCGGGCCTGAGAAAGCCAAGCCGGAAATGATAACCCACCCCATACGACGGGCATGCCGTGATCTTGCTGGCTGACGCTGATCAGTGGGAAAATCCATTCCGAGGCGGGTAAGTGCCAAAGATTGCTTCAAGATGGCCACTCGTTGCGTATGAAAAGATCACCAGATCATGAAACCACTCGCCTTCCTCCTCTGCCTTGCCTCACCGCTCCTCGCCCAGGACGCGCTCAAGTCGTCGCTCGTTTTCCATGCGTCCTTCGATTCGTCGCTGAATGCGGATTTCAGCAAGGGTGACAAGACCTGCTTCAGCAAAAAGGGCGTCCCCTGCGTGCCGAATGAGGACGTGAAGCTCGTTCCCACGGGCGGCAAGTTTGGCGGCTGTCTGCATTTCCCGAAGAAGGGGGGCACGCGCCCGCAGTTCAGCGGCGTGAACATGCTCGGCTACAACGACAAGAGCTGGAACGCCACCGTCTCGATCTGGCTGCGACTCACCCCGGATGAAGATCTGGAACCCGGCTACTGCGATCCCGTGCAGATCACGGGCGATGACACCAAGAAGGGATACATCTTCCTCGAATTCTCCAAAGATGAAACACCGCGCTTCTTCCGCTACGCCGTGCGTCCGCTCTTCCACATCTGGAATCCGACCAATGTGCAGTGGGCCGACATCGCCTTCGACAAACGCCCCATGGTGCAGGTGGCGAAGCCGCCCTTCACCCGCGACACCTGGACGCATGTGGCCTTCACGCTTTCCAACGTGAACGGCAAGTCGCCGAAGCCCGGCGCCAGCCTTTACCTGAACGGCAGGAAGCAGGGCAGCATCGACAACTGGGATCTCACGTTTGGCTGGGATCCGGCATCCGTCGCCCTTGTGCTCGGAGCATCGTATGTTGGGCATCAAGACGATCTCGCCGTGTTTGACCGGGCGCTGAGTGATGCGGAAATCGGGCAGCTCTACCAACTCAAAGACGGCGTCGCGAGCCTGCGCTAGCGATCACGCCACCACCTCAATGCGGCTCGTCCCGCCCGCGCCGCGCAGAACGCGCACCTGGGTGGTCAGTCGTTCCTTCAGAAGATCGACGTGTGAGATCAGGCCGATCGTCTTGCCCTGCGAGCGCAGGTTCTCCAGTGCGCTCAGGGCCACTTCCAGGGTTTCCGTGTCGAGCGTGCCGAAGCCTTCATCGATGAAGAGTGAATCGATGGGATGATGCCGGCTCGCCAGCTCGCTCAGTCCAAGCGCCAGAGCCAGGCTTGCGAGAAAACTCTCGCCCCCGGACAGGCTCTCCATCGGGCGATCGGTGTTCGCCTGATACAGATCGACAATGCGCAGGTCCAACTCATCTCCCGCTGCCGCCATGAGCCGGTAACGCGGCGACAGCACGGCCAGATGATGATTCGCCAAGTCGATCAACTGGCGCAGCGTGAGCGATTGCGCGAAGCGCGAAAACTTCGCGCCATCCGCCGAGCCGATCAGCTCCTTCAAGCGGCCCCAGCGCAGTGATTCAGTTTCCGCCGCCTGCAACTCCGCACCACCGGCCGCGCGGCGTTTCAGCGCCTCGTCATCACTCTTCACCTGCTGTTCCAGCGCGCCCACTTCGGTGCGCTTTGACGCAAACTCTTCGTTCAGACGCTTCGCCCTCGTCTCAACCTCGTTCAACGCCTCTGAATCGAGCACCGCCTGTCCTTCAAAAGGTGCCCGGCGAATTTCAAGCTGCTCCAGCTTCGCCTTCGTCGCGGCGATCTGCGTTTGCAGCGTGTTCAGCTTCCCCTCCGCGTCGCGCCAGAATTTTTCCGCCGTTAAAACGCGGACTTCATGCTGCTGACGATCTTCGCTGAGTGACTTGCCGCCGAGCAGTTCAGTGAGCGATGTTTTCAAAAATTCGGACTTCGCTTTGAGCGCGAGACCTTCGGCTTTCAGTTCATCGAGCCGCTTCGTTTTCGCCGCTTCCTCCTGCTTTGCGAGCTGGATCTCTCCTTCGAGCTTTTGTCGCTCGCTCAGCTTTTGCGCCGCCTCCTGCTGCTTCTTCGCAAAGGTTGAGGCGCGTTTTTCGAGCGCATCAAGTTCACGCTCGACGTCTTGTAGCATAGGCTTTCCAGCCTGTGTGATTGGAGGCGGCGAAGAAACACAGGCTAGAAAGCCTAGGCTACGTCTGGCCAGCTCCTCCTTGGCTTCCAGCGCTGCCACATCCGGCACGGCGATCTCGCTCAGCGCCTTCCGCGTCTCCGCCACCCGTTTCGTCTCCGCATTCACCTCCGCCTCGTTCTTCACCAATTCACGTTCCAGCAGGCTGAGTTCGCGATCCACCTTCACGCACTGCTGTTCCAGTCCGGTGAGAATCTTCCGCGCTGTTTGAAGCTGTGATTCAAAGTTGGTTAACGAAATGGCGAACGGATGCTCCTGAGATCCGCAAAGCGGGCAGGCTTCTCCAGGCTTCAAATCATGCCGGTGCTCGTCAAAGCCGGCCACCAGCTCCGCCTGGCGCGTGACCTTGCGCTGGGTTTCGAGCATCTTCGAGAGGCGTTCCAGCTCGGTGCGATCCGTCTTCGCCTTCGCGCCGCCTTCGCTGCCTTTTTTTGCCAACGCAGCCACCAGTGTCTCCGCTTCGGTGATCTTCCGGTTCAAGTTTTGCGCCTCCGCCTGGCGCTTCCGGCCTTCCGCGAGCTGTTCAAAGGCCACACGCCATGCACGCGCTGCCACATGCAGTTTCGGCAATCTGTCTGACAGCTCCGCATCGGCCGCATATTCTTTCAACCACGCCTCCAGTGCCTGCGCGGCCTCGATGTGTGAGACATGGGATTTCTCGGCAGCTTCGCGGCGTGACGCGGCATCCTTCTGCTCCTTCGCCCAGGTTTGATACATCGCGCGACTCTCACCGAGCTGCTGTTCGAACTGCTCACTCTGCGCCGCCAAACCAGCCGCCTGTTCCCACACCGGCTCGCGCTTGATGCGTTGCTGCTTCGCGTCTTCGGCGAGCGCTTTGGCTGCGGAAACTTCCGTCGCTGCCTGCGCTTGCGAGGCCTGCAGCACGCGACCGGATTCGCCGAGTTGCATGATTTCGGCGGCGATGGATGCATGCTCGCGTTGATCGCGCCATTGCCTGGTCGCAGCCTGGCCTTCGACGTTGAGGTGCCCGGCGATTGTGCGCGATTCGGTGAGGCGTGCTTCGAGTTGGGTGCGGGCTTCGTCATCAAGCACTGGCATCGCACCGAGTCCGGCTTTGAGCCGCAGGACGGCTTCATCCTTCGCCTTGTGCGTCTCGTAGGCGAGCTTGGAGAGGTCGCTGTAAATCTCGGTTCCGGTGATTTTTTCGAGCAACTCGGCGCGCTCGTTCGGCTTCGCCTTCAAGAACGCCGCGAACTGTCCCTGGGCGAGCAGCACCGAGCGCAAAAAACGCTGTGCATCCAGCCCGGTGAGCAATTCGATCATCGCATCCATCTCTCGCCCTTTGTCAGCGAGGATCTCAAGTGTTGTGGCATCTGCCAGCGTCCGCTGCACAGGCTTCAAATTGCCTGTCTTCGTCTTCCCCAGCCGCCACGTTGCGCGGAGCTTGCGCCCGCCCGTCTCGAAGTCCACCTCGGCCAAACACTCCGCCGTGTGTCGGCTCATCATCTCATCC
>CAJCCF010000490.1 GCA_903960845.1 uncultured Verrucomicrobiota bacterium | reverse complement strand
TTGAAGCATGGGCTTGAGGAACGATGCGCCAGATGCGGCCGAGGTGCAGTGGCTTGTCCAGTCCGCGCTCTTCGATGTAGCTGCGCAGGTAAGTCGTGAACGACTCGCGATGCTGCAAAACACCGCGATACAAATCCACGACGTAGAGAGCACCTTCGGGTCCGTTGTAGAGATTCACCGGACGGAAACGCTCGTCGGTGGAGGCGATGAATTCACGCTGATCATAGGCCTCGCGGCATGTCAGCGAGCCGTTCTTTGCGCTGATGATCTCGCGCTTGATGAGGTTGCCGGCGGGCTCGCAAATGAAGGCATTGCCGTCGAACTCCGCGGGGAACAATCCGCCGCGATAAATGCACGGCGCGCAGGCGGCGGTGAATTCCTTGAGCCGGTGGTTTTCGCGCAGGATGCCGTCCCGGTAGCCGCGATTGATGCCTGGATTCACGCGGATGGGCCAGACAAGCTGGTCGGTGTAAACCTGCACATTCACGCCCGCGCACGGCACATGATTCGGATTTCTGCCGGTGTAGCGCGAGTTCAGAATGTCGGTGCGCAGGGCGTCCTGATTTGAGTTGTAAAAGAAGTGGCCGCTGTTGTCCTGCGTGAGTCCCCACTGCCCGCGAAACGTTGTCACATCACTGGTCCACTGGCCGCCGTCATAGCGGAATTTGCGTGTGTAATGCGCGGCGTAAATCCAGTTGTCGTTTGCCCGGAGCAGTGAGTTTGGAGCCTGCTCGGGATTGGCGACCTCGGGCCGCACGGGATCACTCTGCATGCCGAAGTTACCAGCGATCTCCTTCTTCTCATCCGCGTGGCCATCACCATTCGTGTCACGGCAGAACCACAGATGCGGCGGTGCGCCGATGAGCACACCATCACCCGCCAGCATCAGGGCGCGCGGCATGATGAGGCCATCCTGAAACACGGTGCGCTTGTCCATGCGCCCATCACCATCCGTATCTTCCAGCACCACGACATCACCCACCGGCTCCGCTTCTTTGACACCGTCAAGATCCGCCATGAAGCCGCGCATCTCCACGACCCACAGCCTGCCGTCAGGACCGATCTGCATGGCCACCGGGTCCTGGACCAGGGGATCACCCGCGACGAGTTCGATGCGGAATCCGGGTGCGATTTGAAATGACTTCCACTCCTGCTCCGCTGTTTGCGCAGCCGATGATGGAATCAACTCGCGCGGCACCCGCAAGCGCTGCACCTCGCCGGGTTTGTCACGTTTGTCACCAAATTCAGCGGCGTGAACCGTCCAGGCCAGCGCGATCAGAATGACGAAATGACTGGCGACGCTCATTTCGACAATTGCTGCAACACTTCCAGCGCCTTGGTCTCAAAGATCTGCTGCCATTCAGGTGCCACGAGCGTGTCGCAATCTTCCTGCGCGTAGCCGGTGTTTTTGCGCTGGGTGACGGTGGGGGTGTAGTAAATGTAGCCGTTCGTGTAGCCGGCGACGAAGGCGTGCGAATCATTGGCGCGCTTTTTGATATTCAGGCCGATCTGCACCGTCAGTTCGCCG
>CAJCCF010000489.1 GCA_903960845.1 uncultured Verrucomicrobiota bacterium | reverse complement strand
GCATTTGACTGGCCAGTGACCAGCGAGCAAGCGGATCAGGCGCTGGAAGATTTCATTGCTCATCGCCTCTCTGAGTTTGGTGACTGGCAGGACGCCATGTGGACCTCTGAGCCTTGGCTTTTTCACTCGCGACTCAGTGCCGCAATGAATTTGAAGCTGCTTGATCCCCGCCGCGTGATTTCCGCTGCGGAAAACGAATGGAAACAAGGCAGGGCACCGCTCGCCGCGGTGGAAGGCTTTGTCCGGCAGATCCTCGGATGGCGCGAATACGTGAGAGGCATCTATTGGCAGACCATGCCCGGCTACGTGGAGATGAACGCCTTGGGTGCCGACCAGCCCCTGCCCGCCTTTTACTGGACAGGCGAGACCGACATGGCCTGCCTGCGCGATGCCCTCGGCCAGACCCTGCGACTGGGTCATGCGCACCACATTCAACGGCTGATGGTCACTGGGCTCTACGCGCTCATGTTCGGGGTTCGTCCTCGTGAAGTGCACGAATGGTATCTCGCCGTTTACGTCGATGCCGTGGAGTGGGTGGAGCTACCCAACACCCTCGGCATGTCCCAGCACGCCGACGGCGGCCTGATGGCAAGCAAGCCCTACATTGCCACCGGTAAATACATTCAGCGCATGAGCAACTACTGCGCTGGCTGCCCTTACGATCCCGCCGAAAGCACCGGCCCCGGAGCCTGCCCTTTCACCACACTCTACTGGGACTTCCTCCTGCATCACGAGCCCGCCATGCGGAAAAATCAACGCATGGCGATGCAAGTAAGAAACCTCGTGCGTCTGGATGACGCAAAACGCGAGGCGATCAGGACCCAGGCTGCTCAGCTGAGGAGAGGTTCGCAAAGCTGAGCCTGGATACTTTGATCCATTAACTTGCGCCTGTGTTTATGGCTTCTTGTAGTTGGATAAGTCTCTTTGAAGATCGGCAGTGGCTACCGCCTCATGTGTTCCTGGGCCACCACTCAGGCGGACGTGGATTCCTTCATCGCCGACGCCGCCAGGGAATGACCCTGGCAGGAAGTGGCCCGCACAGTCTCCTGTGCGGACTGACTTGCTGTAAATCCAGGTTTCAGGTTTGACGTTCCAAGTTCTCTGAATCAAGGCCTTACGAGATACTGCCAGCACCCTCAAAAGGTGAGGATGCATTGGTCACCCATCGTGGGCTTTCATGTCGTGAAACTTTGAACCCTTGAACTTGAAACAGTATTCCAGGCTTACGGCAGCGGGAAGCGTTCGTTGATTTTGGCGATCTCGACTTTGATCTCGGCGAGCACCGAAGGATGATCTTTATTGGTTAGGGCCTTGTCGATCCAGTTGGCGATGAGGACCATCTCGGCTTCCTTCATGCCGCGTGTGGTGACGGCCGGTGTTCCAATGCGAATGCCTCCTCCGAGCGTGATTTTCTCGGTGTCGAAGGGGATGCCGTTTTTGTTCACGGTGATGCCGGCGTGATCGAGGGTCTCGCTGGCGATTTTGCCGTTGAGTCCCTTTGGACGCAGATCGACGAGCATGAGATGATTGTCGGTGCCGCCGCTGACGATGCGGTAGCCGAGCTCGCTGAGGCGCGCGGCGAGAGCCTTGGCGTTGAGGACGATTTGTTTGGTGTATTCGGCGAAGTCCGGGCGCAGGCACTCGCCGAAGCAGACGGCTTTGGCGGCGATGACATGCATGAGCGGACCGCCCTGGATGCCGGGGAAGACCTGACTGTTGATCTTCTTGGCGAGGTCTTCGTTGTTGGTGAGGATGATGCCGCCACGAGGTCCGCGCAGGCTTTTGTGCGTGGTGCTGGTGACAAAGTCGGCATAGGGCATCGGGTTCGGATGCTGGCCACCGGCGACGAGTCCGGCGATGTGCGCCATGTCGACGAAGAGATACGCGCCGACGCTCTTGGCGATCTGGCTCATGCGGGCGAAGTCGATGATGCGCGGGTAGGCGGAGGCCCCGGCGGTGATCATCTTGGGCTTGCACTCCTCGGCCATTTTTTGCAGGCCGTCATAGTCGATGTGTTCATCGGTCTCGCTGACGCCGTAATGAACCACTTCATAGAAACGGCCGGAGAAATTGGCCTTGTTTCCGTGGGTCAAGTGGCCGCCGTGGGCGAGGTTCATGGTGAGGATCCGGTCACCGACTTCGAGCACGCTGAAATAAACCGCCGTGTTGGCCTGCGATCCGGAGTGTGGCTGGACGTTGGCGTACTTGGCACCGAAGAGCTGGCAGACGCGGTCGATGGCGAGTTGCTCCACCTTGTCGACTTCCTCACAGCCACCATACCAGCGCTTGCCGGGATAACCTTCGGCATACTTGTTGGTTAGGCATGAGCCCTGCGCGGCCATGACGGCGCGGCTGGTGAAGTTCTCACTGGCGATGAGCTCAATGTTGTTCTGCTGGCGATGCTGCTCGAGGCGGATGATTTCGGCGACGGCGGGATCGGAGCTGGCGAGGATGCTGAGAGGGTGGGCTAGGGTGTTCATTTTATCGACTCTGCGACCGTGGCGGCCACCGGCGAAGGGGGTCTTCAACCAGGTGTCCACGATTTCCTTGGCGGCGGCCTCGGAGGTGGTTTTGCCAGCGAGGCAGAGAATGTTGGAGGCGTTGTGCTCGCGCGTGATGGCGGCGGTGGCGGCATCATGGACGAGGCTGGCCTGGATGCCCGCATAGCGGTTGGCGCTGATGGACATGCCGATGCCGGTGGTGCAGACGAGGATGCCTGCGTCGGCACGACCTGCAAGGATGCGCTCGGAGACGAGTTCGGCGTAATCCGGATAGTCGACGCTGTCGCCGTTGTGGGTGCCGAAATCCTCCACGCTGTAGCCGCTGGTCTGAAGATGCGCGAGAACGGCGTTCTTGAGCAGAAGTCCCCCGTGGTCGGAGGCAATGGCGAGTGTGCGGGGCAGGGCGGGGGATGACATGAAGTGAATGGTTAGTCTAGGGCTTCCAGGTTTGCTCGATGAATGCGTGGATGCT
This sequence comes from uncultured Verrucomicrobiota bacterium, assembly GCA_903960845.1. Classification (GTDB taxonomy): domain Bacteria; phylum Verrucomicrobiota; class Verrucomicrobiia; order Verrucomicrobiales; family Verrucomicrobiaceae; genus Prosthecobacter. The sequence goes on along the minus strand of CAJCCF010000489.1, from coordinate 8,859 downwards.
GGGGAGGAGTTTGTCGAGATGCTCCTGCATTTCACGATAGTCTTCCTGTCCGCCGCCAAATGGGTCGCTGACATCCCTGCCGCGCAGGGTGTCGTCGGAGGTGAACTCGCTGAGCAGGTAGATTTTGTCCTCCGCTTCCGGATAGTCATCGAGCAGTGCGGCGAGGTGGCTGCGGCTGAGGGCAAAGATGTGCGTTGCTTTGTCCACGACATTGACGGTGACGGCCTGGCTGCGGTGTCTGGTGAGATCCAACCCGCGTTCCCTGGCGAGGGTGATGCTGTGCTTGCTTGCGGGTTGTCCTGAGAAGGCGCCGATTCCCGCACTTTGCACGGAGTAGTCCTGCTTTGACTTCACCAGATCACGAAAAAGCACCTCAGCCAGGGGGCTGCGGCAGGTGTTTCCAGTGCAGACAAAAAGGACGCTTTTCAAGGGGCCGTCAGAGTGCCGCGCTGGGAGGCTTTGTCAAAAGACGGTTCGCGCGGCGAACGCGACTTTTTGAGCCGGTGCGCCGCAGGGCGAAAAAAACACCTCATGCTCCCAGTTCCCTGAGCAGGGCCTGGTTCAGGCGGATGCCGGCTTCGAGATTGGCGATGGGAAAATTCTCATTGGGTGCGTGGGCCTGGCAATCAGGCAGGGCCAGGCCGAGCAGCAGGGTGTCGGCGCTCAGCACGTCCTTGAAGGCCTGGACGATGGGAATGCTGCCGCCTTCACGGATGAGTGCGACCTTGCCGCCGAAAGTGGTTTTCAGGGCGCGCTGGGCGGCCTGACCGAGCGCCGAGTTCGGGTTCATCAGGTAAGCGCTGCCGGTGTGACCGCGCTTGATTTCAAGGCGCACCGTCCGGGGTGCATGAGCCCGGAGATGGGCTTCGGCGAGGTCGAGGATGCGCTCGGCGTTCTGATCCGGCACGAGGCGGAAGGAGAGTTTGAAGAAGGCTTCACGCGGGATGACGGTCTTTGAACCTTCCCCCTGATAACCGCCGCCGATGCCGTTGACTTCCGCTGTCGGGCGTGCCCAGCGGCATTCGCGCTCGGTGTAGCCGGACTCACCGAACAGGGCCGGGACACCGGTCAGAGCCAGTGTCTCCGCAGCGCCATCGCCGAGGTCTGCCCAGGATTTGCGTTCCCATTCCTGCAGCGGCTGGACGCCATCGTAGAAGCCGTCAATCTGCACCCGGCCTTCGGCATCATGCAGGGTCGAGACGAGACGTGCGGCCATCGTTGCCGGATTTGCCACGGCACCGCCGAAGATACCTGAGTGGAGATCGATGCTGGGGCCATGCACCTTCACCTCCATGCAGGAGATGCCGCGCAGTCCGTAGGTGAAGGTGCCCACGCCTTCAGCCACCATGCCGGTGTCTGAGATCGCCACCACATCACAGGCAAGCTCCTGCCGGTGCGCTTCCAGAAAGGGTTTTAGATTGGGGCTGCCGATCTCCTCTTCACCTTCAAAGAGGATCGTCAGATTCACCGGCAGATCATTGTGCTGGGCGAGAGTCTCGGCCAGACCGGAGACGTGGGCGATGAGTTGTCCTTTGTTATCCGTGGCACCACGGCAGTAGATGCGGCCATCTCGAATTGTGGGTTCAAAGGGTGGTGACAGCCACTCGCTCAGCGGCTCCACCGGCTGCACGTCGTAGTGGCCGTAAAGCAGGACGGTGCGGCGGCCTGCGACGTGCTTGTTCTTGGCCACGATCACCGGGTGCCCCGGTGTTTCATGGAGCTGGGTCGTCAGTCCCATGCCTTGCAGTTTCGCCACCAGCCACTGGGCGCAGGCGCGTGTGTCATCGTTGTGTTTGGAATCCGTGGAGACGCTGGCAAAGCGCAGGCAGGTGAGGAGATCGTCGAGTGCAGGCATGGTAGCGCGGAGAGTGACTCAGGCTCCACGCCAGCGCAAGCAGTCGAGTTCAAGCCGCCTTAAAACACCGCCTTGCGATGAAACAGCCAGCTCTCCAGCAACAGCGCGCCGAGCACCACCCAGAGCAGGAGGAAGGGCCAGTCGCTGATCCCTGCCGCCGCCACGATGGGGGCAAGATTCGGTTGAGTGGAGCTGGTGGTCGCTGCGGCAGGCACGTCCGTTTCGGAGGCGGAGGCCAGCACGCTGGTGCCACTGCGCCCCGTGGATTGCCAGGCACCGATGCGCTGGATGGAAAGCAGTCCGCTTTTTGCTTCATCCGTGATTTCTCCAAACTGCCGCCCATCCCATTCAGTCCATTGGATCAGGCCGGTTTCATTTAGCAAATCACCGGGATGCAGGGCACGCAGGTCCGTCATCGCTTCGCTGTTTTCAGCGCACCAGTAGAGGGCATTGCCGAGTAAAAGAGGAAAGGCGGGTAGCAGGGCGAGTTGCTCGGAACGCGCAGGAGAAAAGGCGCTCACGACCAGTCGCTGGCCATTGACTTCACCCGCTGCCAGAACGGGCTCCGTGCCTGCCATCCAGAGTGGTTCCAGTGATCCACCGAGATTCAGCACACTGGTTTGCGTGACGGCCAGGCGACTCGTTGTCACCCGGAAAAGCAGGGGATGATCCGGCGCCACGCTGCGCACACTGTCATGCGGCAGGCCCGGTTCCTGGAGCTTACGGAGTTGCACGGGACCGGAACTCACCGCCGGATTGAGCGCGATGACCGGACGGTCTGCAGGCCAAGTCTCCGGCAGCCAGCCTTCAAAAACATAGACGTCCGGTTTGTTCTTCATCGGCCACGCGGCAGGGGTGCCTTTGAGCATTTCGATGCGCCCGGCTTCGATCATGGAGGTCATTGCCAGCTCGGTGAAAGGGTCTGCTTTTTCCGCCACCCACGCCACCACCAGTGGTCGTGCCTGTGGCAGGGGCGCAGCGACTCCATCATCCCAGCCCAGGCAATCCCCCTGCGTTTTCAGGCGTAGTTCCAGACGCTGGCCGCGCACGCCTTCCAGAGGCAGAATGAGGGAGGTCGATGCGCCCGGTATCAACTCCAGTTCCCTGAGTTGGGCCAGCCGGCCCGCCAGCATCACTTCGAGTGTCGAGGTGATTTTCCCGGGGTTTGATTTCGCCGCGCTGACTTTGACAAAGGCTTCGAAGCGATCCCTTGCCAGCGGTGCCTGCCGGATTTGAAAACCCGTGATGCCGACATTCAGCGGACTGGCCAGTGCCACATCGAGAAAGGCATAGGCAAGCCCGTCCGTGTTTTGAAGTGCGGTGTCTCCCACATGCCAGATCTGTGAGCGCGCTTCCAGTTCGGCAAGCCGGCGCGCCACGGTCAGAGCCGCGTCAGGACGCCCTTCCATCGGCACAGGCTGGATTTCCGCCAGGAGCCGCAGGCATTCGCGGCGGTTCCGGTTTCGGGAAAGCAGAACGCGCGGCTTGGCATCAAAGGTGATCAATGACAACACCACTTGATCCGGCAGAGACCGCACCCGGTCCTGCAGCAGTTTCTTCGCCGCTTCCAACCGGGTGCGTCCCTGTGCATCATGCGCTGACATGGACGCGGAGCGATCCACGATCAGCACCACGGCCCCGGGAGTGTTGCCTCCGACTTCACTTGCGGGGCGCGCGAGTGCCAGCGCTGCGGCGATGATCACGATCAGCGTGAGCAGAAGTGACAGCCATTTTTTAAGTTTCCGCAGCCAGGCCGATTCCTGATGCTCACGTGAGAGCGAACGGAAAAACAGCAATGTTGAAACCGACACTCTCCGTGCCCGCTTTCTAAACAGGTACAGCGCCACAGGGATCAGCGACAGCCAGATCAGGTGCAGGAGATGTGGGGCGAGAAAATGCATGGGGGAGTTCGAAACTCGAAATCCAAAGGTGTCCTTCCATGATCCGCATGCGGGATGATGGGAGGGCGCGAAAGTATGACCATAACAGCAATGTCACAACTTAGTCACCAGCGAACTATGCTGATCATGGCAGATCACGCGATGTTGCCAGGCAAGGGAATAGCAGACAGCCGATTTCATCCGCCATGGGCTCCGAAGATTTTTCTCTTGCTGGCCGGCAACCTCGGGATCCGCACGGCTGCAAATCGCTGAATACAAAGGCACCGGTTCAGTTCACCGAGACGGCTCCAAGGGAGGGAACAACGATCTCTTCACCTTCCTTCACCACCTTGTCAGCGGAGAGTTTGTTCAGGGCACGAATGTTTTGCGGAGTGGTGCTGAACATGTTGGCCACAGTTTCGAGCGTGTCCCCCCTTTCCATGCGATAGGAAATGACTCCGCGCGGCGCAGGTGGGGTTGTCAGTGTGATGGCTGATGGCATTACCTGCGTGTAGGCTGGTGCGCTTTCTCCGATGATCGGTGGTAGGGGTGTCGCAGGCTGGATCACAGGCTCGGTTTTCACCACGGGAGCAGGATCAGACGGCATCACTTCCTGAGTTGGCGCGGTTTCCTGATCGTTGCTTGCGAGGTTCTCCGGCTCGGTGTGGGTGGCTTTGTTTTCTGGAATAATGAGCTTCTGGCCGACGACGACGATGTTCGCATCCTGCAGGCGGTTGGATTCGGCGAGGGCTGCGGTGCTGATGCCATACTGTTTAGCGATGGAGCCGAGATGCTCGCCGCTTTTCACGACATGGGTGACATCAGTGGAGGTTGCTGCAGGCGCTGTGCTTGGCGTTTCTGGTTTGCTTCCAGTTTTGCTTTTCCCGCCGGGAATGGAGAGGCGCTCACCGGCGAGCAAATGGTCGGCACGGGTATTCGGGTTGGCCTTGGCGAGGGTATCAAAGGTGATGCCGTAATCGCGGGCAATTTTAGTGAAGGTCTCGTTGGGCTTGACCACATGTGTGCGGTTGGTGATCGCCGGGGTTGGGGCTTTGCGGGCAGGGTTGGTGCCGGGCATGCTGGCAGAAGCGGGCGTGTTGACGATGATTTCGTCGCTCGGGATGAGCAGTGTCTGGCCGATGGCGACCATGTCGCCCTTGAGGTGATTGGCGTTTCGCAGGGCGTTGATGCTGGTGCCCTGCTTGCTGGCCACAGACCACAGCGTGTCGCCGGGACGCATGACATAAGTTTTGCCTGTGGGAGCGGTATGGGTGGCGGCAATGTTCACTGCTTTTTTCGAGGGCAGGCTGGCGTCGCGCTTGAGATTACCTGACCGAATGTCCTGATGTTGGCCAGTGCTCTCCTGGCGCGCAATTTTGCTCTTAATGGCAACCTCTTTCGATTTCGGTGCGGCGGAGGATTTCAGCTCTGGCGTGTGGTAGGTCGGAACACTTGGCTTTTTAGTGGCGGTGACTGATTCGCCCGCAGTGAGAGTTGCTTGAGTTCGGATGCTGCCTCGCGGTGTGTAGGTGGGTGGGCGGTAGGCGCGCTGATGGTTGGCGGATGCTGTCTGGGGAGCAGGTTGCTCTTGTTCTGAAATCTGCACTGCGCCGGGTGGCAGTGCCCCATTTTTAGCGGCAGCGATGGCTGATGGTTGGGCAGAGAGGAAAGCTGTCGCTGTGCCGGTGAGGGCGGAAATTAGGCAGAAACGTGTCAGCGAAGTGGCTAGTGACGGAGCTTTCATGTTAGCATTTTAGTGGACTTAGCAGTTTGCTCCAGCTAAATTTCAAAAAAACTAAATAGTTTTTATAATTTTCAATTTTCCTCTGTGCCGAACTGGTTATTCAAGCTTCTCTTTTTATGCCGCAGCTGCGTGTCATATCTGGCATTGGGCGGATCGCTGGCGGCTTTGGGCTGGTTTTCACTCAAATTGGAAGCTGTGCCGGGTGTGCAGATCCCGCGCAGTGAACTGGAAAGAGCGCCGCTGGTGATCGTGGATGCCGGTCACGGCGGACATGATGGAGGCGCGGTGGCTGGAGGTGTGATCGAGAAAGATCTTAGCCTGATTCTGGCCGGGCAGTTGCAGGATCAGTTAAAAAAGGCCGGTATCAGAGTCCGCATGACACGGGACAAGGATCGATTTCTTGAGCTTGAAGAGCGCTGCCGGGTCGCCGCTGAGAGTCATGCTGATGCCTTTGTCAGCGTGCATCTGAATACCAATCCGGCGACGGAAATTCAAGGCATCGAGACCTACTTTTCCTCAGCCCAATCACTTATGGCTCGTCCCGCCAAGGCAGCTGAGCGTACCAAAAAAACAGGGTCAGGGGAACAACTTGCCCGGACGATCCAGCGCCACGCATGTTCTGCGACGAAGGCCGAGAATCGCGGGGCCAAGGACAGCCAACTCATCGTCGTCATGCGCACGCCCTGTCCTGCGGCATTGGTTGAGTGCGGCTTTCTCACCAACGCGGAGGAAGTTCGGCGGATGAAGCGAAAGGACTATCAGCAAAAGCTGGTGGCAGGCATCGCTGAAGGGGTGGTGGATTTTTTGCATCATCGCATGCCTGTATCCGTGGCCGCAGTGAAGACACCGTGATGGAAAACTTGCCTTTGTGGCCGCTTGTCCGTAGAGGATGAGAGTCATGCCTGTATCTTCCAGTGTCACACGCCTTCTCTGGAGCTTCGTGCTCTTCCTGGGGGTGTCATTCGGGGTGTATGTGATGTTTGCTCAGGTCCACTATGCATGGAATTGGTCTCCGGCGCTGACTTATGGGCCGCAGCTTGCGGTCGGCTGGTTGACGACATTGGGCCTGTCTTTGGGGGCGATGGTAGTGAGTATCTTGGTCGGTTTTACCCTGATGATCGGGCGCCGCTCGCCATGGGTGCCGGTGCAGTTGTTTTGCACGGGAGCTGTCGAGATCCTGCGTGGTTCGCCACTGCTGGTGCAGCTTTTGGTGGGCTACTACATCGTGGCGACGGCGCTTCGGATTGGTGAGCCTTTACTCGTGGGTATGGTGCTGCTGGGCTGTTTTGAGGGTGCCTATCTGGCAGAGATTTTTCGTGGGGCGGTGGAGAGCATCGGCGCGAGTCAGCGTGAGGCGGCGCGAGCGGTGGGATTCGATGCCACACAGACCTATCGCTACGTCATCATCCCGCAGGCCATCCGCCGCGCCTTGCCTGGCACGACCGGGCAAATGGTGTCGTTGATCAAAGACTCCTCCCTGCTTTCGATCATTGGCATCGAGGAATTGGTGAAAAAAGTGGAGAGCATGAATTCGGCCTCCTATACCGCACTGGAAGGCTACCTGCCGCTGGCTCTGGCGTATCTGATCGTTACTCTGCCGCTGTCCTGGTATGCTCGGCAATTGGAGAGGAGGTTTGCCTATGAAACTTGAAACGCGTCAGGTAACGAAGCGCTACGGCAGTTTCACCGCGCTGAATGGCGCGAGTTTTCAAACTGGTGCAGATGCCCGTGTCGTGGCTTTACTCGGACCCAGTGGTGGAGGGAAATCCACGCTGCTGCGAGTGCTCGGTGGACTGCTGCTTCCTGAGTCGGGTGAAGTGTGTGTGGATGACAATCCGCTGCCAAAGGAGCCTGAAGCCGCCTTGCTGGCTCTGCGCCGGAACGGCTTCGTATTTCAGGGTTACAATCTCTTTCCCCACCTCAGCGCTCTGCAAAACATCGTGCTGCCGCTGCGCGTGGTGCACGGACTCGGTGAGTATGAAGCTAATGCGCGTGCGATCGAACTGCTGACGCGGCTCGGATTGGCTGAGCATCGGAATAAACGCCCGGCGGAATTGTCTGGTGGGCAACAGCAAAGGGCAGCCATCGCGCGAGCTTTGGCTCCGAAGCCTGGCCTGTTGCTGCTTGATGAGCCAACTTCTGCGCTCGATCCCGTGATGACGGGCGAAGTGCTGGATGTAGTCCGGGAGTTGGCTGAAAGCGGGCAGCAGATCGTGCTGGCCACGCATGAGATCAGCTTTGCACGGCGTGTGGCTGACTGGGTTGTGTTTCTCGCCCAGGGGCGGGTGGAGGAATCGTGTCCAGTGGAGCAGTTTTTTGAGCAGCCTCAGTCTGCCTTGGCTCGTGAGTATTTGCAGGGCCTGTCGCGGTATCGGTGATGGCCCGCCCTTTGCTGAATTTTCAAATGGTACACGGAGAGGGATTCGAACCCCCGACCAACTCGGTGTAAACGAGCCGCTCTACCACTGAGCTATCCGTGCTTTATTGTTTATTCTGAGACGTTTCCGAAGGTGCTTGAAATCCTTATTGATGCAATCTTTGTGGGCTCACAATCTACGCGCCATGACGGCAGAGGAGAAAGGAGACCAAAAAGGAAAGTAGATTCAGGTGGCACCATGTTTGTATCACTACCGCAGCAGCGGCGTCCATTATGCCGCAGTGAAGCACTCTGGCAAGTTGATCTGCAGGAGTCTTAAACCAGCCGTGACGCAAAACCGTGTCACGTGGCGAGGTGAAATATTCAGTGCCTTGGTGCGGCGCTCAGAATCAGCATCGCCGTGGGGCTTTGGAATAATCACTCGTGCTCTAAGTGGGGGGCGCTGCCCGAAACACTTGCTTGGATTTGTTCAATGACGGGAGCCAGCAATTGCCTCTGCCAACTCATCAGCGGACAGTCGGAGGCAGGCTCGGAAACGACTTGTTCGAGAGTGCTGCGGGAGCCGAGCAGGCTGCCTTCGATTTCCAGGTTTAGAGCGATCTGATCACGCTGGGCACAGAGACGATCGACGATCTCTCGCTGTGTGTCACTCATGCGCCCCTTGGCCTTTTTCTGACGCTGCGGCCATGATGCCTGGCCCACACGAAAAACGTTGGCAATCAGATCGTTGAATTCCTTTTTCCAACGCGGACGCCAGCCGCTCGGAGGAACCATGACGCCGCCTGCCTCAAAGATTTCGGCATAGGCCACCATTTGCTTGTTGGACATGACGCGGTAACACGGCATATCGCGCTCCTGAGAGATGCTTTCGCGCCACTCCCACATTCCATTCAGGATGGCGAGACCTTTGGGATGCAACCTGCCACTACCCTGCACGCGCCACGGATCAATCCTCGGGGCCATGCTGCGTGCAGCGACATCTTTTTGGAGAGAGAGGCAGCTT
>CAJCCF010000488.1 GCA_903960845.1 uncultured Verrucomicrobiota bacterium | reverse complement strand
CCACGACGCACCGCGCAGCACCCGGTGGTGGCCTGCCGGGCAGCTCCTTTCACAGATGGGCGCATGGCTGTCCATGCGCCCTTCTCTGCAAAATTCAAAAATCGGTTTTATCAAAAAAAATCTCCCGCTACGCGGTCTGACCCTGCCTCCAAACAGTAACAAGGCAAAGATTGAGAGACTAGCCGCCAGCCACCACCAGCACAACACGGAAACCGTAGTCGTCAGCGCGATAGCCTGGGCTGCCGACGTCACGATACGACGAACGCAGATACACGCGCGCATAGCTGAACCACGACGCACCGCGCAGCACCCGGTAGGTTTGCCCTCCATTGTCGTCCTTCAGCCTGGGCACAGCTTCCTTGGCCTCGGCATCATTCAAATCAGCCGTGTACCAAGTGCTGCACCATTCCCATACGTTGCCGCCCATGTCATAGAGACCGAAGCGGTTCTCTTTGAACATGCCCACTGCGGCGGTGCGTGCGGCGCTGTCGCGGCGTCCGGCTGTGCCCAGTCCATCTGAGAAAACCTCCAGCACGCCGACCACGGCCTCGGTGCCAAAGTAGTTGCCGTCCTGACTGCCGGGCGGGAAAGTCTCACCCCAGGGGAACTCACCATTGCCGCAGGCACGGCTCCACTCCGCATCACTCGGCAGCCGGTAGCTGGCAGTGGCGGGGATATTGCCAGTGGCACGGTCTTGCTTTGTCAGCCAGGCGCAGAAAGCCTCGGCATCCAGATAGCTCACGCACACGACCGGATGCTCACCGGTTTGCTTGCTTGGAAAGTGCGGGTCTTTCCAGGAACCGCCGTTCTGCTCCCAGCCAGCGCTTTTGCCATCGGCGGTTTTCTCCAGCGTGAAAGCGGGAGTGCCAAAGCTACCGTCGCTGATGGCATCATGGTGGCTGTCTTCTACAAAGGCGGTGAAGTCACTCATGCGTGTCTCCCACACGCTGAAGAGCACGCCGGGGGTGCCTGCGGGCACGAAGGCCATGCCGAGGCTGTTTCTGAACGGCGTGGTCTTCCCAGCACTGCTAAGCACGGCTGCCAGCGCGTTCTCTTTGGCGATGCGCTGGCGCTCCGCCTCGACGACCATTGCCCGGGCTTTTTCTTCGGCATCGGCCTTTTCCTGGGCAATGCGCACCTCCTCGGCCCTCCCCTGCCTCGGGGCCTCCATGCCATACCACCAACCGGCGGCACCACCCAGCACCAGCACCAATGTCACGATCAGAATCGCGTATTCCACCAAGGTTTTGCGGTGTTTTCGCTGCTCTGCTTCGGACCGAATATTCAGCGTGCGTGATGCTTTCACCGGCGGGGCTGGTTGTTCCACTTGCGGTGGGGCGGGGACTGCCCTGAGTGGTGTGCTGTCTAACACTTGCCTTGCCTCCTGAGGTTTCGCTGATCCCAAGTGAATAGCATCTGCAAGCCACTGCCCGGCCGCTTGAAATCGGTCACTTGCCTTGGGCAACATCGCTTTGTCGATGGACGCCAGCAATTCGTGGGAATAGCGATCGCGCAAGTCGTCACGCTGTGCCAGCGGCACTTCAGGATCGTCGAAGGCGCGGTCCGTTGCCTTTGCGGGGGTTTGGCCGGTAATGGTCTTATAGAGCGTAGTCCCGAGCGCGTACAGATCACTCCAAGGCCCGATCTTCCCACGACTTTGAAGCTGCTCGAAGGGCGTGTAGCCAGCGCTCTCGATGACGGTCAGCGAACGCTCACTCAAGCGCTGCCTTGCTGCACCGAAGTCAATGAGCACGGGGCCAGCCTTCGTCATGAGTATGTTGCCCGGCTTGATGTCACGATGGTAGATGCCGCGCTCATGCAGATAGCCCAAGGCATCCAACACTTTGGTTAGCAGAGCTTGGATCTCGGTTTCGGTGAAGGGATTGCCTTGTGATGTCCGCTGCCTAATCACTTCATCGAGGGCGGTGCCCTCCACAAACGGCATCACAAAGTAGGCGGTGCCATGGGCTTCGAAACTGCGCAGCACCTTCACGATGCCGGGATGATCGAGAGAGGCGAGCGTGGAAGCTTCTTTGCGGAAGCTCTCCAGCGAGTATTGGAAGTTGTCCGCATCTTCGCCCTCGGTGTGGCGCGGGCGAACGGTGAGGGCGTGGGTATCCCGCCAGCAGAACTGCGCGGGCAGGTTTTCCTTGATGACCACCTGCCGCCCCAGACTGCTGTCCTTTGCCAAGTAGGTGATGCCAAAACCACCGACGCCCAGAATACGCTCGATGACGAATTCTTCGAGGTGGGTGCCTCCGGGCAGGCTTTGGCCCCGGGCGGTGTCCGGTGATGGCGGGTTTTCACTCATTGGACGATGTGGATGGGTTTTGAATCGGCAAAAGACTGCTGTAGGTTAGGCGCTGCATTTCTGGATCAGCATGACGGCGCCCAGGAGCAGAATGACGGCAACCAGGAAGAGCCCGGCGGTCTGCAACGGATCTTTGACCGGCTGTGCATCGGCAGCCGCTTGTTGCGGGACAGGCAGTGGCGGCGTAACGGCCTGTGGGCGACCCAGGTCTTGTGCTGGGGGGTGAACGGCTGACACATGAACGGGTTCGCGGGCGTGTCCGGATCGGTGGGAATCGTGGTCCATGCGGCGGAGTGCGGGATCGAGAAGCCTTCTCCAGTTTTGCAGTGATTGCGGCCGGTCCTTCGGGAAACGCGCGAGCCCGGCATCGACGGCCCGCAGAAACTCGTCCGGGTAATGCGAAAGGCTGGACTTGAGCTCCAGCAAGGGGACGATCGGATCCGCCTTCGTCTCCGCGCGGACCTGAGCATCCGGCAGTTTGCCACCGGTGAGACAGCGATAGAGGACGGCGGAGAACTGGTAGATGTCCGTCCATGGTCCCACGTGGCCGTGCCGCGTGGACACCTGCTCGATGGCCGAGTAGTGCATGGAGTAAGTCCTCTCGGAGGATTTTGCGGCACCGGCGGGCACGCAGGCGGAGCCGAGATCAATCAGTATGGGCTCAAAGCCGACGCCCAAGAAGATATTGTCCGGCTTGATGTCCGCATGGACGATGCCGTGACCGTGAACGGATTCGAGAGCGGAGAGCATGCCGTGGCAGAGCTGCGCCATGGTGGCGGGCGTGACCCGGAAGCTGCCGTGCTTTTCACGCAAAGACTCCTGCAGGTTGCGACCCGAGACGTAGGCCATGACGAGATAGGCGGTGCGGTTCTTCTGGAGGCACTCAATGCCCCGCACGAGATGGGGGTGCCGGATCGAACAAATGACTTCGGCTTCGCGGGAGAACATGGCCAGGGCATCGTGGATCAAATCCTGATTCGCACCCGGCACGGGCTCCAAGTCGCCATTGCTCCTGCGACGGCAGAGGCCACGCGGAAACCATTCCTTGATGGCCACCATCTGACCGGACTGGCCGCTGACACGCGCGGCGTAGGTCACTCCGAAACCACCCCGACCCAGCACACGCAGCATTTCATAGGAACCCACGCGGGTTCCAGCTGGTAGGGCGTCGATGGGATGTTCAAGAGCCATGACGGTCAGACTATGACGTCAAACATGAGTTCCACTTCGCCGAGCTTGATGCGGTCACCGGATTTCAGGGGAACCGGCAGCGAGCCTATGGTGAGGGTTTTGCCATTGATTATGGTGCCGTTGCCGGAGTTGCGATCCTCAAGGCAGAGGGCACCGTTTTTGCTCACTAAAGCGGCATGCTGACGGGACACACTGTCATGCGGTAGGTGAAGCTGGCAGAGATCCCGTTTTCTGCCCAGGATGAACCGCCCGCCATTTTGGTGGAGGCTCTTCGCATCAAATTCAAGATTGTAGGAGTTGCCCTCCAGATCGCGGCCACGCAGGATCATGCGCCCGTTCCGGCCCGGCGATGGCGGAAACGCCTGCGCCACATCTGCGGCTCTGTGTCCGTGTGATTTGCCACTCGGACGCGTGAGGCGGGAGAAACCCTGCACCAGCGCGGTGCGCGGCTTGCGCAGGACTATCAGAAAAGTGATCACCGAGAGACCGACCACAGCGGCGATGAGGAGGGTCTGGGTAGGATTACCTGACCCGGTTCCCGATGCTTTGGATGATGCCATCGCAATCGGAATCGAAAACGACTTGCACATTTCGATTAATTCAGACGCGT
>CAJCCF010000487.1 GCA_903960845.1 uncultured Verrucomicrobiota bacterium | reverse complement strand
CTTCGGCATTGAAAAGCAACTGCGGCAGGCAGGTCTGGACAACTTCGAGAGCGATGTTTACCGAGACCGAGGCGCCCGGCGAGGCGCCCAGCAGCGCGGCGACCGAGCGGTCGGCGGAGGAGAACACTTCGGTGCCGAAATGCACCAAGCCGCGATCGGCTTTCTTGATGGCCTGAACACGGATGCCCGCCTGCACGAGCCTCCAGTGCTCCGAACGGGCACCCGGGTAAAACTCGCGCACGGCTGCCATGCGATCCTCCATGCTTTGCAGGCCCTGCATGATCAGATACTTCACCAGCGACCGGTTGCGCACGGCGGTTTGCAGTAGCGAGCCCAGATTGCCCGCGCGGATCGAGAGCGGCAGGTCATTCCAGCGCCCGGTGTGTTTCAGGAAACGCGTGGTCCATGAGGCAAACGGTCCGAAGAGCAACTGGCGCCGGCCATTGAGCCGCCGCACATCGAGATGACCGGCACCGAGGCTTGGAGATGAAGGCGGCGTGGTGCCGTAAACCTTGGCGTCATGCCGTGAGCAGATCGAGGGCTCATCGCAAACGAGCCACTGGCCGCCGATGGGAAAGCCGCCCAGGCCTGCGACTTCCGCGAGACCGGTGGATTGCAGCAAAGGCAGACTGCCACCGCCAGCGCCGACGAAAACAAACTTTGCACTCTGCCTGCGCTCTTCACCCGAGGCGACGCAACGCAATCCCAGATGCCACTCCCCTGCCCCGCGCTGGAGTTTCGTCACCCTCCAACCAGCCGCGATGCCGCAGTGCTCCTGCTGTGCGAGCCAGCTGCACATACGGCGGGCCAGCAGGCCGTAGTCCAACTCGGTGCCACTGCCCGTGGTGGCCGCCACAGGGCAAGGCTCGCGACCTTCCATCACCAGCGGGGCCCACTGGCGGATCATCGACGGATCCCTGGTGAGCGTCATGCCGCGGAAGAAATGATGCTCCATCATTGCAGCATGGCGGGCCTGCAGAAAATCAACGTCTTCCGTTCCCTTCACAAAACAAAGGTGCGGCACCGCGTGAATGAAATCCGCGGGAGCACCCACCAAGCCTTCAGCGGCCGCAGATGCCCAGAACTGCTTCGAGTGCTCGAACTGCTCAAAGATGTGCAGCGCTCTGCCAATAGGCACACCACCGTTTTGATCGCGTGAGGGTGTGTAGCTCATCTCGCAAATGCCCGCGTGTCCCGTGCCCGCGTTGTTCCAGCCGTCCGAGGCTTCACGCGCAAGCTCAGGTGTGACTTCGAACATCTGGATGCGCAGGCGTGGATCGAGACGCTTGAGCATCACGGCCAGCGTCGCGGACATGATGCCGCTGCCGACAAGCACCACGTCGGGAGCTTCGATGATGCGCGCATTGGCTGCGTGCGCATTCATGTCCGGGAGCATTTCCATGAATCAGGTTTCGGTTTTCAGCACCAATGTGCGCCCTGCGTCTCCACATGCACGGCGTAGAGACTGCGGCTGGCAGTCATGAACAGGCGATTGCGGCGCGGACCACCGAAGCAAACGTTGCTGCACACTTCGGGCAGCACGATCTGGCCGATGCGTTTGCCTTCGGGTGAAAAGATCTGCACGCCATCATATCCCTCGCCCACCCAGCCTGATCCTGCCCAGATGTTGCCGTCTTTGTCGCAGCGAATACCATCAGCGAGACCGGCGACTTCCTTGCCATTGAGGTCCATTTTCATGGAGGCAAACTCGCGGCCGTTCTTCAGCTTCGCGCCGTCGATGTCCCAGACTTTGATGTTCTTCGGTGCCTCGGGGTAATGCGTGGCTCCGGTATCGGCGACATAGACCTTCTTGTAGTCCGGTGAGAAGCAGAGGCCGTTGGGCTTGAAGATTTCATCGGTGACCTTTGCCACCTTGCCGCTTGGGTCGATGCGATAGACCGCCTCTTTGAGCAGGAGATCGCCTTTGTTGCCCTCGTAGTTGCCGAGGCTGCCGTAGCCGGGATCGGTGAACCACACGCTGCCATCGGGATGCACCGCGCCGTCGTTGGGGGCGTTGAAGGGTTTGCCGTCGAACTTGTCGGCCAGTACCGTGATGCTGTTGTCCGGCTCGTAACGCACCACGCGGCGGTTGCCGTGCTCGAAGGAAATCTGCCGTCCCTCGCGGTCAAAGGTGTTGCCATTGCTGTGACCGGCGGGCTTGTGGATCGTCGTGACTTCACCGTCATCCTGGAGCCAACGATGCTGCACGTTGTTCGGAATGTCGCTCCACACGAGGTATTGGCCCCATCCGCTCCACGCCGGCCCTTCGGCCCAATACATGCCGGTGTGCAGCCTCTCGATGGGCGCGGAGCCGATCTTATATTTCTCGAATGCCTTCTCGAGTGCAATGACATCAGGCTCGGGATAACGCACCGGCGCGGCACCGGGGCCGAAATCACGGGCGAGCAAGGGCGTGGCAGCGAGTGAGCTGATGGAAGTGAGGAAGGAACGTCGTGTGGTCATGGTTGGGTGGACGGTTGGGTGGATGGTTGGGGTTTCGGTTTTCCAGCAGATTCGAGGAGGCCAGCAGATTTGAATTTCATTTCTTCAAACCTAATCTGCGGGCATCCCTGAATCTGTTGGAGATCAAAGTATTCATGCCTTGGTCACACCATTGACGATGTTCGGCACTGGCTCACCGCGAACGGCCATCAGCGCGATTCGTGCGGCGGTTTCACGCAGGGTTCTCACTGCGGGCGGACTCGCGGAGGCGATGTGAGCGGCGAGGATGACATTGGGCATCGAACGGATCGGATGATCAGCTGGAATCGGCTCGGGATCGAAGACGTCGAGCGCGGCACCGGCGAGATGACCGGATTGCAGGGCATCGGTGATGGCGGCGCTGTCGGCGAGATCGCCACGGCCCACATTGATGAAGATGGAACCTGCCTTCATCTTCGCGAAGACTGCGGCATTGAAGAGCTGTTTCGTCCTGGGTGTGGACGGGCAATGCGGCGAGACGATGTCGCTCTGCGCAAGCAACTCATCAAACGATGCAGCCGCCACGGCACCTGACGCGACTATTTCATCTGCGGCCACGACGGGATCAAAGACCAGCACGCGGGCCTTGAACGCGAGCAGGCGCCTCACGACTTCCCGCCCGATGCGGCCAAAGCCGACGATGCCGACGGTGAGATGCTTCAGCGAAGACATCGCGCTCAGCGGCGTGGCGAGGCCCCACTTGCCCGCGCGGATGTCGAGCGCATTCGGCAGCACCTGGCGCGTGATGGCCAGGATGAAGGCCAGTGTGTGATCCGCGACTTCATCGACGCAGTAGTCCGGGATGTTGCACACGGGAATGCCATGCTCGCGTGCGGCGGTGGTGTCCACATTGTCGTAGCCGATGCCGTAGCGCACGATGGCCTTCGCTTTGGTCATCGCAGCGACGACTTCGGCATTCACAGGCGCGAACTGGACGATCACTGCATCGGCATCTCGCACAAGATCGGCGAGTTCCGCAGGCGAACGCTTTTCTTTGAATGAGACGATCTCGATGCCGGCAGGCTGGAGAATGGATTCCTCAATGCTGAGATCAGGAAAGGTGTAGTCGGTGATGACGATGGTAGGCATGGTGTGGTCGACTGGTGTTTGGTGTTCCCACAGATGGGATCATGAATTAAAAACCGGTGGGAGGTAAATGATTGTTATTCGCCGATGATGCGGACGGTGGTGAGTGACTTGATGAGGCTGTGGTCGTCCCATTTCCAGACGACGCGCTTCTCCTTGTCGTGCGTGACTTCGATGGCGTGCGCACCCTGGCCTTCCCTGCCGCGCATGAAGTTGCCGATGAGCAGGTTGCCGTTCTTGAGCTGCTGAAGGCTGGAGACCCAGGTGATGTTCAAATCGGGCGCATCCTTGTCGCTGAACTCCCACACGATCTTCTTGTCCGGGGTGACCTCGATCAATCTCTTCTGCGTGCCGCAGCAAATCAACGTGTTGCCATTGGTTAGGCGCTGCGCCTCGCCGGTGTTCGTGACGCCGGTGTATTCCCACACGACTTTGCCCTGAGTATCCACCTCGCGCACCGCGCCCTCGCCTTCATGGGCGGCGAGAATGTTGCCGTTGGCGAGCTTGTGAACATTGCGCACCTGAAGGTGAAAGCCCTTCACGTCCGTCGTCAGCGGCGTGACATGGACGATCTCTCCCTTCGGATTCACCTCCACGGCCTGACACGGTTCCTGCTCGGCCACGAGCGTGTTCCCATTCGCAAGACGCTCGCTGCCGAAGACCTGATGCGACTTGCTGACGTAATCAAACACCGTCTCACCACGCGACGTGATCTCACGGACACCTGTGGGTGTGCCACCGTAACCAAAAAGGATGTTCCCATTCGGCAAGGCCTGGAAGATCACCGTGGTGCTCGGCGGCTTGAACTCCCAAACGAGCTTCCCATCGGCATCGAGTTCGACGAAGCGGTTCGGTCCCTTGCCATACTCGGTGAAGAGAAGGCGATGTTTGATCGGCGAGTCGGCGGCGTTGCTTGGCATGCTCATAGGCAGAGCCAAGGCCATGGAGGCCATGAGGAGGCGAGTGGTGGTGTTCATGGTTTGAAATGTTTTTGTCGCTCGAGGGAGGTTACGGGTTTTTTATACGGTATACCGTTTGGTATTATTTGAACGGTATACTGTTGCAAGCTCTTTCTCAGGGAAGGTCATTTGGTAACTTTTAGCACGAGAACGACAGCAGCGGGTTTCTCCCGGAGAGTGATGTCGAAGCCGTGCATGAGTTCCTCGCCGGTGCGGACTTCTTTGCCGCCGTCAAGGTTTTCGATCTCATAATTTTTCTGCGGAAGGAGGCCGTGAAGCTTGACGGTAAGCGTGTCACTCGCGGCATCGGGGCGGCGGAACGCTTGTACTACTCCTTCATTCAAATCCGTGCGATGGAACTGCCATGCGATCCACGAAGTCGTGTCGAGGCTGTGGGGTGTGAGCGGGAAGTAGTCGCCGAGCATGAGCGGGGCGATGCGGTGGCACTCGGTGTAGCCTTTCCGAACTGCGACGATGGATTCCGGCGTCTTGGTCCAGCCGGGGGTGACCATGCCGAAGCCGGTGATGTAATAACTGCGCACGGCGTAGCTATCCTTGAAGAACGGCACACCTGCGCCCTGCCAGGGCAGCCACGAGGAGAGACCGTAGGTTTGCGATTGGTTGCCTTCGATTTGCAGGGGCTTTTCTCGCAGATCGACGACTGACCAATCACTGCGCAGCAGCGGCACGGAACGGCGCATGGTTTCCAAGTCGTTGCGGCGGCCGCCAGAGGCGCAGGAGTCGACACGCAGGTTCGGATTGCGGCGGCGCAGTTCATCCCAAAAGGCGAGATGCCCCTGCACATGGAGATTCTCGGTGATGCCCTGCCGGTCAGGGGCGTCGGCTTTGCGCCAAGCGGTGCCGTAGCCGTCGCCATTGAGGTCTTCGCGATACCAGTCGAGGCCCTGCGATTTCACCATGCCGTCGATGTGATTGATGAGCCACTTCAAGGCATCCGGGTTGCCGAGGTTGAGCACGTCACCAGCGCTGTTGCCAGGCAGGAGCCAATCGGGATGGTTCTTGCCGATCCATGATCCAGGATCACCGACGCGCTCAGGCTCGAACCACAGCAGGAACTGCATGCTGTTCGCGCGTGCCTTGTCGCTGAACGGTCGGAAACCCTGCGGATACCTGGCGGGATCGGGTTCCCAGGTGCCGGTGTTCAGCCACTCAGTCTTGCGTGGTCCGGCGCTGGAATACCAGGTGCTTTTTGAGTCCGAACCTGCATCGCGCCAGAGGATGTCCGGCTTGATGCCCGCATCGAGATACGCCTGCACACCTGGCCACGAGGCGAGTGAGCCGCCCACTTGAATCTGAGTAGTGGGCGGTTGCGGCACGCCGTCGATGCGTGGCAGCACGTGCGCCAGATACCACGAGCGCCAGAGGTTCTGCGCACGCACGAGATCGTCATCTTGCCAGAACAAAAGCGTGGTGGACGGCGTGCGGATCTCTTCGCCCGGCTTCAACACGAGATGCGTGAGTTGCTGCCCAGCCCTCAGGTGCAATGAACCGTCTTCACTGCGCTCAAACTTTGCCTCCCACTGCCCCGGCCAGCCGACGGCGAGTATCATACCGCCTTCGGGAGTTTGTAGATTCCAGTAAGGCCAGCCATCCGGGCCATCGCTGGATTTTCCAGAGGCGTAGCCGCCTTTGACTGGCGGAGAGAAAACGTGACGCGATCCGGTTGGCAGCTCGCGTGTCCATGGCTGAAAACTTTCGGCCACACAGGTGTCACCGCGAATGCCATGCAGTGAAAGTGCATCTTTTGGATTTGCTGCGAAGGTGCTGTTGAGACTTTGGATGTTCTCGATGAGCGGCGTGTCGGTCTTTCCGTTGTTCTTGATCCAAACTGTCCACTCGACGACGGGAAAGCCCGCATACTCTGTCGAGAAAAGCCGCACTTGCAGTCCCGTAGTCGCATCCATCCACGTGAGCGTGCGCTCGCGGCGCTGGGTATCAAGTTCACGCGTTGCATCGGTTTGCTTCCAATCAAGCATCAACTCATCCGATGATTTTCCGCCGAGCGTGAAGCTGAACGGCAACTTCGCCTGCTCCGCGAAGACATGACTCTGCGCCCATTGCGCAGCGGCAGCGTTTTCCTCCGATGTAGGCGTCGCCGCATGCAGCGTGATCGCGCTGAATGATGCGAGGAGGAATGTGAGTGCGTGATTCATGCTCTGTTATTTCTGGCGCTTCGTTCGGTAACCAATAGGATCAAGTGAGTGCCGGAAATTCGCGTTCGCACCGGCGGCGCTCAGAAAGTCACGATCGGATTGATTGGACTGCCGGTGGCGCCATCGACGGCGAGCGGGGCCATGCTGATGAGAAAATCCCATCGCTTCCGTTTGGCGGCTTCGATGGACAATTGTTCGAGGTCGGCGCAGTCCAGCACAGGCATACCCAGGGCGACCAGACATAGCTGATGCACCGGTTGGTCGGAAAACCGGACTTGGGAGGGAGATACATCCAAGGCAAGGTCGGTGCCGATCATCGCCGCCTTGCGATCATGCAGCCATGGCACGCAGGAAACATGCAAACCCGGACGCTGGGCGGCGACGCCGAGTGTGTCCCGGCGCTTCCAATGGCCGGTGCGCACCAGGACGATGTCGCCCGCCCCGACTGTTACCCCGCTGTGCTTTTCCCATGCATCGAGATCACTGGCGAAAACAGCCGTTCCAGGTTCGAGATAATCCACGCCCTTCAGCAGCGGAATGTCGATCAGGACGGCGCGGCTGAATACACCCGCCTTAAGCTTGATGATGGAGTTCTTTTCAGCCCCATTGGCGGTGACGGTCTTGTATGAATAGCCATTATACATCTTGCCGCCATAAAGCTTGTGGCAGAGCGCATCGAGATGCGTGTGGGCCAGGCCGTGACAGGCAACCTTGATGCTGTCTCCGTTCCAGCCCTGATTCTCACTGGCAGCGGCGATGTTGTGCTCATAAGGACTGCCGTTGTCCGGGGCTTTTGTCTTGGCTGCATCGCGGGAGAGGGATACTGTTATCCCCTCCTTGACCAGCTTTGCAGCTGCCTGCCGGACCTCGGGTGTGATGTAATTCAGCGTCCCCATCTGGTCATCGGCTCCCCACTTGCCCCAGTTGGACAGCTCGGTCATCAATCGATCCACATCGGCCTTGGTCCAAGTTTCCTGTCCGTATGCGATGGAGCAAAGAAAGAATAAGCTTAGGCAACTACGCATAAAGGTCTGCATGATGGGGGTAAGCAACAGGGCGGTGAGGAGGGTGGGAGTGGGTTTCATCGTTGCGTTGTGTTCCAACTTTGTGTGAAACGTCTCGCTGAACGCGCGGCGTATTTTCACTTCATCTATCTGTCGTGAATGCCTTAATCGGCCGGGTCGAGAACCAGCAAATGCACGCCGAGCACGTAGTCTTTTACATTCACCCGATACGCTTGCATGTGCGGCGCAACCAAGTGTGCCTTGAGCGCGGCGAGGTCTTCCCACTTCTCCACGACGACGACCTTGTCGGGACCGATCTGGGCTTGATTGGATAGATCGGTTAGTGCGTCCACAGCGGGGCCATATTCGATGCAGCCCTTTTCTGCGCGAACGGCGGAAATGATTTTGCTGAACTCGGTCAGGAATGTTTCGCGCGTGCCTGGCGCGAGTTCAATGGTGGCGATGACGTGGATCATATTTTTCTCCTTTAGTTTCTTATTCCAAGCGCTTCGGCAGATGCGGCAGCAGTTTGTCGAAGAGAGCTTGCTGCTCCTTCAGCACGACGGTGTGCCCGGTCTTGCCTGCGAGATTTTCGCGTTCGAACGGATCAGTCTGGTAATCGTAGAGTTCGACGGACTCGATTTGACCGGTGATGCGGGGAGTGTCGGTGCTGAGATCGGCGCGGCGCCACTCGATGTAGCGATGGCGCGGCGTGCGGATCGCCCAGCCCATCACACCATCCTTGTTCGCTCCGGGGGACATCTGGCTGATCGCAGCTTCGTGCAGCGTGGTCCCCGACTCGCCAAGCAAAGGCGTGAGGCTGGTGCCTTGCAAATGCGCTTGCTTCGACAAGCCGGCGAGATCGCAGAGCGTCGGATAAACATCGAGGAACTCCGTGATGGCTTTCACCTCTGCGCCCTGTCTATGGCCGGGCGCGGTAATGATGAGTGGCGCGCGAGTCGCGTCTTCGTAGTTGGTGACCTTGCCCCAATGACCGTGCTCGCCGAGGTGCCAGCCGTGGTCTCCCCACACGCAGACGATGGTGTTCTCAAGAGCGCCAGATTCCTCCAACGCAGCCATCAACAGGCCGACATTGGCATCGCTGTAAGAAACCGAGGCTGCGTATCCGTGAATGAGTTCGCGCTGAAGCGCTTCGGGGATCGGGCCGGTCTTCGGCACATCCGACCAGGCTCGCAGCTCGCCGGAGTTGCTGTAAAAGGCGAGGTCGTGCGGGCTGCTGGCAGGCATCGTTTGAAACGGAGCGAGCGGCAGCTTCGCCCGGTCGTAGAGATCCCAATATTTCTTCGGCGCAATGAACGGCAGATGCGGTCGCAAGAATCCAACCGCGAGGAAGAACGGTTGCTTTGCCTTCGCAAACTCCCGGATCTTCGCCGCTCCGGTGCGCGCCATCGCACCATCGTAGTAGGCGTTGTCGGGCACGTCCCCACACTCCACCGGCGGCCCTTGCGTGCCGGGCGCGGCAGCGGCGACTTGTTGCTGCGTGCTTTTGTTTTGATAACCGGGCGGCTTGCCGAGACCGCCGGGCGCTTCATCAAACCGACGCACATACGGCACCGACCACGAAGCGGTGTCATGACCGTCGTCCACGGTTCGACCATCGAAGACCTTGCCCATGGCGCAGGTGAGCCAGCCGTTGTTTTTGAAGTGCTGCGGCAGCGTGACGATGTCCGGGAAGCGCTTGCGCAGGAGGTCGTCCTGCTTCGCGGGATTGACCACGATGTGCGTGGTGTCTGGCCGCAAACCTGTGAGCAGACTGAAGCGCGAAGGCGCACAGAATGAGACCTGGCAGTAGTTCGCCGTAAACCGCGTGCCGCGCGATGCAAGGCGATCGATGTTCGGTGACTTGATCCACGATGCGCCGTAGCAACCGAGCAGCGGCTTCAGATCATCGATGGCGATGAAAAGGACGTTGGGCTTCTTTGGTGGTGCATCCGCGTGCAGTGCAGCGAGCGGAGTAAGCAGCAGCAGCGCGATGAAAACAGCGTGACAAAAAATTTGGAGAAAGAAAAAGGGGCTTCTGTTCTTCATCTTTTTGCCTCCAATCGTTTTGTCGTCATTGATCGGAGTTGCTCAGCAAGCGCGGGAATCTGTGCTGCGGCTTCGACGGTGCCCGCAAGGTTCACCGTTTCGAGCGGATCGCTTTGCTCATCATAGAGTTCCTGGCCGACGACGTGGTTGGTTTTGAAGTCGCGCCACTCATGATAACTCCAGCGGTCGGTGGTCAGCCCGTAGCCCATCACCTGCGGCAAGGCCTCCGGACCGCCGCCCCAGTAAAGTGCAGGGCGTGGATGCTGCGTGAGCGCGGCGGATTTCACGGAGGCGCTGGCGTCCTTGAGCACAGGCACGAGGCTGGTGCCTTCCAGCTGAGGAGGAGATGGAAGGCCACTAAGGTCAGTGAGTGTGGGAAAGATGTCGATCAACTCGCTGATGGCGCTCGTCTTCGCGCCGCCCTTTCCGATGCCGGGAGCGCTGATGATGAGCGGCACTCGCGCGTCCCACCCGAACAAGGTCATCTTTCCCCAGCAGTCGTGCTCGCCGAGTTCAAAGCCGTTGTCGCCGATG
The DNA here is from genome assembly GCA_903960845.1 of uncultured Verrucomicrobiota bacterium. Lineage (GTDB taxonomy): Bacteria > Verrucomicrobiota > Verrucomicrobiia > Verrucomicrobiales > Verrucomicrobiaceae > Prosthecobacter. The sequence goes on along the minus strand of CAJCCF010000487.1, from coordinate 221 downwards.
ATGACGACGATGGTGTTGTCGCTGAGTTTCAATTCCTCAAGCGCGTCCAGCACACGCCCCAATTGCGCGTCGGCGAAACTCATCGCGGCATAGTAACCATGCCGGATCTCGCGCTTCGCCTCCTCATCGAGCGTGCGGTGTTGACTCGGCTCGCCGAGGATTTCATGGTTCGCGTGAAAGGCGATCTCGGGCGCTTTGCGAGGCCGTGCGGGCGTCTCGAT
>CAJCCF010000486.1 GCA_903960845.1 uncultured Verrucomicrobiota bacterium | reverse complement strand
CGGGGATGTTTTTACGCACCATCAGCCCATTCTATGCGCCTTCACGGCAATCTGTCATCTTTCCCATTCACGCTTTTAGGGTAAAAGAGGCGGCCTACGAAACACACGGAAGACACAGAATGGCAACCCCTTGCCATCTTGGCGTCATTCAGCCTTTGAGTGCGTGAGTGAGCAGGGGGGCAGCCTCCTCGACGAATCGCCGCAACCATGCTTGACCTCTGGTCGCTTCTTCGCTGCAATCGGCTCATTCATCAACCCCCCTTTCTTTTCGTAGACAGTGCCCTTTGGCCCAAACCAACCTCGCCAATCAACCAACGACCTGTGGGCGGATCTGATTCGTCTGACATGGATTGTGGCTATACTGCGGTATGTGGCATGAAGCGCGGCGTTCTTTTCGGCATTCTTGCTTTGTTGGTGTTGGCGCTTGCAGTTGCCGCTGCAGGATGGTTTTCGTGGCGCTCGGAACTGAAACGATTGAAGGTTCCTGAAAGCATTACCGAAGAGACTGGCCTTCGTTTGCCATCAGACTCACGCATCACTGCGACGCGCGCGCATCTATTCTCTCTCGTTGACGGCGACAACTACGAGTGGCTCATCCAGTCGGACACTTCTCTCTTGCCGTGGGCGGCGGCAAACATGCGGGTCGAAACAGGCGGATGGGAGCACATTCGGCAGATGTCAGAGCTTGGCTTCCCAGAGGAGATGCCGCATAACGCTAAATTTGGGGGCGTGTGGCGAGCGAGTCAGCGCACCAGTCGAGGACGGGAGGAGACATCGTATTTGTATCTCGCCGACGATGGTAGAGTCGCTATTCTCGGGACGTTCAGACCATGATATGTCGCCTAACATTAAAGGGTGCATTGCTGCGAGGAACGAGCCAGCAAATGCCCCTCTGGTTGAACGCTGCCTTGCCGCGATGAGCGGCATCACTCAAGCGTTGTTCGGGCTTTTCGATCGCATCGGTGTGGCTTTGGGGCCCGTCCGATCTAACAAGTGATGCTTCCACGCCTGACCCCAGCCTTGTCCTCCCGGAGGAGAGGGGGTCTGAATCACCGTCGCAGTGCCAGCACCTGTTCACCATCGTATCGGCAGGCATTGCATCTCAGACTGGGGCTCCGGACTGGCCTCACCCAAAAGTTGAGCGGTCTTGCAGGATGAATCGATGGGCTTTCATTCCCCTGCCCATGATTCCTCTGCCCATGGACTTTCCATGGTAGGCATGATGAGCCTGTGACCGGCTCACGGTGGCGGCGGTGCCGCTGTTGGTGACGCGCTGCGATGACTCGCTGGTGCGGACTTGTCCCGGTCTGAATGGCTGCAGTTTCAGGTGCTCAACAACAAACTCTCACCACGGTTGCCATGATCAGCGCATCCATCCCGCCTTTAGCTCTGCGGGGCATCGGGGCGGGGTGGGGGACTGGTGTTCTTTTTAATGATCCGCTCAGACTTCATCGGGATCACGTTGGAACGGGGAGACCCGATGGCGACGATGCGGTTTCTGCGCACTCCGGGAAGCGGGGCGGGGGAGGCTGGCGAAGCGGCGGTGGGCTGTGGAGTGGGCGTTTGTTTCTGAAGATCGGCGAGCCGTTCGCGTGCCTGGTTGAGCTTTTGCTCGGTGTTGGCCAGATTCTGGCACTGGGTTTCAAAGTCGACGCGGCGCCTCATGGTTTCTTCGAGAAGCTTGGTCTCGGCAAGGAGGTCGGAGCGGCGGCTGGCGAGGATCATTTCACAGGAATGGATGCTGGCCTGGAGGTGGCGCAGGGCGTCTTCACTGCGCTGATGTTCCTGGACCAGTGAGGCGCGCCGCGCTTCGGCCTGTGTGTTGAAGAGGTTCGTTTGGGCGAGCTTGGCCTCGATGTCGGCGAGCTCCTGATGACGCGCCGACATTTCCTGCTGGCGCTGGCTGAGGAGATCGAGCGCCTGCTCGGCTGATTGGATCTGATTTTGAAGCTCCGTGGCGCGGCTCTCGCTTTCCTGACGGCCTTGATCGAGGCTCAGGATTTGCTGACGTAGATCGGTAAGACGGGCCTCCGTCTGGGCACTTTCAAGGCAGAGCTGTTCATGGCGCGCGGTCTCCTGTTGTGCTGCGGTTTTGGCCTGACTTTCCTGCTGGCGGAGATCTGCGAGGCGGGCCTCTAGCCCGGTGGTGTCACGGCGGAGCTGCTCCTGACGGGAGGTCTCCTGAAGCAACTGCGCGGTGAGATCTTCAAGGGAGGCGGTTTTCTTTTCGTGTTGGCGCGACAGTTCATGAATGGAGGTGAGCCACTGACAATGTGCGGCTTCAGCTTCCTGAACTGCTTTCTGCAACTGGGCGAGCTGCTTTTCGGCGGCTTCGATCCTTTGTGAACTGACTGCGATTTGGTCTGATGTCGAAACTGCGGTGGCAGGCTCTTCAAGATCAAGAACGGCTGTCAGCGGACCAAAGGCGAGCCGGTCGCCCTGACTGAGGATGCGGCTCTGCACGCGCTGGCCATTGACGAAGGTACCGGTGGCGGAGTCGAGATCGAGAACTTCATAACTGCCGTCAGGGTTTTGTCGCAATTCGGCGTGCTCTTTGGAGAGGCCCTCATGATTGACAACCACGTCATTGCCCTCGCCCCGGCCGATGGTGAGGCGGTCTGCGAGGGAAGTCACCACTTCCTGTCCGTCTTCGAGTGCGAAGGTGAGTTTTGCCATGATTTTTTCAGTCGTCTGAGCGCGCAAGCAATGTCGATGATGTGAGCGGAATCAAATGGGCATTTCGCCCAGTTCGCAGTTCCCTGATGGTGGTGGAGTTCTGTGTGCTTGCGGTGTTGGGCGGAAGCAGACAATTTGAAACTTCTCATGCACTCTGACGCTGAAGCCTATCTGTCAAAACATTGCGCGGTGATGCGCCGCCTGATCAAGACACACGGGCCCTGTGAACTGGTGGCACAGAAGCGGTCACCGTATGAAGCGCTGGTGAGCGCGGTGGCGCATCAACAGCTGCATGCGAATGCGGCGGAGGCCATTTTGAAGCGGTTCAGGGCGTTGTTTCCCGGAGTGCGTTTCCCGAAGCCGGCGCAAGTGCTGGCGGTGGATGATTTGGAACTGCGCGGCTGCGGTTTCTCCATGGGCAAGCTGTTGGCGGTGCGCGACATCGCGGCAAAGACACTTAGCGGCCAGATACCGACTCGCGCGGCAGCCTTAAAACTGGATGACGCGGAGCTGATCGAGCGGCTGGTGCAGGTGCGCGGCGTTGGCCGCTGGACGGTGGAGATGCTGCTCATCTTCACCCTGGGCCGACCGGATGTTTTTCCGAGTGATGACTACGGGGTGCGCAATGGCTGGCGCCTCGCGATGAAGCTGGAAGAGATGCCCAAGCCAAAGGATTTCCGGCTGTTGGCTGAGCGCTGGCAACCCCACCGCACGCTTGCTGCGTGGTATCTCTGGCGCGCGGCGGATGCGGCGAAGCTCTGAGTGCAATGGCCGCGGAAACGCAGACGGGCTTGCTTTGGGCATCATTCTTGCTCCCGTCAGCGGACTCAAACCTCAAACACTACCCACTCAATGCCCGTCGCCACCCCCGCTCAATACGCCGCCATGCTCGATGCCGCCCAGAAAGGCGGTTACGCCTACCCTGCCATCAACGTGACCTCCCTGCCCACGATCAACGGTGCACTGAAGGCCTTTGCTGAATCGAAGTCGGACGGCATCATCCAAGTGTCCACGGGCGGTGGCGAATTTGCCTCAGGAACCGCAGTGAAGGACATGGCGCTCGGTGCCATCGTGCTGGCGGAAGCGGTGCACACCCTGGCGGCCAAGTATGATGTCCTCGTGGCCCTGCACACGGATCATTGCCACCCGAAGAATGTGGAGAAATTTCTCAAACCACTCATCGCCGCCACCAGGGCGCGCCGTGCCGCCGGCAAGGGCAATCTGTTCAACAGCCACATGTTTGACGGCTCCGAACTGCCGCTGGAAGAGAACCTGCGCATCTCGAAAGAACTGCTCACCGAGTGCGCCGAGTTGGAAATCATTCTGGAGATCGAAGCTGGTGTCGTCGGTGGTGAAGAAGACGGGCACGACACTTCTGGCGTGGCGAATGACAAGCTTTACACGACCCCTGAGGACATGCTCACGGTCTATGAAACGCTTAACGGGATCGGCCGCTTCATGTTTGCCGCCACCTTTGGCAACGTGCATGGCAGCTACAAGCCGGGTGCGGTGAAGCTCAAGCCAACGATCCTCAAGGATGGTCAGGCCGCCGTCACCGCCAAGTATGGCGCGGCCGCCGAGATGGATCTCGTCTTCCACGGCGGCAGTGGCACGCCGCTCGAAGAGATCCGCGAAACACTCGACTACGGCGTGGTGAAGATGAACATCGACACCGACACCCAGTACGCTTTCACCCGCCCCATCGTGGACCACATGATGAAGAACTACTCCGGGGTGCTGAAGATCGACGGTGAAGTCGGCGACAAGAAAGCCTACGATCCACGCGGCTACCTGAAGAAGGGCGAACAAGGTCTTTGCGAGCGCATGAAGGAAGCCTGCAATGACTTGCTGAGCACCGGCAAGACCATCTGCGGCAAGGTCTGAGTCGCCTCAGGCACCCCTCACCTAACCTCTCCCCCGGGGAGAGGGACCAGAGCTCAGACCCCTCTCCTCCGCGAGGAGAGGGCTGGGGTGAGGAGTGGCTGGAGCGCGTCGATGAAAGCCCCTCACCTAATTTCTGCCGGGGCAGAGGAGCTGGAGCTCAGTCTAACAAAAAGCGGCGAGGTTTACACCACGCCGCTTGATTGAAATGAGCCGTTGTTGATGGGCTGCCGGGAAATTATTCCACGCCTTTCCAGGCTCCGAAGCTGGCGCCGGAGGCGATCCATTTCTTGATGAGAGCTTGATCGGCTGCGGAAACGCGGTCGCCTTTTCCTTCAGGTGGCATGGCCAGTTCGTCGGACTCGGGGAGGGCCATGGTTTTGAGCAGCCAGCTGGATTCAGGCTTGCCGGCGACGACATTTTCATTGGGGTTTTCCTTGCCACCCTTCATGATGACAGCAGCGCCGTCGAGACGGAGACCGCCTTTGGGCTTCTTGATCTTGCCATTGTCTTCGTGCTCCTTCTCATGGCACTTGAAGCAGCTGGTTTTGAGAATGGGCAGGATCTGCTTTTCGAAATCGACGGCACCATCCTGAGCGGAGGCGGTGTTGACAATGAAGGCTGCGGCGAGGGCGGCGAGGATGTGCTTGGTTTTCATGGAGTGAGTGGGCGGGAATGTTGTTCGCTTCGTCTGAATTGGTCAAGCGCGAGGAAGCTCGATTTCGATGATGAGACCGTGTGGTTCACGGTTGCGCGCGGTGACGGTGCCGCCGCAGGTGTCGATGCAGGTTTTAACGATGGCGAGCCCGAGTCCGGTGCCGCCGGTCTGGCGATCGCGGCTGGTGTCGACCCGGTAAAAGGGATCAAACAGGCGCGGCAGGCTGTCACCCGGCACGCCGGGGCCTTGATCAGCGATGGTGAGCACGATCCGGTCGCCCCGGCGCTGGGCGCTGATTTCGATATCACTTTCCGGCGCATGAAGGCGGGCGTTGCGGAGGATGTTGCCGACTGAGCGGCGGAGCAGATCGGGCACGGCGCGGACGATGAGATCACGCGGCAGGTTCAGGCGGAGATGCTGCGGCGGGATGGCCTCGGTGCCGGCGACTTCATCGATGAGCGAGAGCAGAACGACGTCCTCCGAGGGTTTGGCTGCCTGGCCAAGCGACGATTTTGAAAAGGAGAGCAACTCATTCACCAGCAGCGAAATTTGGCGCAATTCCTCGCGCACATCAGCCAGGCGGATGGCATCGCTGTCGGTGAGTTTGTCTTCCAGGATGCCGAGACTCATCTCCATGCGCGCGATGGGGCTGCACAACTCATGGGCAATGTCGCCAAGGAAGCGCTTTTGCCCGCGCACGATGCCGTCGATCTGCACGGCCATGCTGTTCACTGCGTGAGACAGACGGCCGAGTTCGTCGCTGCGATTCTCGGGCACACGGATATTGAACTGGCCTCTGGCGATCTGCTCGGTGGCCTGCATGTTCGCGCGGATGCTGCCGGTGATGCTGCCGACGAATGGCAGCCAGAGGAGAGCGGAGACGGTCATGGCTCCGAAGAGACCCCAGAGCCAGGGTTTCACATCGAAGAACAAACCGCCGCCTGTGATACGGTCAGTGAGGATCATGAAAAAGAGCGGCCCATCACGCCGGTTCCAGTCGGGCAGCATGGGGAGCCGGATGCCGGTGTAATAAACGGGCGGCGTGCCCACGGGTAGCATGAAGGTGCCGAGTTTCACTGGCATGTTTGAATTGAGTCCATCGATCCGCAGGGAGTCATCAGGATCGCGTGGCGGTCCGCGACCGGGTAGGAAATCATCGCCAAAAAGCAGCGACTCAAGCTCACCGCGCGGTGGTGGTGGCGGGGGGCGCTCGTCAGGCTCACCTCCATTGCGAGGTGGGCGGCGGCTCAACTCAGGATGCATGTCCGCGAGCAGGCGCTCCATTTCCACCGGGATCTCCACCTTTGTCCCGGCGACATGGTGCTTCGGCACGGTGATGAGCGCCGCCTTCACACCATGACGCAGGCTGAAGTCATTGAGCAGGCGGTCCCAGTCGGCGCGCTTCGATGCGCTCAGAACCCCATGAATTTCACGCCCGATGGTCTGGAGACGATCACTCACGATGACTCCAAGTGCTCCCTGCATCCCTTCACGAAACTGCCACTGCAGCACGATCCAAAATCCGGCCCCGAGCACGACCACATTGATCAGCAACCAGAACAGGATGCGTGCATAGAGATTGAAGAAGCGGCGGGGCATGACGGAGTGCGATGCTACGGCAAATCACCGCGCAAAGAAATGAAAACCTCCACTCTCTATCGGTCGGAGCTACTCCTGCAGGAACACAAACACGCCGGTTTTGTTACCGACGACGTCGTCGAGTTTGCCGTCTTTGTTCAGGTCGCCGGGAGTGACTTCGGTGCCGACGCCGCTGGCCTTGCCGGGTGACTAAACTCCTGTCCCATGAGGAGGCCGATCAGCGCTGTCGTAGAATTCGGTCACGTTTTTGCAGGTTGATTCGACCATCTAAAATGGCCACGACTGTCGCGGTGTCTCCATCGATTCGGTAGTAGAGGATGGATTTGAAGCGCTTTGAATTCGCGTGGTAATAGCCGCGAATCGTCCTGTGAATTCCCGCGGTGGTTTCCAGTTCGTAAAGATCTTCGAGAATGCATTCACGAAAGTGAGGCCCGAGTCCTTTCTGCTGCCGCTCATAGAAATGATAGGCCTCAGCGATGTCTTTCTTCGCCGCCTGGATGACATCCACTATCATGGCAACTCTTCACGCAACTCTTGAGCAAACTGGTTGAGGCTGATCACTTTGGTTTCACCAGAGGCTAGCATCCGCTCCCGCTCGGCGATGACATCGAAATGCCCATCTTGTGGTTCGATGTCTAAAGTCAGATTGCTTTTGAGCCAGTCAAACAAACGCCATTTCTGATCGGCATTGAGTGTTTCTAGCGGTAAGTCAATCGGGGGATTAGCGGTCAGCGTCATGCCACGAGGATATTTGGAGAAGTTGGATTTTCAAACCGAAGTCACTCCTGCAGGAACACAAACACGCCGGTTTTGTTACCGACGACGACGTCGAGTTTGCCGTCTTTGTTCACGTCGCCGGGAGTGACTTCGGTGCCGACGCCGCTGGCATCGTCGATGAGGTGCGGAATGAAATCAGCGCCGCCTTTGTCGTCGCGCTTGATCTCCCACCAGTACAGAACGGGGGCGGCGTTGGGTTCGTCGTCCTTCAGCGGGCCATGAGCCCAGCGGCGCTTGCCGGTGACAACATCCATGACGCCGTCGCCATTCATGTCGGCGAGTTGCATGGCGTGAAGCTGGCTGAATTTGACACCTTGTTTGTTATCCTCCGCTGTGGATCCCATGAGTTTATGGGCGGTGAACGTGCCGTCCTTGCCCTGTTCATACCAGCCGAAGCCGTAACCATGGGCATCGTAGCCTGTGATCACATCACTGCGCTTGTCGCCATTCACATCATAGACAAGGATGAAGCTGCCGCCTCGCGCGCCTGCTGGTGCGAAGGGTCCCGGGTGAAAGGCCCAGTCACTGTCCTTGCTCATGTCCGCCGGTTGTTCGCGCCAGCCCTCTTTGTCGAGGATGTCGGCACGGCCGTCGCCATTCACATCGCCGAAACCATAGCCGTGGGTGTATTTGAAGTACTTCTTGTCGTTCTCGGGTGACTTCGGTGTGATGGGGCGGAAGCGTGCTTTGCCGAAGGGGTTCTTCCAGTCGATTTCGGCGTAGCCGAGCTGTCCGCCGGTGTGGCAGATGAGATCGGGCTTGCCGTCGCCATTCATGTCACCCAGGGTTGGGGATTCGTTATCGGTGATATCGAAGATGCTGTGACGCGTCCAGTCGCCGCCTTTGCCTTTCGGATTTTCATAGACCCAGGTTTCTTTGCCCGGCCAGGAGAAGGCCAGGATGTCGCTCCAGCCATCCGCATTGAAATCATAGGTGTAGGTCAAAAAGAAATCGCTGTAACCCTTCGCCGGATCATAGGGCTCCTTTTCGAACTTCGGCGCGAAGCTGATGCGCTCTTTAAATTCGGGCCCCTGCCAGATGAAGCGACCGGAACAGATGTCATTGTCGCCATCGTGATCAAAGTCGGCGAAGTGCGCGCCTTCGGCGACGAAGTCGTTGGTGAGCGTTAGTTTCTTAAACGTGATGTCCGCAGCACTGGCGGAGGCGATGGCGAGAATGGGCAGGAGGAGAAGTTTCATGAAGATGAAGTCGGAATGGAACATCCATGGAGGGCGGCTTCTTGCAAAGGAGCATCAATGCGCAAGAAAGGAGAGGAACCTTGCTGCAAGGCCGTTCGGATAGGACACGTTCTCTTCGCCCATGATTCGCCGCACCTTCTCTGCCCTGCTTTGCTTAAGCGCACTGCTTTCCACCGCCCCGATGATCCAGGCCCATGAGGCTGGTAAACAGATGGCCGAGGTGGCGACACTGCTGCTGTCTGTGCTAACCCCTGAGCAGAAGGCCAAGGCGACCTTTGCCTTTGAGGATGAAGAGCGCATTAACTGGCATTTTATTCCGCGTGAGCGCAAAGGCCTGCCTTTGAAGGAAATGACTCCGCAGCAGGAGTTGCTCTCCCATGCACTGCTCAACACTGGGCTGGGCTTCCGTGGAGCAGCCAAGGCGGCGACGATCATGTCGCTGGAAGAAGTGCTCTGGCAGATCGAGGGCGCCAAAGCACCGGATGCGGCTGCCAAAGCCGCTGTGCGCGCCAAGCGCGATCCCGAGCAGTACTTCGTGAGCATTTTCGGCAAGCCGGATGCCAAAGGCACCTGGGGCTGGCGCATTGAGGGGCATCACCTTTCCCTGAACTTCACGATCAAAGACGGTCAACTTCTTCGTGCGACGCCGACGTTCATGGGCACCAATCCCGGTGAAGTGCGTCAGGGGAATCTCTCCGGTCTGCGAGTGCTGGGCAAGGAAGAGGATCTGGGTCGTGAACTCGTGAAGTCACTTGATGAGGCGCAGTTCAAGACGGCGCTGGTCGAAACCGTCGCCCCAAAGGAAATGATCACCGCCGCCGAGAAACGAGTGAACCCTCTGAAGCCCGACGGTTTGTCAGAAGCGGAACTGAAGCCTGAACAGAAGGCGAAACTGCACGAAATCATCCGCGAATACACCGACAGGCTGCGCCCCGAGATCGCTGCGGAAACCTGGGCGGACATTGAGAAGAACGGCCCCGTCTTTTTTGCCTGGGCAGGTGGCAAGGAGCGCGGCGAGCCGCACTACTACCGCATTCAGGGCAAAACATTCCTCATCGAGTACGACAACGTGCAGAACGAAGCGAATCACCCGCACAGCGTCTTCCGCAGTTTCGAAGGTGATTTCGGCCGTGACATCCTGGCTGAGCACGTCAAGGCAGAGCATGGGAAGTGAGGGATGACTTTCGTCATTCCGCCTTCGCCATCCGGCATTCTTCCACATATTCCTGAACGGCCCTCAGAGTCTCTCCAGCCACATTGGCACGGGCTTTGGCGAAGGGTGGCCTGAACCAGGGGAAGCTGCCGATGAGATCCGGCGTGACGAGCACCTGGCCGTCGGTGTTTTTGCCGGCACCGATGCCGATGGTGCTGGCTTTGGTTAGGCGGGTGATCCGGCTGCTAACCTCGGGCACGATGCTTTCCAAAACGATGGCAACAGCACCGGCTTCATCGAGCGCCAGGGCGTCGGCAATCAGACAATCTATTTGTTCGGGCGTTTTGCCTTTCTTTTTGTAACCACCCTCCTCCCGGACGCTTTGCGGCAGCATGCCGATGTGGCCCACGAACGGGATGCCCGACTCAATGATGGCTTTGACCTGCGGGATGAAAGTGATGCCACCTTCGAGCTTCACGGCATCGGCCCCGGCATCCATGAGCCGGCGGGCATTTTCCAGCGCCTGCTCGGGTGTTTCGTAGCTGTGAAAGGGCAGGTCGGCAATGATTGGGGCGCGTTTGACACCGCGGCGGACGGCGGTGGTGTGGTGGAGCATCATCTCCATCGTGACGCCTGTGGTATCGGCCAGGCCGAGCACGACCATGCCAAGGGAATCGCCGACCAGGATCAGGTCCACGCCGGCTTCATCGAGCAGGCGCGCAGTGGGGTAATCATAGGCGGTGAGGACGGCAAGAGGTGGACCGTGCTGCTTGCGATGTGAAAGCTCGGAGAGGGATGTGAGCATGTGAATCATGTGTTTGCCGGAAGTGCTTTCCGGCAAAGCTGGAGGAATTTTAGCGCTGCCGTTTCCCAGCTGAAATTCTGGCGCACCCAGTCGCGGGACAGGGCCGCCATCTGCGACCGGCGGGCCGGATTCTGGATTAAAGACACGACAGCATCGGCAAAGGCGGCCGGTTCATCAGCGAGCAGGGCATGTTCGCCATCGACGACCGGCAATCCCTCGGTGCCAATGCGCGTGGAAACGAGCGCGAGTCCGGCGGCCATGCCCTCGAAGACCTTGATTCGCGTGCCGCCGCCGACGCGCAGGGGCAGTATCATGATGGAAGCGCGGGCCAGGTATGGCCGGACATCGTCGACCGTTCCGGTGACTTCGATTGAGCTGTCTTCGGCGGCGAGTGCACGGATGGCCGGCGTGGGATTGCGGCCGATGAAGATGACGCGAACGCCGGGGCAGCGCGCCTTGATGCCGGGGTAGCTGTGACGGACAAAGTGCTCAACGGCATCGACATTCGCATGCCAATCCATGCTGCCGAGAAAGGCGAGTGTGGGCTCGGTGCAGGTGCTGGGAGTGAAGAAATCGCAGTCCACCCCGGTAGGCACCCAGCCAAGGACGTTGTTCATCCCACGCTCATCGCGAAAGATGTTCTCCTCCTCTTCCGAGACGGCGATCTGCCCGGTGGCATGGCTGCCCGCATGATCCTCAAAGGCGCGAGTCATCTCCCATTCACGACGGCAAATCCATCGGCGCAGCGGGTTGCCTGCGGCCTTGGTGTGACGCTGCCAGATGAGGGATTCGACGTTGTGCTGGAAGACGATGCTTGGAATCGGCGGCGCTGGATGGAGATCAGCGAAGTGAATCCACGACATGAGGTAGTCAGCGATGACGAGGTCATGTTTTTGGTTACCCAACTCTGCCAGAATCAATTCACGGGCCTGGTTTGAGTAATACTTCTGGGAGGCAAAGGGCCTGCTGCCGGTAAGGCAATTCCAGAGTACGCGAGCATAGAATCTGGGCGTGCCTCCACGCGGTGGATCGTGGGGAAAGGTGATCAACTCATCACAATACTCCATGGCCTTTTGAACCGCTTCGTCGGCGTCGTGTGGCGCTCTCGGGCAGACATAGGTGATACGGCAGTGCTTTTTGATCTGCCGAAGCATGTGATAAGTGCGCAGACGGTCACCGCCATTGAGCGGATGAAGGAGGCGGACATTCACCCACAGTAACCGTGGCCGTGAGTCGCCGGCCGATTCAAGGTGCGATGGATTCATTGGTGAGGGGAAGGCAAAAGCTGGAGTTCAGCGATGACAGGCAGATGCTGGGCTGGCATATCAAGGGTGCTGCAGTGCAGGGCCTGCCAATGTTTGGAGAAGTGGACACGATCGAGCCGCAACCAGGGCTGAAAGAGACTCAGGGGGTTGTGGGTGTCGCCTGGAAAAGTAAACCCGAAGCCCGAACCGGCAGCAATATGTGAATCTTGAAGACCTTTGGTGAGCTGACTGTGAATGGGACCCATGGGCGGAGTATTGAAATCTCCTGCCAGGATTACGGGATCTGATTCCGCAAGGAGTTGCTTTTGAAGAGAGAGAGAGAAGTCCAAATAGGGTTTCCAAAATGATTCGTGCCGTTCCCGCTTTCTTTGCCATGGCTCGTATGGAACAAGGCCGACCACACCCCAGATGCAGGCGCCGCGCATATAAGATTCCAAGGCATCGCGCGGCGTGGGGAGATGCAGATTGTAGATGACACAGCGCTGGCCGGCAATGAACACCACGCATCGCATTCCCCAGGGCGCACCATCCTGAGGCGCAAGTTTGCTGCCGGTGCTATAGATTGGGGTCATTTCAAGAATGGGGGTCCGGCTCAAGATGACGACGTCATTCATTGACTGAATGTCCTTAAATTCGGCGTAGTCAGGATTGTGCAAATAATTGGAAAGCTTTGCCTCCTGAAGGAGGATCAAGTCCAAGTGAAGATCGGCCTTCAAGGCGCTCAGTGAGGCCTTTTTGCCTTGCCCGCGGTTCCAGGATAGGACCCTGACCGTGTCTGGAGCTTTCACTTTTGCCAAAGCCGTGGTTGTCCCGGTTTGAAAATCGAGATGCCACACAAAGAAGTTCATGATGGAGGCCAGCAAACACAATCCGGATTTCCAATCAAAAAAGAGAACTGGCAGCAGAAGCGCCAATCCGGGAGGCAGCCAGATCAGAGGTGGCGCATACATGAGAGCGGCAAGCATCACATTGCCCTGCCCTGTATAATGAATGCCGAAAATCAAGACGCCCGCGATCAGGAGGTATAACCAACACAGGGTGCGAAAACTTAGTTTGGCAAACCTGTGGCAGCCTGCGCCAAGCCGCATTTCACTCATTGGTGTCGACGGATTTCGCTCCGTAATCTTTGGGTTGGAGGGTTCAAATTCCAGAGCCTCGGGTGGCAGGCGACCGCCATTCTCACCGGCGAGCTTGATCCGATCAAGGAGCAGTTTTTCATCCGCAGAAAGTCGTCTCGTGAGTCGACGATGCTCCGTAGAAGAGTTTGATATCTCATGATCAGACATCGCAGGCGATGTGTTGAATTAGGCAGAGCCTAATCAGGGCTTTTTCACCTCATCAGGAGATTTAGACTTGGGCTGTCCTTCAATGATAAGGCGACCGGAAGAATCTATGCCAGGAACTTCTGGAGGCTTGGGTAGAGTCTGTGCGGGTATTGGTGCCACCTGGATTGGGGGTGACGCCTTCACTGAGGGACCATTGGCTGATCCAGAAGAAGCCTGATGAATGACATTGAAACGAACCAAGCAGACCGGCACCACAACTATAAGAATCAAGATGCATACAGTTAGCGTGACGAATGATTCAAGAATCGTGAGACCTAGGCGGGATGTGGGTCGGTAACAGTTTCTCATCGTAATTAGTCGGCTTGCATACCCCAGTGGCATAGGGGCGTCAAATACATCCTGAACCTGCAAAACCATGCAGCAAAACACGGCACACTAGTGCAAAGACAATACTCATTAAAGCTCGGATAGCCTCTCTTGAAAGAACTGGAAAGCAGTCCAACGAATCTTGCCCGGTGTCGCTGTAATCATTAATCTCGTATTAAGCGCTGAACTTTCAGTGCGGCTAGGCTGACTTTTTTAAGTGCACTGGATCAGCCATCGTTAACAGTTGACCATGAGTGGCTTAGAGAGCCGGTTTCAGGTAACCCAGGCAACCCATCGTCCCGGCGACGATGACGGCGAAAATCACGACTAGATGAGCGCTGACAAAACGGCGGCGTGCAAGAACAGGGAGGAAGCCGAGAATGAGCCAAAGAGCGAACTTGATCCAAACCCATGCCGGCATGGAGGCAAAGATTTGAAGCTTTGCCAGCAGGCCAAAACCTGAAATCAGACTGATGAGAAGGCCTGTGCCGTGCCACTTCATTGCTCCGCGTGCCGAGTCGGGCGAAAGCAGGGCTCCGAAACCGATGAAGACGAAAATCAATCCAATGATGTGGGCGACGTGGTAAATGGCGATGGGCATGGCGGGGACTTTGGCATCATACCAGAGAGTCCACAAGCACCGATGCAGTTACCCATTTGGCATACGTTTCCGAAACTTGCTCCGGGCGCATGGCGACGATCTCCGGGATGTCATACGGGTGAAGTTCACGTAGGCGGGACTCGAAGGCCGGATAAGCCATTGCGGTGGTCTTGAAGATGGCCAGCACTTCTGAATGTGATTCCACCCGGTTCTGCCAGCAGTAGATGGACTCGATGCCGGGGCAGAGGTTCACGCACGCGGCCAACCCTGATTCAATGAGGACAGAACTCACCAGTCGCGCTTTTTCGAGGTCAGGAAAGGTGCAAAAGACCATCAGGATATCCGGCATGGTCTGTCAGACATGAGTTTAGTTGCCAAACTTCTTGATCACGGCGCGTTTCCGCAAGCCTTCCATCCATTTGTCGATGACACCTTTGGATTTTTCGGAAGAGACCGCGTGCTCGATTTCCGGACGCAATTCCTGCAGCGATTTGACGTTGCCTGGCTTGATGGCGTCGCACGCGATGATGATGTAGGCGGCTTCGTCGTTGATGACTTCGCTGAGGCCTCCTGTTTTCATGCTGAATGCAACTTTGGCAATGGACGGCTTCATCTGGTCCCTGGCTATCCAATCCCAGGCACCACCATCTTCGGCATGGCTGTCCTGAGAGTAGGTTTTCGCGGTTGTGGCAAAGTCGGCGCCCTTGAGCAATTTGCCGCGGATCTCCTGAGCGATTTTGATTTGATCCTCGACGCTGCCGGAGGCACCGGCACTGAATTTTGGAATCGTGATCGTGCTGATTTTGATCATCCCGCCCTCACGCCACTTTTCGATGTTCTTCTTGTAAAAATCCTCGATCTCCTTGGGGGTTGCCGGGGCTTGCTGGGAAGCCTGCTTGCCGCGCATTGCCTGAACGATCATCATCTTCTCGCGCATATCACGGAATTTCTTCAGCGTCATGCCTGTGTTTGCCAGGTCTTTGACAAAGGCGTCGCGGTTGCCCTTGAAGCTGTCACGGATGATGCCGTTGATATCATCATCCACCCATTGACTCTTAAACACGGCCCCGATGCGCTTGAATTCCGCGAGCACCAATTCTCGGTCAATCAGGCTGTCCAAAGCTGTAGCGTGCAGGTTGCGGAGTTCTCTCTCCAGGGCGGCGGGGTCGTTTTGAATTTGGAAGCGCAGCATCTGCTCCTGGGTAACCACGGCTTCGCGAACTTCAGATTTGGTGATGACATTGCCATTCACGGTCGCTGCAATGCCATTGCTGGAGGATTGAGCAAGGGCCGGTGTTTGCAGTGCCAGAACAAGCAACTGGCTGATCAAACAAAAGAGGGATCGTGGTGTGACTGGCATGGTTTTGGGGGCGACATGGTTAACCAACCGCCGACTAGCTAGCAAGGGAAAACAGGTTCTATGGTCCCTCGTCGGAACATCTGAAGATGGGTTTGTTGAAGGGAGATCTCTCATATTAAAACTGGTTTGCCGCCGCAATTTTTTTCTTGTCTGGCGATTGTTGCTGCCGGCAGCGAATAAGACCTTCGGAGTTTCTGCGGGTTCAGTTTTATGAAATATTTAAAATGTTAATTTATCACAGGCGTCCCATAGAAGTTTGAAGTGAAGGGTGCTGACTGAGGGCGGGAAGCGGCTTGATTTGGAGTGCAATGTCAAAATCAACGTACACCAACGCCACCCAGCCAGCACGCCATCACATCAATGTTCTTGGGCAGAT
>CAJCCF010000485.1 GCA_903960845.1 uncultured Verrucomicrobiota bacterium | reverse complement strand
GCGTGATTTCATCCAGCTCGACTGTGCGTGGCAAAATGATGCCCACGAGCTTCTGATCGCGGCCTGACTTGGCAAGAGCGCTGTGGAAGCCTTTCACGACAGGAGCCCCAGGCAGCACGGGAAGGTCCAGAGGCGTGATGTGGTCGGTGAGGTTCTCAACGCTCCACGCGGGAGGCTGCTGGCGGCTGGTCGATGCCGTGACGACCGCCCCAAGCGCCACATTGCGGTTGCCGGAGAAGACCATCAGTTCTGAAAGCGCAAACACATGCAGTTCATTCCGTTGCCACGGCTTGGTGGCGGTGACGCGGATGCGCAGAGCTTTCACAGGCGTGATGCGTTTTAGCACCGGGAAGCCGTCGGGATTGGGCAAGTCGGCGGAGGATTCATGGATGATCTGGGAGCGTCCCGAGGCATCCGTGATCTCGATGCGGTGACGCAGGGGGAAACCGAAGCAGGTGCCACGACCATCGTCACTGCGCACAGGCACGGGTATGAAAGCGACGGCATCAACCAGTGATTCCCCCGGCAGTGTCACCTCCACCCACAGCGGCTCGTCATCGCTCAGTTGGCTGCTCTGGAAACCTCTGCGGCTGGAGGTGTGCGCCATACGCGCCTCCGGCAGCAGTTTCAGCTCGGACTCGATCACCTGCATGCGTTGGTGCCCTTCCTCAAGTTCCGCCCGCGACCAGATCGCAAGCCGCTCGGTCCACGGTGCAGTGGTCTGGGCGAGCAGGCTGGCTGCGAGAAGGGTGATAATTTTCACAAGCGGATGAGTCGGAGGACGTTCGGGCTGATGGACCGATGAGTATCTTGGCCACAAGGCTAGCATCTCCAGACGATCCTGCCCACCTCCCGTATTTTCGTGAGGGGTCAAATGGCGCTGTTTGCCACATGATGATTTTTTTTGAACCATGATAAAGCGTTTCACTCCACTCCTCGCAGCGCTGGCTGTATGCCTGCTTGTTGGGTTGCTGGTATGGCATTCTGAAGCGCCGATTCCGCCACAGACTGATGTCGTGAAAAAGGTGGTGATTTCGCCGAAGCCGCCAATGGCTGCACCCATGCGGGAGCCCGCACCAGCTCAGGGCCGTCTGAATTCGGTGGCATCCGGCAGGCTTAAGAGGCCGCTGACGGGACTTTCGGACTTGGTGCTCCCGGAGCGGGTGACTTCACGTTGGACGAAACCGGTGCCGGAACCGGTGTTTGAGGAGTTTCGGCGGTGGACGGAGAGTTTTCTCGCATCCGGGGCGGATGCGGTGCAGGGCGTGGAGTTAGCTTTGCAGCGTCGGCAGGAGTTGCTGGACCTTATTGATAAGAATCCTCGCCGGGCGCTGGAACTGGCGGTGCCGGAGTCGGTGCGTGGGCGCTTGCCGGCGGGTGTGGTGGCCTTGCTGGAGCAGCGAGTGGATGCTCGGGGCGATCTGCTGGTGCAGGCGGAGACTTCTGCCACGGGTGGCTGCGAGATCACGCGCACGGCGACTTTGCAGGATGGGCAGGTGTTTGAGGCGCACACGTATGGACGTCGTGGTGCGATGCCGACGCGCGACAACATTGGCATTCACGGTGTGGCGCTGGAGGGCAAGATGGCGCTGTCGGATCTGCCGGGGCGTGTGCTGGAGCCGGTTGAAGTGGCAGCAAGAGTGGCGGCGGGAGTGCCATTGGAAGTCGGCGCTGATCTGACGGGCACTGCGCCTCAAGCGGATGATCGTGAGGAAGTGGTGATCGCTTGGGACGACAGACGCATGACTCGGTTCGGTGGCAAGGCTCCGGCCATTGCGGCTTTGATCGATGCGGAGAGTGGAGAGCAGTCGGTGGCGCCTGCGAGTGATGGTTCGGACCTCGATGGCGTGATCGCCGCAAGCCCATGGACGGAGGGACAAAAGAAGCTGCTGATCATCCGCGTGGATTTCCCGGACTACCAAGGGGAGGTGGTGAGTGATGCCACGCTGCAGCAGCTCATCGCGGACATGAACACGGTCTATACCGACATGTCCTCGGGCAAGGCCTCGTATGCGCTGCTGGGGCAAGGCTCTGCCATCACGCCGACGGTGCGGATGCCGAACAGTTCATCCGCCTACGCCAGCCACACGAAGTTGAACCGGGTGCTGACAGATGCGCGTGCGGCGGCGTTGGCGGCGGGTTACAACTACCTGAACTACACGCATGAAGTGGTCGTCACCGGTGCCACGCCCGTTGTCCCGGCCACCGCTGGTGTGGCGAATGTGGGCGCGCGGGGTGCATGGTTGCAAAACGCGCAGTGGAACCTCAAAACCTGCGCACATGAGATCGGGCATAACTTTGGCCTGCCGCACGCGGGTGCCTGGGATACGGATGACGGCAGCGTGATCGGGCTTGGTGCGGTGTGGGACTACGGCAATGAACTCGACATCATGGGCGTGGGCAGTCCATCGGCTTTTCTGCGGCACTTCGGCGCCACGTTCAAAGAGTTCCTCGGCTGGCTGCCTGCGGCGGACGTGATGAAGATCACCTCCGATGGCACCAGCACCACGCGCATCCGGGCGATGGATAAAGTGCAGACGGATGGGAACAAGCGCGCTCTGGCCGTGGATCGCGCGGGCAGCACGGATGACTACTGGGTGGAATACCGTCAGCTCTACGGCACCAGCTATGATCTGCGGGATGCGGTGGTGTTGAATTGGGCCAGCATCAGTGGCGGTTACCAGCAGCCTCTGTTTCTGGATATGAAGCCCGATACCTCTGACAAAAAAGACGGTGCTCTGCGCATGGGTGTCACCTTCTCCGACACGGCGGCGGGAGTTTACATCACGCCAGTGGCACGCGGCACAGATGGCGATGGCGTGGCCTGGATGGATGTCACGGTGAATCGCGGCACCTTTGCTGGCAATGTGAAGCCCACGGTGAGCATCGGCGCTTCCAATGCCAGTCCAGCGATCAACGTTAGCGTGACCTTCACCGCCACAGCCAGCGATCCGAATGGCGACACGCTGGCCTATTTTTGGGACTGGGGCGATGGCACCACGACGCCCAACAACAGCGCCACCGCGAGCAAGAGCTGGAGCACTTCCGGCACCAAGACGGTGCGTTGCATTGTCTCGGACATGAAGGGCCTGACCACCACGGCATCGATGCTCGTGCAGGTGGGCACCACCAACACCTTCTCGATTCAAGGCATGGTGAGCACCACGCTCGGCGCACCGATGCAAGGTGTCGTCGTGCGTGCTTCATCCACGCAGAGCGCTACGACAGATGGTGACGGCTTGTATTCCATCACGGGACTTGCGGCGGGCAGCTACACACTCACTGCGACCAAAACAGGCGCGAGTTTCGTGACCAGCGGCTTCACCAATCCGGTGACTGTCGGCCCCAATCAGTCTGGCAAAAACTTCCTCGCACCGCCCGGCGCACCCGTTTTCACCGCTGTGATGAAAACCGGCCTCACAGATCAAGGCTCGACCACGGGAGCGATTACCCTGCCTCTCGCCGATGCGGACACCGCGCTGACCTCGCTCACCCTGACCGGAGTTTCTTCAGACCAAGCCATCATCCCGGATGCGAGCATCACCTTTGGCACCGTCAGCACCTCACGCACCGTCACGGTGTCTGCGGCCAGCACCGTGAGCGGCTCAGTGGACATCACCATCACTGCCACGGACCCCGAAGGGAACTCCGCCAGCTATGTGTGGTCGGTCACGGTGAATGCGAAACCCGTGCTCGCTGCGACCACTCCCAGCACTGCTGAGAACACGCCCGTGGACATTGATCTGCGTGCCTTTGTCTCGGATGACATCACGCCCGATGAGAAACTCTTCTTTGAGGTGGATCGCGTGCGCAATGGCAAGATGACGCTCTTGCCGGATGGCTATACTGCACGCTTCACGCCGAATCCGAACTTCAACGGCAGCACCAACTATCGCCTCGTGGTGCGTGACCAATCGCTAGGTTCAAGCTTCCGCTTTCTCTACGATTTCGAGCCGCCTGACAGCCACGAAGATTCCCTGAGCACTGATCAATCCAACTTCAATCGCACTGGCGCCCTGCAAGCCATCAATAGTGGCACCTTTGCTTATGACACCAGGGTACCACCGGCGCTGGCACCGCAATCCGCCAACGCCCTGGTGCTTGCTCAGAACGGTGCGAGCGGTGCTCGACTGCGGCGCACGATGACCACCTCGGATCACAACTTCAATGATGCGGACTGGACTTTCTCCACCTGGGTGAAGCGCGGCGGCACGGACACGGAGGATTTTGTCTTCCATCTCGGTGATGGCGATGGTCACGGCACCGAGAACGAACTGGAACTCTTCTTTGCCGCAGGCAGCGACGTGCTGAAGCTGCAAAAATGGGGCGCTGGCGGCTTGGAAAAAGAAATCGTGGTCTCTGACATCCCATCCGGCCAGTGGCATCACATCACGCTGAGCTATGACCGCACCGCGACGAACACCGGCACCTTCTACCTCTACGTCGGTCAGTTCCTGCGCGGCAGTGTGACTGCGGTGACGATGAACGTGAACCAAGCCACTGCCTTGGTCGCTGGAGGTCATGCTAGCACCACGGCGAATGTGGATCGTTGGTTCGATGGCGTGATGGATGAGGTTCTGTTCCAGAGCGGGCTCTCCACCCGCACCGAGATCGCCAACCGCTCGCGCATGGGAGCGCGGCACTACCACGGCCTGAGCGTCATCGGCAACAATCTGACCCTCACCGTCACGGGCGCAAATCAGCCGCCGTCCATCGCCGCGGTGCCGGATCGCTATGTGCCGGTCAATGCCACGTCCTCGCCTGTGACGGTGCGTTTGTCAGATGCGGAGACGGAGGCGCGGACTCTCACGCTCACCGCCGTTTCTTCCAACCAGACCATCATCCCGAACGCCAACATCACCGTCGGCGCTGCGCCGGGCGCGTGGGCGAACACCGACATTGGCACCGTCACCACCCCAGGCAGTCTCACCGAGAGCCGTGGCACCTACATCGTCAATGGCGCAGGCGCAGCAGGCATCGGCCCGGCCGCGGGCGATGCCTTCCGCTGGGTGCGTCAGAGCTTCACCGGCGATGCCGAGATCATCGCACGTGTCGTCTCTTTGGATCATACCGCATCCAATGCAGAAGCAGGCCTCATGATGCGCGAGTCCACCGCGGCCACCGCCCGCTTTGTTTGTGTGCGAGTCACCGGCAGTGATGGCGTCAATTTTGTGCAACGCGCCACCGCATCCACCGATGCCGTGGTGACCGCCACTCTGCCGCTCGCCAGTGCTCCGTGCTGGCTGCGGCTCGTGCGCAGCGGCAGCGGCTACACCGCCTTCTACGCCACCGACAACGACGGCATCGCGGGAGCATGGCAGGCGGTGGGCACGGAGCAAACCGTCGCATTCACCGGCACCACGCACGACATCGGCATGACTGCCTCCAGTCACGTGGACACCACGCTTTGCGCGGGCGTCTTCGACAATCTCAGCGGCACCGTTTTGCGCGGTGGAGAGCGCACGGTCTCGCTCACGCCAGCCGCAGGTCAGTCCGGCAGCAGCCTCATCACACTCACCGCCAGCGATGGCTCACTGACAGGCAACACCAGCTTCACCGTGATCGTGGATGGCGCGGCGCCGAGCACCACGGTCTGGAACGCCACCACCACCGGCACGCTAAGCTGGAGCAGCGGCACGAACTGGACCGGCGGCGTGCCACCACCGAGCAGCCGCTTTTCCACCATCGCGTTCTTCAACGGTCAGACACTGCCATCGGGCGCGATCACCTCGAACAACGACACCGTCGGCGGTCATGCGCTAAACGTGCTCACGCTCGGCGGCACCGGCCCCACCAGCGGCAGCACCACGATGACACTCGGCGGCAATGCCCTCCTCTTCCGCCGCGAGTCGCTGCTCGATCCCGTGATCAATCTCAGC
This sequence comes from uncultured Verrucomicrobiota bacterium, assembly GCA_903960845.1. GTDB lineage: Bacteria > Verrucomicrobiota > Verrucomicrobiia > Verrucomicrobiales > Verrucomicrobiaceae > Prosthecobacter. Next base: position 4,803 of record CAJCCF010000485.1, on the reverse strand, counting down.
GCCACCAACGGCACCGGTTTCATCTGGAATGTCAGCGCACCCGTGACGATGGAGGACAGCACCACCTTCCAGGGCGCAGGTCCGGCCACCTTCAACTTCAGCGGCATCCTCAGCGGCGCTGGCAACCTCATTAAATCAGGCACGAGCAAACTCATCATCAGCGGCGCAAACGACTACACCGGCTCCACCACCATCAGCGGCGGCATCTTGCAGATCGGCGATGATGGAGCCACCGGCTCCTTGCCCGCTGGTGCCGTCGTGAACAATGCCACACTGCGATTTGACCGCACCGGCACGCTGCTCGTGCCCAATGCCATCAGCGGCAGCGGTGCTGTCACGATTGATTGCCCCATCAATGCCGGAACGGTCGTGCTCAGTGGCAACAACACTTTCACCGGCGCTGTCACGGTGAATTCGGGCGCACTACGGATCACCAACAGCGGCGCGCTCGGCTCCACCTTTTCCACGAAGAACATCATCCTCACCAACGCTGCCGCAGGCAATCCGCAGCTCAGGCTTGATGGCAGTGGCGGTGCGCTTGATCTGCCCGCAGGCTTCATTTTCAAAATCGCCAATGCTGCCGGAGCCATCTTCAATGATGCAGGCGACAACATCCTGCGTGGCAACATCGTGCTCACCAGCGGAGGCAACGCCGAAGGCCGCGTGTCCACGGTAGCAGGCAGTCTTCGTTTGGCAGGAACCATCACCAACGACACCGCTGCTGCGCGAACCTTCGTGATCGGGGGCGCAACCGGCACAGGACAGGTGGAAGGCATCATCAGTGATGGAACACTCACCGGTGAGACCATCGCCTTGAGAAAGATCGAGAACGGCACCTGGACTCTCACGGGCGCCAACACCTTCACCGGAGCCACCACGCTGAACGCAGGCACCCTGCGCATCAATGCACCTGGCTCGCTTCACGCCAGCAGCACAGTCACGGTGAATGCCGCCACCCTCGGCGGCGACGGCAGTATCGGAGGCTCTGTCATTGTCAATGCCTCTGGACGGGTGGCACCCGGCTCCACCACTGGCTCCGCAGGCACGCTCGCCATCGGCGGCGGCCTCAACATCTCCGCCATGACCTCCGGCACCGGCAAACTCGTCTTTGAACTCGGCGCTCCCACCGCCGCCGACCGAGTTACCGTCGGCGGCACCTTCACCTTCGGCACTGGCACCCTAGGCATCGACGATTTCACCTTCACCGCACTCAGCGGCCTCACCGCAGGCACCTACAAACTCATCACCGCCACCAGCATCAGCGGCACCTTGGACGCCACCAAGCTCACCGGCACCCTCGGCGGCTTCAACGCCACCCTCAGCCTCAACGGCAACGATCTCGAACTCACTCTCGTGCATCCCTTCACCACCTGGCAGAGCCTCAACGGCACCAGCGGCAGCATCACCGCCGACCACGACAACGACGGCGTCCCTGATGGCATCGAGTTCTTCGTCGGTGGCACCAGCAACACCACTGGCCAGACCGTTTTGCCCGGCATCACCAACACCAGTGGCACACTGAGCATCACCTGGACCAAAGCCGCCACCTACCCCGGCGTTTATGGCACCGATTTCGTCGTCGAAACCTCCACCACTCTCACTGGCGTATGGACCATCGAGATAGCCGGAGGAAACGTGACGGTCACCGGCAGTGACGTCACCTACTCCTTCCCCGCCTCAGGCACTCGAAGGTTCGTCCGGCTAAAGGTCATTTCGCAATGAGGCAGCTTGCGCTGTGCGGCTTTTGACGAGGCCAGGCACCATCTGAGCCAAGACAGCGGGACTTTTTGTGCCAAGCTCTGAGGCGTGAAGCCTTTGCTTGCCCTAGCCTCCCTCGTCGCCCTGCCATTGCATTTGTGGTCTGCTGAGATCATCGAAGGCGAGATGGCCGGTTATCTCTTCGCTCCGGCGGAAAAAGTGCCGGAGGAGTTCAATGGCGGCTTTTCGCTGTATGCGGCGGCGTGGCCGCTGGTGGGCACGTATCCGGGGCATCGGTTTCAGACGGGGCTTTGCGGGACGTGGATGCATCCGCAGTGGTCGGAGGCGGAGAAGCCGAAGGAGAAATGCTACACGGACATCGAGGGCGGGCTCGGCTGGTGGCGTGACACGCATTTTCCGACGATCACTCCGAAGTTCATCATGGGCGGCGTGGGGCCGAACTTCTCGGTGATCGCGAACGGTCCCGGCTACGGCGCGGGCACCTGGGAAAAGCCGCGCGGCCAGTATGGCGTGGCGCAGCTCAGCCCGTGGCTGCTGATCCCGCTCGATGGCCTGAACCTCAAGCAAGGCACCAGCGGCGAGCTTTTCGGCTACGGCTATCTGCCGCTGCCGCTCACGAACAAAAAGAGCACCACCGCAGGCAAAAACGTGCCGACGGGCAACCAGTGCTGGACGCTGTTTTTGAGCACCGGCAACTTCAAAGGCCCTGTCGCCTTCTTCACGCCGTTTTTCTGGTCGCAGGCACTCATCGAGCATCCCGAGTGGACGGGCAAGCTGCTCGACTCCTGCCCGGCCGGCCCGAACAAGCCGATCCAAATGGAGACGCAGCACGTGCCCGCCATTTTGACCGACAAACAAGCCCGCGTCGCGCCGACACGCTTCCCCATCGGCGCGGATGGCACGTCCACCGTGCTGCATCGACTCACCGCGTATAAAAAAGAAGCGCTGTGGGATGACGTGCAGCGCTGGTTCGACGGAGGCGCGGTGGCGGATGGCAAGATCAAGCCCGAGGCCGCAGCGATCCACACCTTCCGCAGCGGCGGCGGCTCGAACTGGAGCATCTACCCGCCCGGCACGAAACGCGATGACAAGACACCGCTCGCCTGGAATGCCTTCGCCACGTCCTTCACGCCGAATCCGATCACCTTCGGTTATCAATGGAACGCGCAACTCACGCGCCGCGAAGGATCGCTCGTTGTCCTGCCCGAGTATTTCCAACTCGGCACCAATCCTCGCGGCAAGCCGCTGTGGCAGGTGATGGATGCCAAACAAGCCTCTGCCGACGACAAACTCACCCAGCACCGCTTTGAAACGCCCAAGGAGAAGCCGCAGGAACCACGCACGACACCCGACGATCCGAACAGTTGCTGGAAAAAGCCCGGCCCCGTCGCCGGTCCCTTCAAAGCCAAACTCGGCGATGGCAGCACGGTCACCTACTACTGGTATCGCTTCGCCGATCAGCCCGCCATGCTCAACGCCGACCTCACCCCCGAGGAACGCAGGCAGGTGCAGCAACGCGTCGAGAAGTTGCATCGAGCGTGGAGCAAGGATCGCGATTACCTCACGCCGCCGGATCTCGGCAAGCTTGCAGACATTGATCCCGCGCTCATCCTCACGCCGCCAAAGGGTTTGGAGATCGGCTATGTGCCCATCGCGACGCGGCAGGAAGTGGAAGATAACCAAAACCGTGATAAGCCATGATGATTCGTTTCAAAATCGCTTTGATCGTGCAGCTGCACGTGCCGCTTGCCGCGCTATGCGCAGATGAACCAGCCAGGAAGCCCAACGTCCTCTTCATCGCGGTGGATGACCTCAATGACTGGATCGGCTGCCTCGGCGGCCATCCACAGACGAAGACACCGAACTTCGACCGGCTCGCGGCGAGTGGCGTGTTGTTTCGCAATGCCTACACTGCGGCGGCTTCGTGCAATCCATCGCGCACCGCGGTCTTCAGCGGTTTGCTGCCGCATCGCTCGGGGCTCTACAACAACCGGCAGAAGATGCGTGAGGTGCTGCCGGACGCGGAATTGCTGCCGAAGTATTTTTCACGCAACGGCTACTGGAGCGCGGGTTCGGGGAAGATGCTCCATTACGTCATCGATCCACAGTCGTGGGATGATTACTTCCCGACCAAAGCCAAGGACAACCCATTTCCACGCACGTTTTATCCGGCGAAGCGGCCCGTGAATCTGCCGCGCGCAGGCGAGTGGCAGTATGATGAAACCGACTGGGCGGCGCTCGATGTGAGTGATGAAGAGTTCGGTGGTGACTGGCTGGTGACGAAGTGGATCGGCGAGCAACTTCAACTCAAGCGCGACAAGCCCTTCTTCCTGGCCTGTGGATTGTATCGACCCCATGAGCCATGGTTTGTGCCGAAGAAGTATTTCGAACCGTTTCCGCTGGAGACGATCCAACCCGGACCTGGTTTCAAGGCCGGTGACGTGAACGATCTGCCACCTGCGGGAGTGAAGATCGCGCGCAATCGTTACTTCGAGCACATTCAAAAACAAGGGCAGTGGAAGCGGGGCATCCAAGCCTATCTCGCCTCCATTCATTTTGCCGACGCCATGCTCGGACGCGTGCTCGCTGCGCTCGATCAAAGCCCGCAACGCGACAACACCATCGTCGTCTTGTGGAGCGATCACGGCTGGCATCTCGGCGAGAAGGAGCACTGGCAGAAGTTCACCGGCTGGCGCGTCTGCGACCGCGTGCCGCTGATGGTGAGTGTTCCCAAGGGCGTCAGCGCTTTGCCGGAAGGCACGCATGCAGGTTCCGTGTGTGACCGCGTCGTGAGCCTCGTCGATCTGTTCCGCACACTCACCAGCTTGTGCGGACTGCCGGACAAACCCGGCACCATGGGCCAGAGTCTGGTTCCCTTGTTGCGCGATCCATCAACGCCCTGGCCGGACGCAGCGATCACTCATCTTGATCAGCCTGAGAGTTACGCCATCAGCACCGAGCACTGGCGCTACATTCACTACCAGGGCGGGGACGAAGAGCTCTATGACATCAAGAGCGATCCGCATGAATGGACCAATCTCGCGCCCAAAGCCGGGCATACTGCCAGGCTCGTCGAAATGAGGG
>CAJCCF010000484.1 GCA_903960845.1 uncultured Verrucomicrobiota bacterium | reverse complement strand
GTGTTGTCTTCGTCATCGACATGCAAAGAAGAAGACCCTTTTTGCAGCGAGCGGACTTCATCGAGGGACGCTTTTTTGCTCCACACCGGAATCCGATGCCCCCACCAAACCTGGCGGCTGATGCACCAATCCTGCAGGCCGGTCATCCAGTGGTCATAGACCTTCGCCCAGCGGTCGGGGTGAAATTTCATCTCGCCATTGGCCACGACGGCCTGGCTTTCCTTCACGCTCGGGTATTTGAGGAACCACTGCTCGCTCAAACGGCTCTCGATCGGCACGTCGGCACGCTCGGAGTAGCCGAGGTTGTTTTGATACGGCTCCTCTTTGACGAGGCTGCCGATTTCCGCGAGCAGTTCGGCGGCGCGTTTGCGGGCGGCGAAGCGCTCCATGCCAGCGAGGTCCTTGCCAGCGAGTTCGTTGAGCACGCCGTTCGGATGCATGACATCGACGGCGGGCAGGTTGTGACGCTGCGCGATCTCAAAGTCGGCCTTGTCATGTGCGGGTGTGACCTTCAACACGCCGGTGCCGAAGGTGAAATCGACATGCTCATCGGCGATGATCGGCAGCAGCGCTTGATCTTCGACCGGCAGCGGACGGCGCACGTGTTTGCCAATGAGATGGGCATAGCGCTCATCCTTCGGATTCACGGCGATGGCTTGGTCGCCCGGGATCACTTCAGGACGCGTGGTGGCGATGGTGAGCCAGGTGCCGGGTTCCTCGACGACCTCGACTTTGAAGTGATACATGATGGCGTTTTGCGCCTTCATGACGACCTCCTCATCGCTGAGCGCGGTGAGGGAGGACGGGCACCAGTTCACCATGCGCTTGCCACGGTAGATGAGGCCCTTTTTGTAGAGATCGACGAACACGCGCATGACGCAGGCATTGTAGTCGTCGTCAAAGGTGAAGCGCTCGCGGCTCCAGTCGCAGGAGGCACCGAGTTTCTTGAGCTGCTCGATGATGATGCCGCCGTGCTTCTCCTTCCACTCCCAGATCTTTGCCACGAGGCCCTCGCGGCCCAGATCGTCGCGATGCTTGATGACACCCTGCTTTTTGAGCGTCTTCTCCACGACGTTTTGCGTGGCGATGCCGGCGTGGTCGGTGCCGGGCAGCCAGAGCACTTCCTTCCCCAGCATGCGGGCGCGGCGGCAGAGGATGTCCTGGATGGTGTTGTTCAGCACATGGCCGAGCGTGAGGATGCCCGTGACATTCGGCGGTGGAATGACGATGGAGTAAGCCGGGCGCGTCTCGCTCACACGAGCGGGATCGGCTTCAAAGCATTTGTCATCCAGCCAGCGCTGATACCAGCGTGATTCCACATCGGCTGGGGTGTAGGTCTTGTCGAGTTCGGGCATAAAGGGCGGCCAAGATGGGGGAGTGCGGTGATTTTGCAAACGCCGAGGCAGTAGAACTAGATGCCTTCGGTCTTATCGTCCGCTATCGCCAAAACCAACCCGATGCCCGCGTTTGGAAGTCATCGAACTCACAGTCTACATGCCGCAGATGAGATCAGAGAGATTCAAACAAGGATTGGTTTGAATGTTACATCAAGCTTCATAGTCAGCTTGGCAAGGCTCACACGAGCCCTCTGCGCACCAGCGACTCTTCCATCGCCCGCTCGACGAGGCGCACGGCGAGTTCCTGGGTGGCGTCGTCGATGGCCTGGTTGGCGGCTTTGAGCGCTTTGGCATCGCGATCGGCGGCGTGGAGCAAAGCGCGGACAGTGGCGGCGGCGGACTCGATGATGGCTCGTTCATCATCGCTGACGGCATCGCCAAACTGCTCGAGCGCAGCATCGACGGCGGGGAGGAGTTCTTCGGCCTTGAGTTTGGCCTCGGTCCAGACGCGCTCGTTCATGTCTTCAAAAGCATGCTCCACGCTTTCGGAGATCATTTGCTCCACGCGCTCGTCATCGACATCGACCGCGGTGTTTTGAATCTCCAGCACGGTGTCGGTGTTTGTGGCGGTGTCGCGGGCGAGCACCTGCAGGATGCCGTTGGCATCGATGGCAAACTGCACACCGACCCGGGCGCTGCCTTTCGGGCCGGCGGGGAAGGGGACGATGACGCGGCCGAGTTCCCAGTTGTCCTTCGCCAGTTCGCGCTCGCCCTGAAGCACACGGATGAGCATGTCCTGCTGGTTGGCGACCGCGTTGGTGAACATCTCGCCTGCTTTGCAGGGGATGGTTGTGTTGCGCGGGATGATGATGTTCATCAGGCCGCCGAACGTTTCGATCCCGAGAGAAAGAGGCGTCACGTCGAGCAGCAGCACGTTTTTCAGCGAGCCGCTGAGAATGCCCGCCTGAATGACCGCGCCGAGCGCCACCGCTTCGTCGGGGTTTTGCGAGATGTCGGGCTCGCGCCCGAAGATTTCGGCAACGTAACGCCGCACGAGCGGAATGCGTGTGCTGCCGCCAACGAGGATGACCGCATCGAGTTCATCAGGCTTCACACCGGCATCGCTCAAGGCCCGCAGGCAATGACTGCGCGTTCTCTCGACGAGTGGACGGATGAGCTTTTCGAAATCCGTGCGCGTCAGCTCCACGGAGAGGCTGTGTGTGCCGTCATAAAAGGGCAGCTCGATGCGTGCGCTTTCCTCCATCGAAAGGCGTTTCTTTGCGGCTTCGGCGGCTTCAACGAGACGCGCCGGATTGACACCGTCGGGGCAGATGGATTCGGCCAAAGCACGGTCAATGTCATCGCCGCCGAGTTGAGTGTCGCCGGCGGTGCTGAGCACCTGAAAGACACCATCCCGCATCTCCAGCACACTGATGTCAAAAGTGCCGCCGCCCAGGTCATAGACGGCGATTTTCTGACGCTCGCCGAGCTTGTCCAAACCATAAGCCAGCGCGGCGGCGGTGGGCTCGCTGACGATGCGCTCGACCGTGAGTCCGGCGAGTTCACCCGCTTGTTTCGTAGCATTGCGCTGCGCATCATTGAAGTAGGCCGGCACAGTGATCACGGCGCGATTCACGGGCTGCTCCAGCGCACGTTCCGCGATGGCTTTGAGCCTTTTCAAAATTTCCGCCGAGACCTGGATGGGTGACAGGCCGAGCTCGCGCAGATTGTAGGGCGGCTGCCAGTCCCCTTCGCCACTGCGGCGGCCGATCAGTCGCTTCACACTGGTCACTGTGCGCTTTGGTTCCAGCGCGCGTTTTCTTAAAGCAGCCGCGCCGACGATGATGCCGCCATCCGCAGCGTAGTTCACGGCGGAGGGCGTGAGCCGCTGACCGTCCTCATCCGCGAGCAGGATGGGGAAGCCGCTGTCCACCACGCCGACGAGCGAGTTGGTGGTGCCGAGATCAATGCCGAGGATAGGAGACATGGGGAAAGGATGAAGGGGGAATATACACGGGTCGGGAAGTTTGATGCTGAAGGTTTGCCAAAATGCCACGCCTCTCCCACAATCTGCACGATGCACCACATTCTCCAAACGCTCGAAGCCGGAAACAGCCTGACTGCCGCCCAGGTGGGGGAAGCGGCTGCCTTTCTGGTAACCGGGAATGAATCCGCTGCCGCAAAGGCTGCTTTCCTGCGCGCCCTGGCGAAGAAAGGCGAGACGCCAGCAGAGATCGCCGCGTTTGTGCAGGAGTTTCTGAAGCTGGCCGTCGATCCTGGTCTCGACCGCGCAAAGCTGCCCGGACCGATGCTGGATGTGGTGGGCACGGGTGGTGACAAGCTGCATCTCTTCAATGTTTCCACGACCGCGATGTTCATTCTCGCTGCCGGCGGAGTCTGTGTGACCAAGCACGGCAATCGCGGTGTGACCAGCAAGGCCGGCGGTGCCGATGTACTGGAGGCTCTGGGCATCCGCATTGATCTGCCGGTCGATCGCGTGGCACGCGGGATCGAAACCATCGGCCTCGGGTTCTTTTTTGCCCCGCTGTATCATCCCGCCTTCAAAGCCGTGGCGGAAGCCCGCAAGATTCTCGGCGCGGAAGGTCAGCGCTCCATCTTCAATCTGCTCGGCCCGCTGCTGAATCCATCGCGCCCTGATTACCAGCTTGTCGGTGTTTTTGATCCGGCGCTGACCCGTACTTTTGGCGAGATCCTGCTGACACTCGGGCGTAAGGGCGCGTGGGTCGTCCACGGCTCGGTGGAAAATTTTGGTGGCATGGACGAGCTGTCCACGCTCGGACCTAACCAAATATGCAAAGTGGCCGGTGGTGCGATAGCCGAAGACACGCTGGATCCAGCGACACTCGGCTTTGCTCCCGCGAAGCTTGAGGAACTCGTCGGCGGAGATGCGATGCAAAACGCCGCCGTCGTCGATGGCATCCTCAGTGGCGCGATCAAAGGCGCAAAACGCGACATCGCCGTGCTCAATGCTGCGGCAGGTTTTGTCATCACCGGCAAAGCGGCGGACATGCAGTCGGGCAAAGCCCTGGCGGAATCGCAACTGGATCGCGGCGCCGCGCATGCAAAGATGTGCGCGCTGCGCGATTGGTGCTAGACCACGACAAGAATGGCACATCAATCTTGCGGTGAACTGGTATGATTCATGCCATGGGTGAAGGGTGTCATTTTTCCAAACACTGCTCTCCACTTCTCCCGTCGCCCATGACCTGCTGCTTTTCAGCGCCGTCATTCTGAGCGGTATTGGTTTGGGCCATATTCGAATCGCCGGAGTCAGACTTGGCGTGGCCGGTGTTCTCTTCACCGGACTGTTGGCCTCTCATCTCGGCTTGCTGCCGGGTGCCGAGGTGGCTCATTTCCTGAAGGATTTTGGTCTCGTGCTCTTTGTTTTTGCGCTCGGGATGCAGATGGGGCCGGGCTTTTTTGCCTCGCTTAGACGTGATGGTTTGAAGCTGAATCTTTATGCCGCCGCTCTCGTGCTTGGTGGCGGTGTGGTAGCTGTCATGGGCGGATGGTTTTTTGATATGCCAATGCCTGCCGTGGCGGGTCTCTTTGCCGGGGCCACGACCAACACGCCAGCTCTCGGTGCCGCCCAGCAGGCGCTGCAATCCGGTGGCGCTGATGCGGCGACGGTCACTCTGCCGGCTCTGGCGTATGCGGCCACGTATCCGCTGGCCGTCGTGGGCATCATTTTGGCGCTGGTGCTCTTGCGCGTGGTCTTCCACATCCATGTCAGCGGAGAGGCGGAGACTTTCAAGCGTGAGCAGGGTGCTGGGGTGGAGCCTCTGGAGCGGATGAATCTGCGCGTGGAGAATCCAAATCTCGAAGGCGTGACGCTGGCCAAAGTGCCCGGCATTCGTGAGACGCGGGTCATCATCTCCCGCTTTCGGCCAGTCGGTGAAAGTGAGGTGCATCCAGCCTCGCCGAGCACGGTGCTGCATGTGGGAGATGTCATCCTGGCGGTGGGAACCAAGGCGCATCTGGAGCAGTTCCGCGTCGTGATCGGCAGCACCTCGGACGAGAATCTCATGAAAGCGCCGGGAAATGTGACCTACCGGCGGGTGGTTTTAACCAGCAAGCCGATGCTTGGCAAAACAGTCCGTGAACTGGGCCTGGATCATCTGCACAATGTCACCGTCACCCGCGTGAGTCGTGGCGATCAGATCTTTTCGGCATTGCCTGACCTGCGTCTTCAGTTTGGTGACATGCTGCAGCTTGTGGGTGATGAGGAGTCGCTGAATGGGGCCACTGCGTCGCTTGGGAATGCGGTGCAGCAGCTTCAGGAAACCAAGTTCGCAGCCATCTTTGCCGGAATCATGCTCGGCATCATGCTCGGACTGTATCCTTTTCAAATCAACGGCCTGCCGGCCCCTGTAAAGCTGGGGCTCGCTGGTGGTCCGCTGGTGGTCGCCATCCTGCTCAGCCACCTGGGCCGCATCGGCCCGCTGGTCATGCACATGCCGATCAATGCCAACCGGGCACTGCGTGAGCTGGGCATCATCCTGTTTCTTGCCTGCGTCGGTTTGTTGTCGGGCGAAAAGTTTGCCGCCACGGTTTTCACCACGCAGGGGGTTCAATGGGTGGTGCTGGGTTTTGTTGTCACCCTGCTGCCGCTGCTGCTCGTCGGCACGATCGCACGCCGATTCCATGGCATGAATTACATGACCATCTGCGGCCTGCTTTCCGGCGGCATGACAGATCCACCTGCGCTTGCCTTTGCCACTGGCATGGCCCGCTGCGACTCTCCTGCCGTGGCTTACGCTGCCGTGTATCCACTGACCATGCTCCTGCGCATCATCGTTGCACAAGTGCTCGCCCAGTGGAGTTGAGGCTTGTCGGCGCGTTACTTTTTCGCGGCGGTTTCGGCCAGGATTTTCGCGGCTTCTTCAGCACCGATTTCATGGACGAAAAGATTGCGCCAGCGGATCTCGCCGCCGTGGGTTTGCAGCATGATCGGACCTTTGGCCGGCAGCGGCTTGGCGCGGTCGGCGTAGTTTTCCATCACGTTGCCATCGACGACGAGTTTGCCATTCAGCCACACCCAGGTGCGCGCGCCGATCTGGCGGATGCGGAAGCTGTTCCACTCGCCGAAAGGTTTGTCGGCAAGCACGAGAGGATCACGGCCGGGGGTGTTTGGCGTGTTGTTGAAGAGGCCGCCGGAGCCGAGGTGCGGTTTGCGGTCCGGCTTGGCGGGATCGAAGACCTGGTGGTGGTCCCAGATCTGAATCTGCGGCAGACCGCGCATGTAGATGCCGCTGTCGGCCTTTGGCACGGTCTTGTATTCGATCAGGAATTCGATGTCGCCAAACTCCTCACTCGTCGTGGCGTATGGGCCGTGGCCATCATTGACCAGTTCGTCATTTTCCACTTTCCAGTTGGTGGGAAACTCTTCGCGCATCTTCTTCAGCGCGGCGTCCTTCTTTTCGCCCGTGAGTTTCACGACCGAGTGTGGATTCAGGCCGTACCAGCCGGTGAGATCCTTGCCATTGAAGATGGCTTTGAAGCCTGCAGGCGGCTCGGCGGCATGCAGGGAGGTCAGAAGGAGGGCGGCGGCGAAGGGTAGAAGTTTCATGGTTGCCCGCAAAGTACGATCAAAGTGGCGAAACAGTTTCACTCTCATGCAATCAGGGCAGTGTGCGGCATGAAACTCGATCGCCTCATCGCCAAACACCGCTCGCTCGGGCGGAGTGAGGCGCACCGGCTCATCGCCGCCGGAAGAGTGCTGGTGGATGGCCTGTGCAGCCTGGCCAATCAACATGAGATCGATCGTTTCACGCGGGTCGAACTGGATGCGGAAATCGTGCAATCGCCGCAGCGCGCCCTGTATTTGATGATGCACAAACCCGCCGGAGTGGTCAGTGCCACGGTGGATGCCGGGCACAGGACGGTGATCGACCTCCTCCACGATCCAGACAAACACACCCTGCACATCGCCGGACGTCTGGATCGCTGGTCCACAGGCCTGCTTCTGTTAACCAACGATGGTCGCTGGTCCAAGCAGCTCATGGACGCTTCATCGAAGGTGCCAAAGACCTACGTGGTCGAAACGGATTCGCGCATTCCTTCCGATGCCGTTGCGGCCTTCGCAGAAGGCTTTCACTTTGCGGCCGAAGACATCACGACACAACCTGCCGAACTCGTGCTGCTCGATGACTGCCGCGCCCGGGTGACCATTCACGAAGGCCGGCATCATCAGATCAAGCGCATGTTTGGCCGTCTGGGCTGCTTCGTGACCGCACTGCATCGCGAGAGCATCGGTGGGCTGACATTGCCGGAGGATTTGCTGCCGGGTCAGTGGCGGGAGGTGATGGCGGAAGAGAGAGGCTTGTCCGCCCGGTCGAAGATATGTTGCAGCACCCATTGATGCCATGCTCAAAATGAGCCTTTCTCCGTTGCTCGATGGCGTATCCGTTTCACACTGACCCACCACCATGCCAACTCCCGCTTTTCATTACCAGGAACTCCTCGAACTCGGCGCCGATGAAACCGAATACCGCCTCATCACCAAGGAGCACGTCAGCGTGCAAAAGTTTGGCGAGAAAGAAATCCTCGTCGTCGATCCTGAGGCACTGACGCTGCTGGCGAACCAGGCCTTCCACGACATCAATTTCTTCCTGCGGCCCAAGCATCTCAAGCAGGTGGCTGCGATCCTAGATGACCCTGAGGCCAGCGAGAATGACCGCATGGTCGCCCTCACGATGCTCAAGAATGCCGATGTGGCATCCGCAGGCCTGCTGCCATTTTGTCAGGACACCGGCACCGCCATCATCATGGGGAAAAAGGGTCAGCAGGTCTGGACCGGTGGCGGTGACGAAGCGGCGCTCTCCAAAGGCGTCTACCTCGCCTACACGGAGAACAACCTGCGCTACTCGCAAAACGCCGCGCTGAACATGTTCGACGAGAAGAACACCGGCACCAATTTGCCCGGGCAGCTTGATCTTTACGCCACCGATGGCGATGCGTACAAGTTCCTCTTCATCGCCAAAGGCGGCGGCTCGGCGAACAAGGCCTTCCTTTATCAAGAAACCCGCGCCGTGCTCAATCCGAAGAGCATCGTGAAGTTTTTGACCGACAAAATGGTCACGCTCGGCACCGCCGCGTGCCCGCCTTACCACCTCACCTTCGTCATTGGCGGGACCTCGGCTGAATCGACGATGAAGCACGTCAAACTGGCCTCCACGAAGTATTACGATAACCTCCCGACCACCGGCAACGAGCATGGTCGCGCCTTCCGTGATATTGAACTCGAAGCCCAGATGCTTCAGGCTGCCCGCGAGTGCGGCATCGGCGCGCAGTTTGGCGGGAAATACTTCGCGCTCGACGTGCGCATCATCCGTCTGCCGCGTCACGGCGCTTCTCTGCCCATCGGCATCGGCGTTTCCTGCTCCGCCGACCGCCAGGCGAAAGGCAAGATCACGCGTGATGGTGTCTTCATCGAGAAGCTCGAAACGAACCCGCTTCAATACATCCCCGAAGAACTGCGCCACCGCAAAGACACCAACGCCGTGCGCATCGACACGAACCGCCCCATGGCCGAGATCCGCGCCGAGCTGAGTAAGTATCCCACCACCACGCGCCTCCTCATCAACGGCCCCATCATCGTCGCCCGCGACATCGCGCATGCGAAGCTCAAGGAGATGCTCGATGCCGGCAAGCCGCTGCCGGATTACTTCAAGAACCATCCCGTCTATTACGCCGGTCCCGCCAAAACGCCCGCCGGCATGCCCAGCGGCAGCTTCGGCCCGACCACCGCCGGCCGCATGGACAGCTACGTCGATCTCTTCCAAAGCCATGGCGGCAGCATGATCATGATCGCCAAAGGAAATCGCGGCCAGCAGGTCACCGACGCCTGCAAAAAGCACGGCGGCTTCTACCTCGGCAGCATCGGCGGCCCCGCCGCCATCCTCGCCAAAGAGAACATCAAGAAGGTCGAAGTCGTCGAGTTCGCCGAACTCGGCATGGAAGCCATCTGGAAGATCGAGGTGGAAGACTTCCCGGCCTTCATCCTCATCGACGACAAGGGGAACGACTTCTTCCAAACCGTCGGGCCGGGGTGCTCAGTGAAGCATTGAGGTTCAGTAGTCATAGGCGGACAAGCTATTAATTAGCTATCAATTTAAAAGCAATTGATAGCTAATGGATGCCACGACTATTAATTTGCTATCAATTCGTCACAGATTGATAGAAAATTAATAAATGCACATTCCTCGCACACCGCCGTCAATGGAAAGCCTGTTCAAAAAGACAGAGCCAACGAGAATTATCTCACTCATCACTCAAAAACTGCCTGATGACCGATATTTTCACTGGGATGAACTACGGCATCGAAGCCCTCCTGAAGGCTGCACGCTCGAAGAATGGTGGCTGAGCCTCCGCTTTCAACGCAACAGCCAAGCCCGAGTCCTGCCACTATTGGATCCGCAAGAACGGGCTTTTTCATGGTTTCTGACAGATCCGATGCTGCTGTGTCTTCGCAAGATTGACATGATGGCAGGAGGGACCGTGCAAATGCCCGCTCAGGTCACAAACTCCTCCACACGAGATCAATATTTGGTCAGCAGCTTGATGGAGGAAGCCATCACCTCGAGCCAGCTTGAGGGTGCGGCAACCACTCGTGAAGTCGCACGGGACATGCTTCGCAGCAAAAGCGAGCCGAGAAACATCAGCGAGCGCATGATTCTCAACAATTACCTGACCATGAGCGAGTTGACGAACTGGCGGACCCAATCGCTTACTCCAGAACTCGTGTATGAGATTCACCGGCATATCACGATGGATACGTTGGATGATCCCACAGCCGCCGGGCGGTTGCGACGAGTGGATGAACCCGTGGAGGTCATCGACGAGATGACCGAGGAAGTGCTTCATACACCACCCCCAGCCGAAACTCTTGAAGCCCGGCTTCAGGCCATGTGTGATTTTGCCAACCAACCGGATGACGCCGTCCCCTTCGTGCATCCGATCATCCGGGCTGTTATTCTACATTTTTGGCTGGCCTATGATCATCCTTTCAAAGACGGAAATGGACGCACGGCACGAGCCTTGTTTTACTGGATGATGTTGAAGCGTGGATTCTGGCTTTTCCAATTTATCTCCATTTCACAAATACTGCTCAAGGCACGCGCACAGTATGGTCAGGCATTTCTAAAAACGGAGACCGACGGAAATGACCTGAACTACTTTCTGCTGCATCAACTTGGCGTGATCGAGCAGGCTATCAAATCGCTTCACGACTACATCAGACGGAAATCAGAGGAAGTCAGCGAAGCCAGTAAACGGTTGCGGGCATTAGGCGAGTTCAATCACCGCCAGGAGGCATTGCTCAACCGTGCCATCCGACATCCAGGAACCGCTTTCACTATCGAAAGCCATCAACAAAGTCATCGTGTCTCATATGCTACCGCACGATCAGATATTCTACGTTTGGTGGAATTGTCCCTTTTGACGCAGCGCAAACGCGGACAAGCATTTGTGTTTGAAGCAGCATCCGATTTGGAGAAACGCCTGAATGAGGTATAGAAACCAGATTTTGATGCCATCATCATATTGTTTGATGTTCGACACTTAGTTTATCCAATCATGCCCACTCCCATCCGTGTCACCATCTGGAACGAATTCGTTCACGAGCGTCAAAATCCAGTCGTCGCTCAAATCTACCCGAAGGGCATCCATGCGGCCCTGGCGGAGATTCTGGGGACGCATGAAGATTTTGTTATCCGCACGGCGACGCTCGATGAACCGGAACAGGGGCTGCCGCAGTCGGTTCTCGATGAAACGGACGTGTTGCTCTGGTGGGGGCATGCGGCGCATGATCAGGTGCTCGATGAAACGGTGACGCGGGTGCAGCAGCGGGTGATTGCAGGCATGGGGCTGATCGTGCTGCACTCGGGGCACTGGTCGAAGGTCTTCAAGCGGCTCATGGGCACGAGCTGCGCGCTGTGCTGGCGCGAGGCGGGCGAGCGTGAGCGCGTGTGGGTGGTGAACCCGGGGCACCCCATCGCTCAGGGGCTGGGCGATTGCATCGAGATCGAGCAATCAGAGATGTATGGCGAGCCGTTTGGCATCCCGACGCCGGACGAGCTCATCTTTGTGTCCTGGTTTCAGGGCGGTGAAGTTTTCCGCAGTGGTGCCACATGGACACGCGGCAGCGGACGCATCTTTTACTTCAGTCCGGGCCATGAGGTTTATCCGATCTACCATCATCCCGATGTGCAGCGCGTGATCGCGAACGGCATCCGTTGGGCAAAGCCGCAGGGTTCACCGGCGAACACGCCGCGTCATGTGCCGGTGGAGCAGGCGCGGGAGAAGATCGTCGTGCGCGGCGGCACGGTGCATCTTGAGGATGGTGCCTTGGTCACTGCCGGGTGATATTGGCTCGTCCGCCGCGCAGCACATACTTCTGGATCTTGCCGGTCGCGGTTTTGGGTAACTCCGTGATGAAATCGAAACCGTGGGGCACTTTGAAGTGCGCGAGATGATCGCGGCAGAATTGGCGCAGTGCTTCGGGGGTCGTTTCTGCGCCGGGCTTGAGGACAATGAAGGCGCGGGGTGTTTCACCCCATTTTTCATGAGGCAGGCCAACGACAGCGACCTCCTGGACGGCTGGGTGGCGAAGCAGGGTGCCTTCGACTTCGACGGAGGAAATGTTTTCACCGCCGCTGATGATGACGTCCTTCCAGCGGTCGCGGATTTCGATGTAGCCATCGGGATGAACCACGGCGGCATCGCCAGAGTGGAACCAGCCATTGCGGATGGCCTTGGCCGTGGCTTCGGGATCGTTGTAGTAGCCACGCATGACGGCGTTGCCGCGAATGATGATCTCACCCATCGTCGCTCCATCCCGGGCGACCTCGCCACCGGCATCATCGACGACGCGAACCTCGGCATTGGCGAGGTATTCGACACCCTGACGTGATTTGATCACCGCGCGTGTCGCGGGATCTAGCAGTCCATGCTCGGGCCTGGATTCGCTGATGGTGACAATGGGCGAGACCTCGGTGAGGCCGTAAACGTGAGTGATTTCCCAGCCGAGTTCACCTTCCACCCGCTCAATCGTGGCGGCTGCGGGAGGCGCACCGGCGGTGAAAACTCGGACACCGCGCTGGGCTTTTGCTCGCAATGATTCCGGCGCATTGGCGATGCTGATGAGCACCGTGGGGGCGGCGCACAGAAGCGTGATGCCCTCGCGGATGACTGCTTCAAAGATGAGACGTGGATCCGCCTTGGGCAGGCAGACGTGGCGGCCGCCGACGGCAGTGATCGTCCAGACGAAGCACCATCCGTTCGCATGAAACATGGGCAGCACCCAGAGATAACGGTCCGCTGCCGTGATGCGCGTGTGCATGAGGTGGCCCATGATGTTCAGCGCCGTGTTGCGGTGCGTGACCATGACGCCTTTCGGGTTCGCCGTGGTGCCGCTGGTGTAGTTGAGAGCGATCATTTCGGTCTCAGCGATTGCTGCGGGTGCAAATTCGGGTGCGGTGGCGGCCAGGGTGGATTCGTAGTCGATCCAGCCGGGCTTGCAGCCGCTGAAGGCGACGAAGTACTCCACGCCGGGCACTTGATCGCGGATCTGGTCCACGGCATCGAGGTAGTCGGCATGCACGCACACGATGCGGGCACCACTGTGGTTGAGGATGTAGGCGAAATCGTCAGCCGTAAGGCGGAAATTGATCGGCACGACGACGGCCCCGATCTGTGGCACGGCGTAATAGGATTCAAGGTGCGCGTGCGTGTTTGGAGCGATGCTGGCGACGCGGTCACCGGCTTTGACGGAGAGTTTTTGCAGCGCCGCCGACCATCGGTCGCAACGGTCGAAAAACTCGCGGTAGGTGAAGCGGTTTTCGCCATCGACCACCGCCTCGCGGTCAGCGTAAAGCCGGCGGGCACGGCGGGCGAAATCGAGTGGAGAGAGTGGAGTTTCCATGGTCAGGCAGCGATCATAGATAAATTTGAGGCGACTTGGCGATAGGAAAGCTTTCGCAATTCTGAGCGCGACTTTGCCGCCAATCTGGCTTAGTGAGGAGATATGACCGATACCGAACTCCAAGCGCTCGCCGCACGAATTCGCCAATCCCTGGGCTGCAGCAAGGATTTGGCTGAAGATTATGCCAAGGGGATTGGTGATCCGCCGGAGATCATTCATGGCAAGATCGTGGTTCGTGATGCAAATCAGCGGATCATCGCGCGTGTGCCTGACAGCGTGCTTGGCTGATGGATAGGCGGAGTGCTTTACTTCTGTGAATGCCAGCCTTTGCCGGGGAAACGAGTGGGGCAGGGCCGGTCTCAATGAGGTGTCAGAAGTGGGTGGACTAACGAGACTTTTTTGGTGCCTTTTTTAATAAGGTACTCAGAGGTGTTAAAATTCTGAAAATTTGAGATGGCTTTTCGGAAGTAAAAGCTGGTACATTACCAGGCTCGTCACGACTTAAATCGTTGTGAATGACCAGTTAACACCCATCAATCATGCTGAATCGTCGGCAAAAATTATATCTGACCCTGCTGTTCGCAGTGATTGGGTCATCCATTTTCTGGCAGGTGTCAGACGCACCCCGTCCCGCCAAGCAGAAAGCAATAGTGGTCCCAACAGCACCACAGGTCAGTCATGGCATCGTGGTTCCTAAGGCAATCGAATCCGGGCAAGCCAAAACGGTAGCAACCAGGGCGGTCAAGACATCGGGCTCACCGCTGAAAGACTTTCAGCAATGGGCGGAGCGCTATGTCAAGGCACCGGCGGCAGAGCGAGTCAATCTGGAAATCGAAGGGCGCTCGCTGGCCGAGGCTCGCAGGCCGGTTTTCAAGCAACTCATCAAGGATGATCCGCGGCAGGCACTGGAAAAGGCCGTGCCGATGGTGGTGCGACAAAAACTTCCAGAAGATATTCTGGTGCTGTTGGAGCGGCGCATCAATCATCGCGCATCAGTTGCCGTTTATCAGGGAATGCCAGCTCCGGGCGAGCCGTTGCCACCGCCGGGGAAGACCCTGACACATCGTATCGCCCAAGTGCCCGGAGAAGGAGCCTATAACCTGCATGTGTATGGCCGGCGTGCCGAATCCGTGCTGAATGTTCCGAACGCGTCGATCAATGGGGTAGGCATTGATCGCGAGATCGCGGCGAATGAAGAACCCCTGCGCGTGCTGGAAGTGGGTGAAGTTCCTGATCAGTCAAAGAAGCAGGTCACGGCCTGTCCGATCAGCGGGCTCACGACAGCGAATGATACGCAGACAGCGCAACCGGTGGGAGAGGAGCAGGCGGAGACCGTGGTCGAGACGCCGGAGGAAGTCATCTATCTTTGCGGTGGCTATCACAGGCCGATGCTCACCACCCAGCTTGTGTATGGGGAAGGCGCCACGGGCGGACCCACCACGATCACCGGCGTGTTGCCGGCAGCTCCGACCGCGGCGCTGGGTACGGTGAAGGTGTTGTTTATTCCCATGACCTTTCAGGACACGAACGCGGTGCCTGCGACTGAGTCCACTTGTTACACCGTCATGCGCGACGTGGCGGACTACTACTTGAAATCATCGTTCGGCAAACTGACCACCCTGACCACGGTCACGCCTCCCGTGAAACTGCCCAGGAACGAGGCCTGGTACGTGCAGCGCGACACCTCCAACGGCGGTGATGTCGATAGTCTCGGCCTGGAGATGTCCGATGCACGCGAGCAGGCACGGAGGATGGGTTTCGACTTCAATAACTATGATTGCACGGTGCTTCGGCTCAGCGGTGGCGCACGGCCTACCGGCGGCTGGGGTGGTGGTAATACCGTATGGATTTATGGCGACAGCGTGGGCATCACGGCCCACGAGATCGGCCATGCGTTTGGTCTTGCTCACGCGAACTTCTGGGACACGGCCGGCACCAGCGCCATCGGGCCTGGAGCGAATTCTGAGTACGGCGACTCTTATGATAATATGGGCGGTGGAGGCGTGCCGACTGACCACTACAACGCGGCGGCGAAAAACCAGATCAAGTGGATGCCGGACAACTACGTTCAGAACATCACCAGCAGCGGATTGTATCGACTCTACGCCATGGACCAGCCGGTGCTTGATCCGCGTAATCGCTATGCGTTGACCATCGTCAAGGATGCCATGCGCACCTATTGGGGTGAGCTGCGCCAGAACTACACCGGCAGCGCCTCGCGGCCCTGGGCGGACAAAGGGATGCTGCTTGGCTGGAAGTTTCCAGCCGGGGGCGGCGGTAACATCCAGCTGATCGACACCACACCGGGCTCGCCCTTCCTCAAAGACGATGCTGCCATCGCGCTGGGCAGCACTTTTGGCGATACCGAAGCGGGTATCTTCATCACCACCGTTGGCGTCAGCAGCACCACGCCGAAGTATGTCGATGTGATGGTGAACATGGGCAATTTCAGTGGCAATCACGCGCCCACCCTGACGCTCGCAGCCTCCTCCAATGTGGTGCCTTTAAACGCGACCGTCACCTTCACCGCCACCGCGAGTGACACAGATGGCGACACGCTGGCCTACCAGTGGCAGCACTGGGGTGACACCTCAGTGAAGATCGTCTCACCCAATGCGCCATCCATCACCCGCACCTTCAGCACGGCGGGCAGTTATGTGGTGAGTTGCACCGTGTCGGACATGAAGGGCGGCAGCGTCACGCGCGAGACCTTGATCACCGTTGGCACCGGTGGTGGCAAGTTCTCTGTCTCAGGCCGGGTCACCGCGGACGGTGCCGGTCTGCCAAATGTTCTGGTGAATGCCAACAGCTCCAACCCCGTGGTCACGGACGCCGACGGTTACTACACCATCACCAATCTTGTGGCGAACACCTACTCAATGACGCCGCTGCTGTATGGCTACTCGTTCAGCGAACTGTTCAACAACAGCGTGACCGTGGGCCCAAGTTATAGCGGGGCCAACTTTGAAGCGGCCGCCCTGCCTATTGTCACCATCACCGCGCCTGATGCCAGCGCTCTGGAAAACAGCGGCACGGACAAGGCCACGCTGCGCCTCACCCGCACGGGTGTCATCAGCCAGTCACTCGTTGTCAATGTCAGCACCGCGCAAGGCACCGCGACCACCAGTGACTACACTCTGCTGCCGGTTCTCACCTCAGGCTCGCCGTTCAATACCTTCACCATTCCCGCTGACAGCGCGACGCTTGACATCGTTGTCACCGGCACCAATGACGCCACCGCTGAAGGTCCGGAAACTCTGATCCTGCCGCTGGCCGCCGGTGCCGGTTATCTCATTGGTGCGGGTGGCGGCAGTGCCACGGTCACCATTGAAGACGATGACACCACCCTGCCGAAAGTCAGCCTCATGGCGACCACCGACACCACCGTCGAAAACAGCGGCACGCCTGGCGTGTTAACGCTTAGCCGCACCGGCTCGACGGCTGCCGCATTGACCGTCAACTACACGATCAGCGGCACGGCCACCGCTGGCGGCGACTACGCCACACTCACTGGAGTCGCCACGATTTCAGCAGGCGCGGCGAGCACAACCATCACCGCCGCGACACTCGATGACACGCTGGTGGAATCGCTGGAAACCGTGAAGCTGACTCTCACCGCCAATGCCGCCTATGTGCTCAATCCAAGCGCCACCGTGGCGACCATCAATGTCATCGACGACGACACCGCGATCGTGAATGTGACCGCCACGGATGCCTCGGCAAAGGAAGTCGACCTCACGCCGCCCGGCACGGCGGCGGATACCGGCACGTTCCTCGTCACCCGCACTGGCGACACCAGCCAGCCGCTCACGGTCTATTACTCCGTCGCCGGCACCACCAGCGGCGTGCCTGCACTCAACGGTGTGGACTTTGAGGCGCTGCCCGGGGTCTTGCAGATTCCCGCCGGATCAGCTTCCGCCAGCGTGAGCATCCTGCCGCATTGGGACAATCTGGGCGAGACTGCCGAACAAGTTGTATTGCAACTCGGCGCCGGTCCCACCAATTACCAGCTCGGCAGCAACTCCATTGCGACGGTGACGATCAATGACGGCGCCACCGGCAATGCGCCTTACGTTGAACTCATCAACACATCGTCCGCATCCGAGCCGGGCACGACGGGTAAGTTCCGTTTCTCTCTGAAGGGAACGGTGGCCGGCAATGTCACCGTCAAGTTCGCACTCACCGGCATCGCCACCGTGACCAGTGATTACACCGTCACCCTCCCGACCACACCCACCGGCAGCACCTTTGATGCAGCTACAGGAAACGGCACCGTGGTCATCGCAGGAACCGGCACTAATGTGGTCGATCTCACGATCACGCCGGCGAATGACGCGGCGCTGGAAGATGTGGAGACCGTCATTTGCACCCTGGTCTCTGACGCCGCCTATCAATCCTTCGGACCCACCAGCAGCGCTTCCATGTGGCTGCGTGACGATGATCAGCCCACGGTCTGGGTGGATTCGCAGGTGGGCACCGGCAGCGCGACCCATCGTATCGCCGAAGGCAGTTCCACGGCACCTGTGAAGTTCTACGTATCACGCACTGGCGCCACGACGAGCGCTCTCACCGTCAACTTTGCGCTGGGCGGCAATGCCACCGCGGTCGCCGACTACACCGTGACCACCAGTGCCACGCTGACCTTTGACACTGCGACCAGCACCGGAGTGCTCACGATTCCAGCCGGTTCACAAGGGGCCGACGTGCCTTTGGCCATCGTGAACGACACGGCTTTCGAAGGCACGGAAACGGTCGCGCTGAGTCTCGCAAACGGTTCCTATTCCAAGACGCCCGGTGCCACGATCTATCTCGACGACAATGAGACCAGCACCCAGAAGGTTGCCTTTGACAGCATCGGTTCCTCCGGCTCGGAAAGTCTGACGAGCGTGAGCATTCCGGTATCGCTCACCAGTGCCGCCACCGTGCCCACCACAGTGGACTACGTGGTGGACACCGGCACCCGCAGTTCCACCTCAGGCTCGCTCGCCAGCACGCTGCCGTACTGGGTGCGGGTGGTGCGTAACGGCAGCGCGCTGAGCAGCTATTACTCGTCGGATGGCGTGGTGTTTAACCAGGTCGGAACGACCCAGACAATCAGCATGTCGGGCACGAGTTACACTGCGGGCATCATGGCTGCATCGAACTCCAGCGGCAACTCCTGCACCGCCACGATTGACAATGTCAGCGTCACTGGACTGGAAGTCACAGGAACCGTGGGTGCCGTTTCACATGCGACCATTGGCACCTCGACACCGGCCAGTTCGAGCTCGGAGGCTGCAGGTGTTTATACACTCGCAGCAGGTGGCACCGATCTGTCTCAGTCGAGCACGGCGGACATTTGCCGCTACGTGTCCTTCCCGGTCAGCAACTCCATCACCTGCACCATCACGGCCCGTGTCACCTCAGTCACCGGTGGCATCGCCTCTTCCAAGGCGGGTGTGATGATCCGCGAGACCACGACCACCACCTCGAAGCACATGACGATGACCGCGCAAAAGGATGGCACAGCACGTGGCGTGTATCGCGTCACCACGAATGGGGCGACCTCCTCCACCACCGTGCTGAGACCGTATTGGGTGAAGGTTCAGCGCGCCGGCAGCGTGTTCAGTGCCTTCTCTTCGCCGGATGGCAGCACCTGGACCCAAGTGGGCACGAATCAGACACTGCCCTTTGGTCAGGATCTTTTCGCCGGACTCGCGGTGAGTGCGCGCTCGGATGGCTCGCTGGCGACGGCCACCTTTGACAACGTGACCATCACGGGTGTGGCATCGCCATCCCTGATCGGACGCACAGTTGGTTATGTGAATGCGCAAGGCACTGACAGTCTCATTGACGGCGTTTATACGGTGAGCGGATCGGGTGCCGCGATCGGCGGCTCGGAAGATGAGTGTCACTTTGTGGCCATGCCTGTGAGCGGGAACTTCACCATCGCTGCGCGTGTGACCTCGCAGTCCGGCGGTGCCGCGAATTCACAGGCCGGGGTGATGTTGCGTGATGTGGCCAGTTATCGCAGCCGGTCCTTCTATTGCGGCATGGTGGCAAATGCGGCGGCGGAATTCCTCGCGCGCTCCTCAACTGTGACCACGGCCTATGGAGCCACGGTCGATTACACACTGCCCTCCGGCACGCTGACCTTCGGCGTGGGTGATCAGACCAAGAACATCCCGCTCACCATCACCGCCGACAACATCGTCGAACCCGAGGAAGTGATCACCCTTATGCTGCGCAACCCGAACGCCGCGCAACTGGGAACAAACACCACTTTCACTTACACCATTGAAGACGATGACACGGTTCCGGCCCTGGCCTTTGCGGGTTTTGCCGCCAGCACGAGCAGCATCGCGGAGGCGGGTGGCACGGCAGGTTTGCAAGTCTCGCTGAGCACGCCGGCAACCACGAATGTGACGGTCGATTATGCCGTCACCAGCGGCACCGCCACGAGCGGCACAGATTTCACGCTGACATCCGGCACGCTGACCTTTGTGCCTGGAGAACTGGTGAAAACGATTCCGGTCACGGTGATCGATGACGCCACTATTGAGACTGCGGAGACCGTCCTGGTCACATTGTCAAATGTGACTGGAGCCAGCATGGGTTCGCTGAATGTCCATACTCTCACCATCAATGACGACGATTTGCCCGTCGTCAGCATCGTGGCAAATGATCCCAATGCTGCCGAAGCCGGTCTTGATCCCGGGCAGTTCACCGTGTCACGCACGGGGCCGACCACCAGTCCACTCACTGTCACCCTGAAGGGTACCGGAACAGCCACTGGCGCAGACTACACGGCGATCGCAACGACATTGTACCTGGATATTCCCAGCGGCCAATCCAGTGCCACGTTGGATGTCACGCTTTCCAGCAATGACAACAGCAATGAGGGACCGGAGACGGTGATCGAAACAATCGCCACCAACGCCGCTTACACCATTGGCACGCCAAACACCGCCACGGTGACCATTGCTGATGATGATCGCAGCACGGTCAGCATCGTGGCCAATGATGCCGGTGCCAGCGAGACCGCCGGTAACAAAGGCCAGTTCACGATCACTCGCACGGCGCCATTGAATGTTGCACTGACCGTGAATCTGACCATCGCCGGCACGGCCACGAACACGACGGACTATGCGACCATCGGCACTAGTGTTGCTTTTGCCGTGAGCGAAGTGAGCAGGGTCATCGACGTGACGCCCGTGGATGATGGAGTCACGGAGGGCGATGAAATCGTGGTCCTGCAGATTGCGTCAGGCAGCTATTTCATTGGTGGCAATGGCTATGACAACGTGACGATTCAAGACAATGACAGCCCTCCGACTGTGTATGTCACCAGCCCGACGGCGCAGGGGCCGCTTGTGGCGAGTGGCAATGGCTTGATCGTCAGCGCCTTTGTGGCGGATGACGGTGCGCCGCAGGCGGTGACGCAACTTTGGACTCAAGCCAGCGGTCCCGGCACGGCGACGTTTGGCACACCCACGCTGGCATCCTCTCCCGTCACGTTCAGCGCCGATGGAGTTTATGTGCTGCGCATCACGGCGACTGATGGCCAGTTTACGATGAGCGATCAAGTCACCGTCATTGTCGGCAGCGCCATCGCTCCAGCGAATTGGATCGCGCAAGACTTGAGTCCCACGACTCAACAGCGCGGCCAGAGTTCGCAAATCGGCAGCAGCTACATTCTCACCGGCATGGGGGCAGGCTATGTCGCGACGACCACCGACGCTGCTCATGTCATGACCCGTCAGGTCTCGGGTGATGGCAGCATCGTGGCAAGGTTGACCGCGACCGGTGGTGCCGCCTCCGCGCCACTTGCAGGGGTGACGATTCGCGACAGCCTCGCCCGCTCCAGCAATCGCGCAGTGCTTGGTTATGTTCCCGGCACGGGCTTGCAATTCCGCACACGCACCACGGCGTCGACCAACGATACTGTGACCACGCAAGCCGGGATCACGCTGCCCGTGTGGATCAAACTGGACCGCACCGGTACAGCCGTGACCGCTTTCTATGCCAGCGATGTTTCGGGTTCACCGGGCACTTGGAATGCGATCGGCACCGCGACCACGATCACCATGGCGGACGCACTCACCCAGATCGGCCTCACCGCCACGGGCAATAGCAGCACGGCAGGCGTGCTTGGCACCGGAACCTTTGACAACGTGACCCTCACTCCCACGCCCAGCGGTTCTGCTTTAATCACGGAAAACTTCGGCACAGGAACACCGACGGCCAGCACGTTCGCTGTCAGTGGTGGCACCTACACCATTGGCGGCAGTGGAAGCATGGACGGCCAGGGCGCGTTCTACGGCTGGCAGTACTACGGAGATGTGATGGTCACGGCAAAGCTCGCCAGCGCCACCTCCAGCGCCCTCAGTGCGAAGTCCGGCATTATGATCCGTGAAAGCATGGACAGCACTGCCGGGTACATCCATCTCGGACGCATTCCGCAGGGCGCCTTCAGTGGTTACATCTGGCGTTCTCTCGCCAATGGCGGTGGTGGTGGCGTCCCCAGCTTCACCGGCACGGTGCGCTGGATGCGTCTGGTGCGTCAGGGCAATCGCGTCACCGCTTTCCACGCGGCTGATTCAGGCGGCAACCCCGGCACCTGGACTCAGCTTGGCCAGCCGCAGACCATCATCATGAGCACCCCGGTGCTGGTCGGATTCGCTGTCGATAACAGCGGTGGCACGGCGGGCGTGCTGAATGTCTGCAACTTCACTAATCTAAGCATCGTGCCGCTGAACAGGGCGCCGGTCATCAGCATTGCCAGCGTCGCCACTTATCCGCTCTCACCCGTGCCGTTGGATGGCACCGTCACCGATGACAATTTCCCCACGCCCATCAGTCTGATCACAGGTTGGAGTCAGCTCAGTGGTCCGGGTGCGATCACCTTTGGCAATACGACGCTCGTGGACACTACGGCGGCCGTCGGTGTTGGTGGCAGCTACGCCGTGCGGTTGCAGGCGGACGACACCAGCGCCATCTCCTTCCGTGATCTTCCGTTCAACGCCTATCTCTCAAACTTCCAGGTCTGGCAGGCGCAAAACTGGAGCCCCGATCTCGGTAATCCCGCGGACGCTGAATCGCTCGACCCTGACCACGATGGCCAGAGCAACTTGCTCGAATACGCCTTCGGCTCCACGCCTGGTTCTTCAGATCCATCGCCGGTCACTTTTGCGGCTGCCAATATCAGCGGAAGCAAGTACATGCGCCTCGTCACGCCAAAGAACCCTTTGGCCACGGATGTCACCTTCACGGTGGAAGCCACCAGCAATCTGGCCGATCCGGCAAGCTGGAGCAGCGCCGGTCTTGTCATCGAAATCGACAACAGCACAACGCTTCAAGTGCGGGACTATGTCCCCGAGGATAGCTCCACGCGGCGCTTCATGCGCGTGAAGGTCACCCGTCAGTGAAGCACTCAGGCCGGTTGCGGTCAGTTCCGTGGCAGTGCTGAAGCCTGGAATCCTGTTTCAAGTTTCAGGTTCAAAGTTTCACGACGTGAAAGCCAACGATTTGTGAATACTGCATACCTCTGCTTTTGAGTGTGCTGGCAGTATCTCGTAACGCCTTGATCCAGAGAACCTGAAACTTGAAACCTGGATTTAAGTTAAGCGTAACCAAAAGAGCGGCAAACTTCAGCGGGCTGCATTTCATGCGGATGCAGCGAAGCCGCCATCCCTTCGATCCGGTTCACGGATCGAAGGGAGCCGGGTTGCATCAGCCGTCGATGCTCCAGCCTTCGCGGTATTGCTTGCCCATGAACTGGTTTGCCTCCGGCGTGTCCGGACTGGTGCCGGTTTTTGGGTCATACTTGATCTTTTTGCCGACACGATAGGCGACGAGGCCAAGCAGCATCTGCTCGATCATGTTTGAGCTGTAGCCAAAATCACAGGCGGTTTTTTTGCTTGGATCACGGCAGGCATCGAACCACTGCTTCTGGAAGTGACCGATCGGCGGCAGCATGTCCTCCTTCTTGCGCGGCTTGTAGTAGCTGAGGTCTGCGTCATCACCAAAAGGCACGATCATGCGCGAGTCGAAATCAGCGACGAGGAAACCCTTGCTGCCCTTGAACATCGCACCGTGGCCTATTTTGTTGAGGTCGATGGAGGGTTTTGGCGAACGCGGCATGGCGCCGCCCTGATACCAGCTGACCGAAATCGGACCGCGCCAGTCATTGGCTGGATGTTCGAAATGCGATTCGCAATTCACCGGCGTCACATCGGAGTTCATCGCCTCGCCCTTGGCATCGGCAGAGATGGGAAGCTCGGCATCCACGGCGTTCCAGAGCAGATCCATCGTGTGGCTGCCCATGTCGCCGATCTGTCCCGCGCCGAAGTCCCAGAACATGTTCCAGGACAGGCAGTTCGCGCCGGCTCCACCGGAGAAATAGGCCGGGTTGTAGGGATGGAATGGCGATGGGCCGAGCCAGAGATCATAGTGAAATCCTTTGGGCGGCGCGCCTTCTTCCGGGAAGTAACCAGGCTTTGGAATCTGGCGGTTGCCCCACGCATAGGCCGCCTTCAAATCACCGATGACTCCATCACGGATAAGCTCACGCACACGATTGAAATTCTGCTGTGCATGGCGCTGCATGCCGACCTGCGTGGCCAGCTTGCCTTTCTTGCTCTCCCACGTCGCACGGACGGTGCGTGCTTCATTCACCGTGATGGCCAGAGGCTTCTCGCAATAGACATGCAGGTCGCGCTTCAATGCCCAGTTGGCGATGAAAGCATGCGTGTGATCGGCGGTGCAGATCACGACTGCATCAAGACCTTTGTGGTCGAGGCACTTGCGCCAGTCCACATACGTCGTTGCATTCGGGAAACGCTTCAGCGCATCCGGAAAGCGCGCCTCATTCACATCACAAAGGGCGACGACGTTTTCTTCCGAGATCGAATCGTAGTGCGCCAGCCCACGACCCCACACGCCGATGAGGGCGACGTTGAGTTTGTTGCTGGGTGCGTCTGCTCCGAAGAGCGGACGGGTGATCATGCTTCCGGCGACGAGTCCGGCGGCGCCGACAAAACGGCGGCGTGATAAGGCGGGTTGGTTATTCATAGGGTTGATGGGTCGGAATGGTAAATGGGCTTCGTTTGTACGGATTTGTCATCCTGAAATGATGAAATCTCATCATTCTGCGGACTTGCCTCGCGACAGGCTGTGACATAGTGCCGGCCATGGATCTTCATCTGAACGGAAAATCAGTCGCAGTTTTCGGCGCAGGCAATGGCATCGGCCGGGCCATCGCTGCGGGCTTTGTCAGTGAACAATGTCGTGTCTGGACTTATGACCGGGATGCCGGGGCTGAGCCGATCCCCGGCGCACAGGCCATGGTGGCTGGTGATGTCACCAGTTATGAGCAGGTGCAGGCTTTCGCCAATCGCATGGCCGAGGTGGATCACGTGGTTTTTTCGGTCGGCACAGGTTCGGGAAAATTTGGTTTTCCCTTTTGGAATTTGGAACCCGGCGACTGGGCGCGTGTGCTGGAGATCAATCTGATCGGCGCCGTGAATGTGGCGCATGCTTTCGCGCCAAAACTCATCGAGCGCGGCAATGGCTCGATTCTGTTTCTGGTTTCCGTGGCCGGCCAGATGGGCTCGCAAACGGATCCGCCCTACAGCGCCTCGAAAGCGGGCCTGATCAATTTCACTCAATGCGCCGCCAAGGATCTCGGGCCGTATAACATCCGTGTGAATGCACTTGCTCCCGGCATGGTGAAGACGGAATTGAATCGTTCCATCTGGGCTGCGGGTCAGCAGAAATTACCGGAGGCAGAGCGGGTCAGCTTTGATGACTGGGCGGCGGAGAAAATCAAAAAAGTCTCACATCTCGGTCGCTGGCAGATGCCCGAGGAGTATGCGGCGATGGCCGTGTATCTCGCCTCCGATCACGCGAAGAATATCACCGGCCAGACCATCAACATCGACGGTGGCCAGGTGATGCATTCATGATGCTGCCGGAGAAGCCCCAGTCTTCGGCACAGCTCATTCATACAGCCTGAACAGGCCCGAATGATCGAGATCTCCGAGACCCTTTTCGTGCACAAACTTCTCCCACTGCGCGAGTGAATTTTTCAGCGTCGGCGAGTCCAGCCCCACCGAGTCAGCTAGCTCACACATGAGACGGACATCCTTGAGTTGAAGCGTCGCGCGACCGCCCGGCGCGAAGTCGCGGCGGACCATCCGGTCGCCGTGCAGATCAAGGATGCGGCTTTCCGCGAAACCTCCAAGCAGGGCTTTGCGCACCAGAGCGGGATCGACACCGGAGAGTTCGGCCATCCGGAGGGCCTGGGCCACGGCGTCGATGGTCTGGGCGACGATGAGTTGGTTTGCGAGTTTGGTGACCTGGCCGCTGCCACTGGGCCCGAGGTGGGTGATGTTTTTTCCAACCGCCTGGAAGATGGGCAGGGCGCGCTGGAAATCGGCATCGTTGCCGCCGGCCATGATGGTCAGCGTGGCGGCCTGCGCGCCGACCTGGCCACCGGAGACTGGTGCATCCACCCAGTGCACTCGTTTCGCGAACTGCTTTGTCTCGGGAACGCCCGTGGTGCCGAAGTCGAT
This sequence comes from uncultured Verrucomicrobiota bacterium, assembly GCA_903960845.1. GTDB lineage: Bacteria > Verrucomicrobiota > Verrucomicrobiia > Verrucomicrobiales > Verrucomicrobiaceae > Prosthecobacter. The sequence continues at coordinate 33,733 of CAJCCF010000484.1, read as the reverse complement.
GATCAGGGCGTCCTTGTGCAGGCCTTCAATCAGCCCGCCTGCGCCAAACACGATCTGCTCGACGACATCAGTGCTGGTGAGATTGATGCAGATGACGCCGGCACCGATCTCGCGCGCCAGTTCAGGCAGTGTGGCGGCGCGCCTCATGCCCTGCGCGACCGCTGCTTCCGCCGGCGCATCACTGCGATTCCACACCACCACGTCCGCTCCGGCCCCGTGCAAATGCTGTGCATTGGCCCGGCCCATATTGCCGAGTCCGACGAATCCGATCTTGTGTCCTGTGAGTGGCTTGTTCATGTTCAGCGATCTCACATCAGGCAACGGCTGATGGCAAACTCTTCCCAACTCACGCATGAAAATCATCATCACCGGCGGCGGCGGCTTTCTTGGCTCGCAACTCTCACAAAGTCTCCTCGAACGCGGCACCTGGTGCGGTCAGGCGATCACTGAGATGGTTCTGCTGGATGCCTTTTTTCGCGGCGAGCCATCCGATCCGCGGGTGAAGCAGGTGATCTGTGACATTGGCGACCGTGCCGCTGTGTTCGCTGCAACAGGCTGCAGATTCGATGTGATCTTTCACCTCGCCTCCATGGTGAGCGGCGAGTGCGAAGAGCGCTTCGATGACGCGATGCGCGTGAATCTGGATGGCGGGCGGAACGTGTTCGAAGCCGCGAGAGCCGTTGAGGGGAAACCGCGTGTGGTGTTTGCCAGCAGCGTCGCCTGCTACGGCGGGCTGGAGATGAGCCAGATGATGTCTGACACCACGAAGCAGCTCCCGCAGACGACCTATGGCATGACGAAAGCAATGTGTGAGATGATGGTGAATGATCACAGCCGCAAAGGCCACTTCGACGGACGCAGTGTGCGTCTGCCGACCGTGATCATCCGCCCCGGCAAGCCCAACGCAGCCGCATCAAGCTGGGCTAGTGGGATGTTCCGCGAACCGCTGAATGGTGAAACCTGCATGCTGCCCATCCGCCGTGATCAACCGCATCCGATGACGGGTTATCGTACCGTGATCGAATCGTTCATCGCCCTGAGTGAAGTGCCGGAGGAAAAGCTCGGCAAAGACCGTGCTTACGTGCTGCCCGCACATCGTGTGACACCGCAAATCGCGGAGCAGGTGATCCAGGAAGTCGCCGCTGAGCGTGGCCTCCAGCTTGGACCGATCGTGGACGCGTTTGATGCGCGGATCCAGGGCATCGTCGACAACTGGCCGCAGCAGGTGGACGGCGGACGCGCCATCGCCCTGGGCCTGCCTCAGCCGCCACCTTTGAATCAGATCGTGAGGCAGTATCTCGAGGATTTCGGTCCGCGCTGAGAAGTCATGCCGTGATCAGTCAGACGGGAAAATCAGACAGCAAAAATGCCCGTGAGCCGGCGGGACTCATGGCTTTGCCGGTGTCTTGTCGCCGCTGATCCTGAGGTTGCGAACCTTGACGGATTTGCCTGCCGCCAGCCAGCTTCTGGACTTGGGTGTCGCGAGAAAGGCGTGCTGCGCGCGCAGTTCTTTGCCATCTAGATTCGCCGCCATCTGATCAGCTTTCCACTCGACGCGCAGATGATGCCACTCGCCCGGCTTCACCGGAACAGGCAGTTTTGCAATGGTGTGTGAAGGGGCCACGGAATCTTCGGCGATGCTTAAACCTGCGGGCGTCACCACCACTCTGCCGACATGTTTGCTTGAATCGCAGCCTACCAAAAAGTTACCACCAGCGCCTTCCAGCAGGAACTCCACTTCGATGACCGCATTCGCCAGCCCGACGCGGTGATGCAGCACCGGGATGTGCTTCTGCTCCGGCAGATTGAGCACGCTCAGCACGCCGCCTTCCGCCGTCCATTTGCCCTTGGCGATGCTGAAGCTGTCATCCAATGGCTGAGCAAAGCTTGGGGCGGCGATGAGTGGCAGCGGATGATCGTGCAGCAGAGGCTTGACGTCCTGGGCTGAAATTGAAAAGGCGATGGCGAAAAGCGCGGCGAGCGTGGAGTGGGATTTCATGATTGGGAGCGGGCGTTAGTGGGTCTGCGGCCAGAAGCGTACTGCACCTTCCGCATCTCCGGCAAACAATCCTTTGCCATCAAAGCTGATGCTCGTTTGCAGCGGCAGCGTGGAATCGGTGGTGAAGGATTGGACAGCGCGGCCATCGGCATTCCAGAGGCGGACTTGTTTGTCGCGGCCAGCGCTGAGGAGCTCGCCTTGCGGGCCAAAGGCGAGGGCGAGAACGCCGTTCGGAAGCTTGCCGTAATAGCCGGCGGGTCGCAGGGGAGGATGAGCGTTGTTGTTGGTGATGGTAGGCCATCCGTCTTTGGCATCCCACCAGATGAGCAGGCCATCCTCACCACCGCTGGCGAGCAGGTGGCTGTCACTGCGCCAGACGAGCGCGCGCACCGCGGCCTTGTGCTCGGCGAGTGTGAGCAGGATGCCACCGCTCGCTGCGTCCCAGAGATGAATGCCGCCCGCGCGGTCGGCGCTGGCGAGTTTTTTGCCATCGGGACTGAAAGCCAGGCTGGTGATCCAGTCGGTGTGCTTGGTGAGTTTGTGGCGCAGTTTGCCGTCGGCAGTACCGTAAATTTTAACGACCTTGCCGGAGCCACCGAGGGCGACGAGTTGCTGATCGGGACTGAGATCAGCCGCGAGCACGGCATCGGTTTCATCACCGATGGTGGCGAGGCGTTTGCCGGTCTTGATGTCGAAGAGCACGACGCTGCCGGATTGCACGGGCTTGCCACCCGCGACCATGAGCACCCGGCCGTCGAGGCTGAAACGGATGATGTTAGGCTGGCCTTCTGGAAAGGCGAGCGCGCCGATTTGCTTTTGCGTGGCGGCATCAAGAAGGCGCACATGCTCATGGCTGGCGACGGCGATCAGCGGCGCGCGCGGACTTGCTGCCATGGCGATGACGGGCAGCGGGCGTTTGAGCTGAGGCGGTGTGAAGGCGGGCAGTGATTCCGGCATCGGCGGCGGTCCGTCGAAGTTGAGCGTGGTGTTTGGTTTGAAGCTGGTGTCGCGCTCGGCCACGAGAGATTTGCTCGCGCTTGATTCGCGCAGGCCGCCTTGAATCCAATGCCGGATGAGTTCGATCTGCGGCGCGGGAATCATGGCCTTCTTCGGTGGCATGCGCTCGGCATCATCTTCGGCGGTGATGGCCCGGAAGATCAGGCTCTGGCTGGCACGGCCCGCGATCACGGCCTTGTCACCGCTGCCGCCTTTGAGCACGGCATTGAAGTTCGCCAGATTCAGGTCGGCCTTCTGCTCGTCTTCGCCATGACATTTGAGGCAATGCTCGCGGAAGATGGGTTTGATGTGCTCGTCGTAAGTGATGACGGCATCAGCGGCAGTCGCTGAGGTGAGCAGGAATGGGAAAAGCAGGAGCGGACGCATGATCAATGATTGAAGATGAACTCGGTTGAGTTGAGCAGGCTCCAGAAGATGTCCTGGTAGGGTTTGCGGTCCCTGGTGTCGCTGCTGACGAGTTCGAGCATGGCATTGAGTTCCTTGTCCTTCGGCTTTCGACTCAGGGCGCGGAGGTACAGATCTTCAATGATCCCCTCGGGCGGTGTGGTGGCTTTGAGATGTTTTTCGATGACTTGTCCGGCGCTGATCTGGCTCTGCACGGTGTCGCCTGCGACCATGTGCAGGGCTTGTGAAAGGGTGGGTTCGAGTTTGGTGTCACAGGCGCAAACACTCGCTCTTCCAGCCCGACCAAAGGTTTCGAAAAACGGATCGCCCGTCATGGCTCGCGTGGTGTCACCGGGCGTGCGCGGATACTGCTGGATGGCCTTGGTGCCTTTTGGGAAATAAACGAAACCGCGCTCCCCGTCGGTCGCCCCGACAATGGCGTCGAGCAGCACATCGGCGCGCAGGCGGCGGAGTTGCGAGCGTGAGAACTGCCGGGTGTCGTCGGCATTCGTTTGGTTAGGCCTGGCGGAGAGCTGGTAAGTCCGCGAGGTGGTGATGTCCCGAACAAAACCTCGCAGATTGAAACCGGATTCGCCGAGGTGTTTCGCAAGCGCGGCGAGGAGCGGTCCATTCGTGGGCGGGTTGCTGACCCGCATGTCATCCAGCGGTTCCACCAGGCCGCGACCCATGAAGTGCGCCCAGAGGCGGTTGGCGAGATTGCGAGTGAAGAGCTCATTGTTCGGCGACGTGAGCCACGCGGCCAGTGCCTGGCGCGGATCTTTGCCCTTCGGCACGCTGCTTTCGCCGCCAAGCACGGTCGGCATCATGGGGCGTTCATCGACGAGATGCCTGGCCGGAGCGGCGGACAAATCATTGAAGACATAAAACTCGCGCGGCTCGACGCCGAGCTTGCGCTGGATGCCGGTGAAGAAGCTGACCCAGCCGTAATAGTCGTCCTGAGTCCACCGGTCGAACGGATGGTTATGGCACTCGGCACACTGGATGCGCACGCCGGTGAAAAGCTGTGAGAAATCGGCGGCGAGGTTCTTCGGTGTCACCTTCACGTCATGCACGAGCATGGTGTAAAGATTCGCGGGGCCGCTGGTGAGATTGCTGCCGGTGCCGGTGATCTGATCGGCCACGAATTCGTTCAGCGGGCGGTTTTTGGCGATCTGCTCGTGAATCCATTCATAATAGACATCCGCGGCCTTCACGTCGGTGGCGCTGGGCGCGTAGCCGCCGCCCTTGATGCGCAGCATTTCGGCCCATAGATCAGTCCAGAGATCGGTGAAACCATCGCTTTGCAGCAACCGGTTGATCAATGCGGAGCGCTTGTCCTTTGAGGTGTCCGCCATGAAGTCGCGATACACTTTCGGCGTGGGCAGGGAGCCCGTGAGATCAAGGTGGATGCGGCGGAGAAAGGTTTCGTCATCGCACACCTCGGAGGGCAGCATGCGCAGCTTTTGCAGCCGTTCATGGACGGCTTCATCGATGTAATTGTGCGCGGGTGGATTCGTCCACGTGTAATGGTTGTCCTGCGGCAGCACGATGACCTCGGAGCCGATGGTGAAGCGGTTGAACCGCGCAAACACATGCGTGTCGCCGCGTCCTGCGGCGGTGATGATGCCGTTCTTGTCGATCCTGGCCGTGGCTGGATTGTTTGTGGCAAACAGTGCGAGATCGGTGACATCACGCCTGGAGCCGTCGGAGTAGCGGGCGGTGACGCTGGTCTTCTGCGTGCCTTTGCCGCTTTCAAACACGATTCGATCCGGCGTCAGCGTGATCTCGACCGGCTGCGGCACCGAGGCCGCATCATCCGGCGCACCGGCCTCGATCCAGGCGAGCAGGGTTTGGTAATACTTGCTGTCCTTCTTGAACAATTCACCGCCTGTGTGCGGCACCTTTCCAATCGCCTTGAGCAACATCAGGCTCTGATCCGGCATCGCGAGATTCACCCGGCGCCCGACCATCTCCTGCGTGATGCGGTAGTAGTCGCCCCTGGCATCATAACCGAAAAGCGAAAGCATGAAGCCATCCTTGCCGCGTGCAGACCCATGGCAGGTTCCTTGATTGCAACCCGCGCGAAACAGGATGGGCATCACATCGCGCCTGAAGCTCGGAGCTTCCCCGGCTGAGAGGAAGGAAGGGAGCAGGAGAGTTAAAAGAAAGTGTTTCATTTGGGGGCAGCGGAATGGTCGGGCAGCGGAATGGGGTTGATTCCATTCCCCTGCCAAAGTCAGTTCGTTCTTATTTGAGAAGCGTCATCAAGGTGATGTCCCGGTGATTGAAGTTGATCCAGTGCAGGGCTTTGAGTGGCAACAGGCCGAAGAGGCGCTGAAGGTGAGAGCGCTGGAAGCCAATGGATTGGGTGAATCCGCTGACATAGAAACCCACATGCTCGGCCAGCATGCGCAAAGAATGCGTCCCGAGTTCCAAATCATCGCGAGTGACGGTGAGACGCGTTTCGGGGGACTCGGTCAGGACGCTGAGGGCTTCTTCATAGAGGCTCACTTCCAGGTAGCCGCCGAGGTCGGACACCAGGGCGAGAAGATGGTCTTTCAAAAGATGACAACGGGGAGATAAGGGCATCCAAGATTCGCAGATGATTCTGGCCGCATGGCGATCCGCGTCATTGACGGCGGATACGCGCAGTTTGCCATCGACTTTAGAAGGACGAAAATTCAGGAGCTTGATGAAGCGGATGTCGAGACACATCGCATAGTTGAGCACCTGGGAGAAATGAGCTCCCGCGTATTGGTCTACGGTTTTCAGTTCATAGACCGCAGCGTCGGCGACCAGATCGAGCCGGTATTCTTTCTCAAATGAACCGTGAGTCACAACAATCGGAACTTGAGTCAGCACGTCGCGCATGCCTGCTGCTTTCAGCCGATCTGCGAGATCACGCTCGTAAACTCTCTCATCGCAAAGCCTGCCCAGCTTGTTTTGTGAAGCATAAGCACAGTCCATCACGATGTCATCGCGCTCCAGGAACTCCTCCCTGGAGAGATTGGCGACAGGTGTTTTGCAGATGATGGGCATGAGTGGGTCTGCTTTTTGACGGAGGAATGGTTGGTTGGATGAATGACTGATCTTATTCCCCTGCCCGAACATTCCGCTGCCAACTTGGATGCATGTTCATTTCAGCTGAGCTTGTTGCAGCGCCGGATCGACGCGGAGGATGCCTTTGCCGGTGCGCTGGCGGATTTGCTGGCCGCGTTCGGTGACGGTGATTTCACAGCTGAGCTCCTTGTATTGGCCGAGCAGGGCCTCGGTGCTGGCGGTGATGTCGAAGATGAGTTGTTTGTCTCCGGATGCGAGCTTGGGCGCGCCGGTCACGGTCACACCTTTGGGTAGGCCGAGCAGGGCGGTTTCGGCTTTGCCTTCAAAGGGCTTCTTGTGCTCGACTTCCCACACGATCTGCGACTGCCCGCCACGCCGCACGGCGGCGGGATTGCTCTTCAACGCGATGTAGGGCTGCGCGACGGTGATGTCGATGAACGCACTCGATGCACGGATGCGGCCGGCGCCGAGGTAATACGAGCCTCCAGTGGTGGAGGCGGTCAAGGCGAGCTGGTAGGTGCCTGGAACGGCGGAACTGCCGGCGCTGAGCCGAATGGCACCTTCACTCTGGCCTGCGGGAATGGTGACAGTGGGTTCGCTTTCCACACCGGCGGGCACCCAGTCGAATTGAAATTCGACAGCTTCATCAAAGCCGGCACGGCGCGTGATTTTGACGGGCAGACTGAGTTCACCGTTCTGAGAAAGCGGAATGGCGGGTTGCCCGACATCCAGTTGATATGGCGCCGCTTCAGTGACTGCGAAGGCGTAGTGATCGACAACCAACGAGTGCCAGGCGTGGCCGCCGCTGTGGCCGAGAAAAGGGAATGACTGCTGAGCGCGGCTCAGAAGCGGCGTGCCATCGGTGGCCTTGCAAGATATGGAGATGAGTGCGGTTTGCGGTTTCGTGGTCGCTTCGGCGATGAATTGCACCGGCACCTGGCGCTGGCCGGCGAGCACATGCGGAGCGATCATGCGCACGCCTTTGGGCAAGCCGTGAGCGACGAGATCGAGGTCGCCTTTGTATCTGCTGCCGGGGGCATCAATCAGGTTCACATTCACCGTCCAGCGCCCGCCCTGAGGCACGGCAATGCTAGTTAGACGCGGGCACTCGACCATGTCGATCACGCGGGCCTGGATGAAGGTGTTGATCTCATCGCGCACGGGTTCGACCTCGATGCGGTAAACCGATGTCGGATCACCGAGGCCGCGCATGTCGGTGATGTTGATGAGGTGGTCGCCATCGGCCTTGGGTTCCCAAATGACAGCGGGATCCATCAGTTCCTTCCGCTGGATCTGGCGCGACATGGCCCACAAATCGTGATCAATGAGCGTGGCGTCATCGGCGGTGAGGTCATCGCTTTCAGCGCCTGCTTTGCGAATGCTGAGTTTTGGGTCGAGCGGCGTGCCGAGCGACCGTGCAAACACCCGCACCCGCCAGCGCTCACCGGCTTTGGTTTTGACGCGGAAGCTGTCGGAATCACCCGCGGATTCGATCCGGCCGTTCAATGCGGATGGAAGATTCGGGACGGCGGTTTCATCGGCATCTTTGCCTTCCAGAACGTTCGGGAAGTCGCTCACGCGCATCAGCAGCGACGATGGCATCGTGTCATTGAAATCAAAGTCACCTGCCTGAGCGGGAAGCGCGACTTGCAGCGGTTCAGCGCCGGAAGCGCCGCCGAGCAGGGTGGCGGATAGCTTTTCACCCTTCATGCCGCCGGCTGGAAAAATGGCCAGCGGGCGATGATTGGATCCGATGTGCGCGAGATAATAACAATTGCCGCCGGAGTTAAAAACGCGCTGCTTCACTTCCACGCGGTATTCGCCGTCCGCAGGCAGCAGGGTGCTTAAAACGGGATCTTGCAGATGCAGGGCGCTGTCGTCATTGCGGGCGAGTTCCCTGCCGTTTGCATCAAGAATGCGTGCGGTGAGATCGAACTCGGAGCCGGCATAAAACTTCTCCGTGAGCCAAACGGAATCGACTTCGACCGAGAGATGCCCGCCCTTGCGACCGATGACGCGATAGACATCGACATCACCGACTTGATTCGTGTCCATGCGGCCAAGCACGGTGCTGTTCATTGGCACGGACTGGTCTTCCTGCGTTTCTTTGACAATGGGGAAGCGGGTGACGGCAAAGGTGCTGAGCGTGGTCAGTTCCGTGGCCGTGCGCAGCTTGAACGGGTGCAGTCCGGGCGGGCAATCGGCGTCGATTTGGAAGCGTGCCATCACGTTGTCTTCGGTGAATCCGCCATGAATGGTGCCGCGCTGGGCGGGAAGTGAAGGAAGGGATTTTAATTCGACGCAGCGAATGCCGGGATGGTAGAAGAGAATTTCGCGCGGCTCCCTGATGAAGGCACCTTCAAGCGTGACATCGACCGTGGTGCCGCGCTGTCCGGCGCGCGGAGTGACAAACTCAATGTGATGCACCATCGGCCCCGCGAGGGCGGTGGAGGCAAAAAGCAGGAATGTGACCGCAGATTTGGGTAGTGAAATGAGTGGGCCGGGGAATGATTTCATTCTTGGTCGTTGTTACGATTCTTTTTTGATTCCCCCGGCCTAACTAAGGATGCCTTTCACAACTTTGCCTCCGTTGACGATTTCGATCGGCCTGGTGCCGCCAAACGCGGAGAGTTCCTGGTTCGAGTCGATGCCGAGCTGGTGATAGACGGTGGCGAGGAAGTCTTCGAGCTTCACTTCATCGCGCGCCGGCTCGGCGGAGGTGGCATCGGAGGCACCGTAAATGTTGCCACGCGTGATGCCGCCGCCGGCGAGCAGCATGGAGTAGACGCGCGCCCAGTGATCGCGGCCATTGCTTTGATTGACCTTTGGCGTGCGGCCAAATTCGGTGGTGACCATGACGAGTGTGCTGTCGAGCAGTCCGCACTGATCGAGATCGGTGATGAGTCCGCTGATCGCGTGATCGAGCGCGGGCATGTGCTCCGTGCAGGTGCCTTTGATGTCCACATGCGAGTCCCAGGAGCCATAGTTCACGCTCACGAAGCGCACGCCGGCCTCAACGAGGCGGCGGGCCAGCAACAGTCTCTCACCCACGGCTGCGGGTGCCTTTTGCTTCAGCTCGTAGCCGCGGCCGTAGAGCTCACGCATTGCATCGGATTCATCGGCGAGCGAGAAGGCCTTTCTTGCGGCATCCGAAGTCAGCAGGGAGTAGGCGCTTTTGTAAAAGTCATCCATCGTGTTGAGCTTGTCGATGTCGGCCTCCATCAGGCGGAGCTGGCTTTCCACGATGTCGCGTGCGGTCTTGCGCCGTTCGAACTGCTGCATTGAAACACCCTCGGGAATGCTGAAGTCGCGAACCTTGAACTCGCCCTTGGCTCCGGGATCCGCATTGAGCTGGAAGGGGCCGTACTTGCTGCTGAGGAAGCCGGTGCCACCCTCAAAGCCGCGCATTGACGGAATCGCCACATACGGCGGCATTCCCCGGCGCGTGCCGAGCAGATGCGACACCACGCTGCCCATTTGCGGGTAATCAATCACGGTGGTCGGTGTATAGCCGGTGAACAAATGATACGTTGCCTGCTGGTGGTCCGGAATCTTGCCCACGACCGAGCGCACGATGGTCAGCTTGTCAGCCACTTTGGCCAGCCGGCTGAAGTTGTCGCTGAAGACTTCCCCCGTGTTGGTTTTGGCGACGCCGAACGCTCCGCGATACTCGGTTGGCGCTTCCGGTTTCGGGTCCCACGACTCCTGCTGCGCCATGCCGCCGGGGAGGTTCAGGTGAATGATGCTCTTCGCCCTGCCTTCCTTGAAAAAGCCGGGTTCCACCGTGGCCCGCGCTTCGTGTTTCAGCAGCTCGGCCATGCTGAGGCCGAGCGCGCCGCAGAAGCCGATGCGCATCGCTTCGCGGCGTTGGAGGTTCATTTGACGAAAGCCGGGGCAGCCGCTGGATGGAGATGATTTCATGAGATGCTTGATGAGTTGGAGCGGGCGTGAGTGAAGTGGATTTTTATCGCTCTCTCAGCGGTTGAAGAGTCCCTGGATTGAATTGCCGGACGCGAGTGTGACGAAAATCAGCTTCCTTCAGGCTTATGCCGGAATGGGTAGTCAGCAGGGGTGTCGCGATGGTTGCCATGATCTGTTTCAAGAGCCGAGTTCGATGAAGTAGTCCGCGTCACGGCAAGGCGCATCAAAGCGAAGTGTGCCGGTGTCATCCACATGGATTTTTCTCGCTGGAATCACCGTTCCTTGCGCATTGCGGATCTTTACCTTCTGCTGATCCCATGAGGCCGCGTGAGTCATTTCGATGGTCAGGGGCTGATCGTAGAGCGTCGTGTTGACGGTGCAGGTGAGTTTGAAGGTCAGGCTTCGCTCGTCGGATTTGAGCAGCGTGAGCTTTGATGCGTTGCGTTCGGTTTGATACTTGTGGATGTCGGCCATGCCGGCGATCCAGAGTTTGTCCCGGGCTTGTTCGACGATGTCGAGCGCTGCGCGGAAGTTTGCCTCACTGCTGCTGAGTCCGTCACCAATGTAGTGGTAGTGGATGCGGCACCAGAGCCCGCGCTGCAGGTGCTGATCGAGGATGCGGCGAAAATTTTCAACCCGGTTGCCATAGCTGTCGTCCATGCCGGTGCTGTTCTCTGAGGCATCGAAGTGATGATACTTGTCGAGATAGTACCTCAGGGTGTGGGTGGTGTCCCAGCGGGTGCCTCCGCCGAGATTCAGTGCGGTGAGTTTGCTCCTGCCGGGTGTCAAATTCCAGATGGCCCGTGCGGCCTCACCAATCTCGGCTTCCATGCCCGCATCACCAAATCCACCACGATGATGCGCGGAGTGATTGGCAAACTCGTGATCGCCCTGTTTTGCCAGTGCTTCCCATTCGCTCCGGTGTTGTTCATAATCCGAGGTTCGGCGGCTGCCGGGCTCCGAGGCACCGGGATTGATCATGAAGGTGCCGCGAAAACCATGCTCGCGTAGAATCGGCACGGCTTTGGTAAGCTGCGTGGGGTGCGAATCATCAAAGCGGATGCTCAGGGCCGCGGCACGCCCGTCGTGCCATTTGGCAATTCGCATCTGCACGCCGCTGGCACGGTCCTGGATCACCCGCTCTTTTTCCGGGGTCGGTTTCGGCCATCCATCTGAGGGTTCCAGAGCCTGGACAATGCATGTCGTGATTCCTTCAGGCAGCGGGATCAGCATCTTGAACCACTCAATACCCGTGCGCTGAACCAGCAGTCCCCGGCCACTGGTGTCGAGAACCTCGACGTCGGCTGAGGGCCAGGTGTTTGGTCCGCTGTTAGGCAATTCGATGCGAATAGCCAGTGGCTTTGTTTCACCCTTCGGATCGACAGACACCTGCAGCTTGAATTTTTCCAAAGACCTGGCGCTAACGACCGCAGGTCCCTGATACGCATGGAGTGAAATCTTTGCGCCGTCGAGGTCGGCCGACTGAACCCGGCCTGCAAAAGCGAGCAGGGTGAAAACAAGATGGAGGATTTTCTTCGTCACCGTTTCACTTGAGTTTTTCAAACAGCTCCTCGAGCCCTGCCGTGATTTTGGTGGAGGCATCGACCTCCAGACAGCTTGAGCGTGCACGCCAGGTTTCATAGCCGCCGAGACGGTGGTGCTCAGGGGTGGGCAGGTAGCCGTGGTAGGCGTTGGCGAGAGATACGGTGAAGGTCCGGGTGTGCCGCTTTTTCAAGTCGAGTCCGATCTCGACAAATACTTCCGCAGGAATGGCGGAGACGCGCAGCTCGCCGACTTTCAGAACTTGCAACGGGGCTGAAACTTGTGGCGGGAACTCGCTGAGTCTGACGGTTTCATGCGCGTAAGATTGCTCCATGGTTTCCATGCGCGGGAACAACTTGGATGTCTTCATGACATCACGAGCCCTGGCCACTTCTTCAGGAGTGGGGAGCCGCAGGGCGAGTTGCAGTTCCTTTTGGGCGACGCCCAGAGGCACCCAGTCTTGATGCTTCAACGATTTGCAGGCAGCGGCGACGGCCTGGGCCACATCGTTGGCGACGATCTTGATCCGGCCATACGGCGGTTCCTTGGCCTGCCCGCCACGGAAGTCGACGTTGTTGATGTCGCCGCTTGTGCCGTTCGACATGATGCCAACGAAAGGCTTGTCCTGCTGCCCAGCGCCGAGCAGCTCACCCATGCGCCCGGCGAATGCACCGAAGTAATCCGCCGAAATGTGGCCAGGGCCGACGCCGCCGACGTAATGCAGCGAGTAGTTTGCATACAGCGCGATGGGTTTGCCATCGAGTGACTGGAGGGAGATGAAACACACCTGCGGATCGGTGGGGCCGGCGGGTTCGAGGAGGTTGGGGTTGTTGATGCCCGGGTTTGTTTTCACCTGGTCGGTCGTGACGCCGAGTGGCGTGACGGGAATGCCGCCGGGTTTCATGCGCCAGCGGCGGTTGAAGACGTGCTGAGGCACATCGGCCACGCCCCAACCAATTTTGGCGGGGGCGAGATTGTTCAGGGCGCGCCGCACTCCGTCGGCGATGCGGCGTGCGACAAAGCGCTGATAGACCGGGCTTGGCTCGCTCTGTCCGACGGCCTGAAGCGTGCCGCAGGAGTGGGAATGGGTGGCGGACATCAGCATGTTTTCCATCGGCAGTCCCGTGGCCTCGCTGACCATCTTCTTGGCCTCGTCAAAAATGCCGCGCCCGATCACGCAGCTGTCGGCGACAACCAGGACGAGTTTGTTCGTGCCATCATCAAGCGCGAGGCAGCGGGCGTGCAGTTCATCGTGAATGAACGCCGCTTTGCCGTCCTGAAAGTTGCCGTTGATGGAGCTGCCGAGTTCTGGCGTGATGTTGCTGGTGGCGGCTCCGGCGCGGAATTCAGCGGCGTGAAGGGAGGAGGCGGCGATGACGAGGCAGGCGATGAGTCGATGCATGCAGACCATACGCGACCTGGATGCGTTATTTCCAAAACTCACGCGCCACGCGTACCCATTCGTCCGCCAGCACCTGATGGCCGGAATAGGTTGGATGCACGTCATCCCAGATCCAGTGCATGGCCGGGGCGCGCCTGCAGGCTTCATCGAGCGCCTTTTGAAAATGGACCAGCGCCGCGCCATGTTTTTTCGCCAGTCCGGCCACGATCGCCTGGCGCTGCACGATGTCGGCGTTTGGACTGCCGTTCGCCGGCGTTTTGGCGAGGTGGTTCACCACGAATGGCTCGCACAGGACTAACTTGATGTTTGGAAACGCCGCCCTGGTGCTGGTGAGGAGCTTGTCATAGACCTGCTCGTATTGATCCATGGGCACACCCTTGCCCTTGTCATTCACGCCGATGAGAATGCTGAGGATGTCCGGCTTCAGATCGAGCGTGTCCTTCTGCCAGCGCTTCTCCAGATCGAGCACGGTGTTGCCGCTGATGCCACGATTGAGGAAGGTGAGATCGCGGTCAGCCAGGGCCTCGCCAAACTTTGCCGCGATGATGAAGGCGTAGCCGTGCCCGAGAATATGATTAGGGTCCGCACTGCGACCGCGGTTGCCATCTGTGATTGAATCACCCTGAAACAAAATGCGCGCGCCCGGCGTGAAAGCAGCGATGGGATCGACGGCCTGCAGGCAGGTTGTCAGGAGTAGCAAAGCGAGGAGAGATTTCATGAGAGTTCGTTGGATGCCGTGTCCGGCGCCCACCAGATGACGATGATGCCGAGAGCGTAGATGGAGGCGCAGAGCGTGCCGACGCGCGGATAGTCGCCACCGAGTGCGGTGAAGAGAAGGCCCGCGAGCATCACGCCGGCAGCGGTGGCGAAGCGGCCGGAATTGTAGGCCAGACCGCTGCCGGTGGCGCGGACGCGAGTGGGGAAGAGCTCAGGAAGATAGAGCGCGAGCCAGCCGAAGAAGAGCGTGGCGACAAATCCCTGCGCGAAGACGATGGGATGGAATGAGGCGGTCAGCGGTGCGGTGAACTGGAACATGGCCATGGTGATCGCTAGCGTGGCGATGCTGATGAGGCAGTAGCTGAGGCGGCGGCCAAGCCAGTTCGCGAGTTGTGCGCCGGCGAAACTGCCAAGCGTCGCCCCGAGCGCCCACCAGCCCTGGGTGACGGCCTTGTAGCCGGCATTGCCGGTCCCCGCGAGCTTGTCCGACCATGGAATCATCCATTTGCTGGCCGACCACGCGCCGATCATGGGGATCGCGCTCAACAGGATGCCCACAAGGGTGAAGCGGATGAGGCCCGGCTGAAACAGCTCGCGCAAAGGCGTGATCGCGGCCTTCGATGCACCGCGTGAGGCCAGCCATTTGGGCGATTCAGGCAGCACCATCATCACGAAGACGCCGAGCAGCGCGGGGATGCCCGCAAATTGAAACACCCAGCGCCAGGAATCCGGTGTGATGGGCCAGAGCCGCGCGAGTTGCGAGAGCAAAAGGATGCCCGCATTGAGCCCCGCCATCATGGCTCCGGAAACCAGGGGGCGTGAGGCGCCGGGCCAGCATTCGGAGACAAGCGCGATGCCGTTTGGCCACAACCCACCGACGCCAAGGCCGACGAGAAAACGCAGGGCGAGCATCTGCTCCTGTGATTGGGCATAGGCTCCCAGGGCGGCAAAGATGGAGTAAAACAGAATGCTCACGCCCATCGCCCGCGTGCGCCCGATGCGATCGCCGAGGCTGCCAAGCGCGATGCCGCCGATGGCGGCGCCGAGCATGAGCGAGGCGGTGAACTTCGCAAACCAGTCGCCGCCGAGCGTGGGCGTGAATGCGCTCCCGAGCAGGCCTTTTGAGACGGAGAGAGAGGCCACCGGCATGAGGCCGAGCTCGACCCCGTCAAAGACGAGCGCCAGAAAGGCGGTGATGAGCACGAGGTAACGTTGCGAGGCGCTCATGGTTCCAGAAAGGCTTTGATGATGGCGCTGTTGTCCAGGTCGCCGCATCCCAGTGCGACGGCTTTTTCCAGGAGCTCGCGATGAGTTTCACTCAATGGCAGTTTCATCCCGGTGGCGGCGAGCATGAGGTTCACATCCTTCAAGTGCTGCGAGAGTTTCGCCTGCGGCGTGAAGTCCTGCAGGATCATTTTTTCACCCTTCGTGTCCATGATGCGCGAGTAGGCCATGCTGCGGCGCATGACATCGAGTGTCATGGCGGGATCGAGGTCCAGATCCCAGGCAAAGGCCAGCCCCTCGGCAAGCGCGGCGCGGTTCAAGCCAAGCACAAGGTTCGTCACAAGCTTCATCTTCGCCCCGCTGCCGCAGGGGCCGACGTGGATGGCCTCACGCGAAAATCGGGCAAACAAATCGCGGCACTGCTGGAAGACGTCAGGGTCGCCACCGACCATGACGAGCACCTCGCGCCGCATAAGTTGCGCGCTGCTTCCGGAGATGGTCGCATCGAGATAAAGCACGCCCAGCGCGACCATTTCGGCGCCGAGTGCGGCCATTTCCCGCGGATCACCGGTGCTGGTGTCGATGATGATTTGCCCGGGTCGCAGTTCGGCATCCCGGAGAACCTCGCGGACGATGCCGGAGTTTGGCAGGCAGAGGAAAAGGCAATCACTGTTTGCGAACACTTCGCCGGCAGTCGCCGCATTCACACAGTGAGCCGGGATGACATCCCAGCCTCTGGTGGCGTCAAGCATCGTCATCAAAGCCTTGCCCATCAGTCCCATGCCGATGATGCCGATGGATCGGGTGGTTGGCGATGAGGTGTTCATTGAACCGGCACGGAATCGGCAATCAAGGGCTCGACCATGGCATGAAGGGATTGCTCTTTGCCATAGGCGGTCACGACATCGCCGACCTGGATGATGTCAGCGGGGCCGGGCAATCCGGGCACCGTCTCGTCATCGCGCTTGATGAAAAGAATCACCACGCCGCGATCCCACGGGCGTGAATCGCGCAGGGCGCGTCCGGCAAGGTAGGTGTTCGGCAGGACTTCGATTTCAGAGACGACGTAGCCGTATTGAATCCGCAGCAGCAACTCGTAATCCAGCGCCCGCACCATGCCTGTGCGTTCCAAGGTGTATCGAATGACCCGGTCGAGCAGCTTTTGCAGCCAGCCGATGCGCGAGAGGAAAAGAAGCACCAGGGCACCCGTCACCAGGGCGCCGACGATGAGCAGCAGGTGGCTGGTCTCCGCAGACTGCATGAGTGTGACGACGAGCGTGGCCAGTGCCGAGGTCAGGCCGATATTGCCCGCCAGGATCAGATCCCGGATGATGCGCCGCCGCACGGGATGATTCACCACCATCTCCGCCTCCTTGGTCGTGAACCCCACTCCAAAAAAGGCGGAATAGGACTGAAAACTGGCCGTGTCCCAGCTCAGCCCGGTCATCATCAGGGCAGTCGCACCCACGCGGACCGCGATGAGCGATACGAAGGCAAGAACGAAGAGTGCGATGATGGGAGCCACAGGAAGATGGGTAGAGCCTACGGCAGGAATGGCCCGAACTCTACAACGCAGGTTGATTTGAGAGCTTGTGAAAACTTTCACAAAGCGGTTGCCGGGGGTAGGGCAGGGGCGTATCCCTGCCTGCCAAGCCCGAACGCAAACTCATGGTCGCCCCAGCCGAATCCCACGCCGCCTACGACTCGAAAATCGAGGGAAACATCGTCTTCACGAAGCTCGACAGCGCGATCAACTGGATGCGCAAGAACTCGCTCTGGCCCATGCCCATGGGGCTGGCCTGCTGCGCCATCGAGATGATGGCCTCCGCATGCAGCCGCTACGACCTCAGCCGTTTCGGCATGGAGGTGATGCGCTTCTCCCCGCGTCAGGCTGATGTGATGATTGTGGCCGGCACGGTGACTTATAAAATGGCCCTCGCAGTGAAGCGTGTCTGGGACCAGATGCCGGAGCCCAAGTGGTGCATCGCCATGGGTGCCTGCGCCAGCAGCGGCGGCATGTACCGCAGCTACGCCGTGCTTCAGGGCATCGATCATTTGATCCCGGTGGACATCTACATCTCCGGCTGCCCTCCGCGTCCCGAGGCTTTGCTCGAAGGCCTGATGCGCCTCCAGCGCAAGATCGACGGGGAGCACTCGCTGGAAGAGCAGAAGAAGGAACTCATCGAAGAGCTTTCCTGAGTTGAAGAATAACCAGTCATCGATCTCAAAATCATGAATGCCGCGCAGATGGTCACCGCCCTGAAGGAAAAGTTTGGAGAAGCCGTGCTCAGCACCGTCGAGTTTCGCGGTGAGCACACGCTCAACGTCACCCTGGCCACCGCCAGGCCGATATTGAAATACTGCCGCGACGAGATGGCCTTTGATTACCTCATGGACATCTCCAGCCTCGATCACCTGGGTGAGGAGCCGCGCTTTGAGATGGTCTATGAACTGTATGGTTACGGCCACCTCCAGAGCCTGCGCATCAAGGCCAAGATCCCGGACGGTGAAGACGTGCCCACGGTTTCCGACATCTGGCCCACCGCCAACTGGCATGAGCGCGAGATCTGGGACATGATGGGCATCAAGTTTTCCGGTCACCCCGACCTGCGCCGCATCCTCATGTGGGAAGGCTATCCCTACTTCCCGCTGCGCAAAGATTTCCCTCTCGCCGGCAAGCCCAGCGAGATGCCCGACGTCGCCTTCACCGGGGTCGCCCCCATGGCCGATGGCCCCTTCGTCACCAGCGCCGGCGCCCCCGACACCGTGGCTCGCGAGCCACGTGCAAAGCACGTGGAATAAAAAGGCTTAACCTGATTCCATTTCGTGGAATCATCCCGGAATAATCTTTGGCTGACGCCATCATGGATGCGTCAATGCTTTCAGGCCGGGGAAGATCTTGGAAGGGGGCGAAGGAAGCGGCGGGGTTGAAGCGTTCTTTCGCTCCCAAACAAACCATGCGCACTTTTGCATTCACCACATTGCTCGCTGCTTTGAGCCTCGCCGCTCAAGCAGAACTCAAGCTTCCCGCCATCATTGGCGACAACATGATCCTGCAGCAAAAGCAGGCAAACCCGATCTGGGGCTGGGACACGCCGGGGTCGGAGATCACGGTGAAATTTGCCGGACAAACCAAGAGCGCCAAGGCGGGTGCCGATGGCAAATGGACGGTCAAGCTCGACGCTGTGCCTGCGAATGCCAAACCGGTCACCCTGAGCATCAAAGGCACCAGTTCGAAGGTGCTCAAGAATGTGCTCGTGGGTGAAGTTTGGATCTGCTCCGGGCAGTCGAACATGCAATGGAGTGTGCAAAGCTCCTGGGATGCGGATTTGGAAATTGCCACGGCAAAGTTTCCGAACATCCGCCTCATCTCCGTGCCACAGGTTGGCACTCAGGAACCGCAGCAGGATTTCAAAGGCGCGTGGGTTGAGTGTTCACCGCAGACGGTGGGCGGTTTCAGCGCGGTCGGCTATTTCTATGGCCGTGTGCTGCATCAGATGCTCGACGTGCCGGTGGGTCTAATCAACAATGCCTGGGGCGGCAGCGCGGCTGAAGCCTGGGTGCGCCGGGATGTGCTGGAGAAAGATCCGCGCTTTAAACTGCTGATGGAAAACACCAGGAGGAACGAGGCCAACCTGCAATCCCCGGAATCCAAAACGAAGTATGAGTCCGCGCTTGCCGCATGGAAAAAGCAGGCAGACGACGCCAAAAAGGCCGGCAAGCCATTCACCGTGCGCGCTCCACAAGCTCCCGATGGCTGGCTCCGCGGCAACGCCCGCCCGGGCAACATCTACAACGGTGTCCTTCTCCCAACCATTGGTTATGGCATCAAGGGGGCGATCTGGTATCAGGGTGAAAGCAACGCAAGCCGCGCTTATGAATATGCCAGCCTCTTCCCGCTCATGATCACGCATTGGCGCAGCGAATGGCAGCAGGGAGATTTCCCTTTCTACTGGGTGCAGCTTGCGGACTTCATGGCCGAATCGGCACAGCCCGGCGACAGCAACTGGGCCGAGTTGCGCGAAAGCCAGACCAAGACGCTGAGCGCTATCAAGAACGGCGGTCAGGCGGTCATCATCGACATTGGCGAAGCCAACGACATCCATCCGAAAAATAAGCGTGATGTGGCCGAGCGCCTGGCCCGCTGGGCTCTGGCCAAGGACTACGGAGTGAAGCTTCCGTATCGCAGTCCCGAGTTCAAAGGCATCGAGATCACCGGCAACAAAGCCGTGGTCACGCTCGACACCTTTGGCGGCAGTCTGCGCACGGTCGATGTGAATGACGTCAAAGGTGTCGCCATCTGTGGTGAAGACAAAAAGTGGGTCTGGGCCACGGCGAAGATCATCGGCAATGACAAGCTCGAAGTCAGCGCTGCCGGCGTCGCCAAGCCAGTCGCCGTGCGTTACGCATGGTCCGACAACCCGGTCTGCAATCTCTTCAGTAAAGATGGTTTGCCGGTGACTCCCTTCCGCAGCGACAACTTTGAGATGATCACCAAGCCGAAGATGTAATCAGCAGCGCTTTCAGAGCCGACACTGCCCCGCTGGCGGTGTCGGCTTTTTCATGCCGCTGTGACGGGCTATTTCTTGCCGATGCACCACAGGTGCTTGTAGCCGCGGATGAAGAGCTGGCCGTTGCTGACGGCGATGGAGCCGATGATTTTTTCACCGAGGCTGTTGGTGGAGATCAATTCAAAGGTGGGGCTGGCTTTGAAGACGAAGCAGTCGCCACCCTGGTTGGCGGCGTAGCATTTGCCGTCGGCACTGAGGACGAGCGAGGACCAGTTTTGGCTGCTTGGGCCGGGACCTTTGAGCCGCTCGGTGTAAACCATTTCACCGGTTTTCAGATCGCGGCACTCGGCGATACCGCCATCGCTCAGGATGTAGTGGTGGCCGTCATGGATGACACCGCTGCCGATGCGCTGGCTGACTTTGGGCAGGTGCCAGAGACGCTTCGCGGTGACATCGCCGCTGCCGCCAGCCTTCACGGCGAGGCCCATGCCGCCATAGCCGCCAAAGGCAACGACGATGTTGTCGGAGGTCATGAGCGGTGAGTTGTAGACAAGGGGATTGAGGCCCGCGCAGGTCCAGAATTCCCTGCCAGCCACGGGATCAAAGGCGGCAACGCGGCCGGGATAACTAAGAATGAGTTCATGACGGCCGCCGACCTGGCGGAAGATCGGATCGGCCCAGGAGCCGAGCCATTTTTTATCAGCGCCTTCCCCGGAGGCTCCGCCGGATTCGTCATGCTGCCAGAGGGTTTTGCCGGTTTTCAGGTCGAAGGCGAACAGGGTCGTCTTTTCACCGGGACCAAAATTCAGGAACGCGCGGTCACCAGCGATGACGGGGGACGTGCCGTTCCCCCAGATGTGATGCTGTTTGCCGAGGTCGGTGCGTTTCCAGATTTCCCTGCCCTCGAAGTCGTAACAATAGACACCGGCGCTGGCAAAGAAGACGACAATGTGTTTGCCATCCGTGGCGGGAGAAGCGGCGCAGTAGGGGTTGGTGCCGTGAGTGAGTTCGGGCTCCCGGTAGGTGGTTCCCGCCTCCCAGAGTTGCCTGCCGGTTTTGCGATCGAAACAGAGCAGCAGGCGGCGTCCGGCCTTTTCGATGGCCTGGGTGACGAAGACTTTGTCACCCCAGACCACCGGGGTGGAGTTGCCACGATCCGGGAGCTCGGTTTTCCAAAGGACGTTTTCGGTCTGGCTCCATTTCTCCGGAAGGCCGGACTCAGCAGTGGTGCCATCGCCATGAGGTCCGCGCCACATGGGCCAGTCGGCGGCCAGGGCGATGCTGGAAAGGAGGAGAGTGAGAGAGAGGGTAAGTTTCATGGCTGGTTGCTCACTAAACGCCATCAGGGCTGGCAGCCTTCCGGGGATGGGTCAATGATCGCAACAAAGGCGGCTTAGAAAATCGCTGTTGATGGCTTGACGTTAGGGGGGGACTTGTCGCAGCATCCGCTTTTCCAGTCGAAAATTCGGCCCACCACCGACGTTTGTTAGTTCCCCAACCCAAGATATGTCCACAGCCACATCTCCCTCGGCGTCCTCACCGACGACTCTCCGCAATGCCGTCATACGTCTCGCCGGCAACTCACAAGACGGCATTCAATCCATCGGAGGCATTCTTGCCCGGCTCGCGGGCCGCACGCAGCAGGATGTGGTCACTTACATGACCATCCCGTCCACCATCAGCGGCGGGCCCTCCATCTTTCAGCTTCACCTCGGCTCCGGCGAGGTGCTGGACGCCGGTGATGAAAGCGATGTGCTGGTGGCCTTTTACCAGCACAGCTACAATGACCACCTCAGCGCGCTGCGTGACGGCGGCATCTGCTTTTACGACAGCGGCGAAGTGACGGAAGTGAAGAATGATCGTGGCATTCATCACATCGGCATCCCGTTCACGGCTGCCACGGTCGAGGCTGTCGGCGGCAGTGCGAGGGATCGCGGCAAGAACATCTTCGTGCTCGGCCTGCTCTGCGCGGTGTTCCAGCTCGATAAGGAAAAGATCGTTGGCATTCTCAGCCGTCAGTTTGGCAAGAAGGACGAGAGCGTGCTGCGCAATGCCCTGCTGGCCTTTGACGCCGGTTTTGCCTATCCGATTGGCGATATCACGACGTTCAACTTTGAGGAGGGTGAGCACAAAGATCCGCACCGCATCAGCACGGATGGAAACACCATCATGTCCATGGGCCTGATCGCCGCAGGCGTGCGCTATGGCTCGGCCTACCCGATCACGCCATGGTCGAGCATCATGGAAATACTGCGCAGCGAGCTGCCGAGATACGGCGGCCTTTATGTGCAGGCGGAGGATGAACTGTCTGCGGTGTCGATGACCATTGGTGCCGCGTTCGCCGGCCACCTTGCGGTGACGGGCAGCGCGGGACCCGGTCTGAGCCTGAAGATGGAGGCGCTGAGTTACGCAAGCATGGCCGAGATCCCGCTCATCGTGATCAATGTCCAGCGCGGCGGCCCCTCGACCGGCCTACCCACAAGTGTGGAACAAAGCGACCTCATGCAGGCCATTTACGGCAGCCATGGTGACTGCCCGCGCATCGTGCTCGCGCCGAGGGATGTGGAGGACTGCTTCTACATTGCCCTCGAGGCCTGCAAACTGGCGCGTGAATATTCCTGCCCGGTCATCATCCTGAGCGACCAGGCGCTGAGCAGCCGCATTGAGGCCTTCACGGAACCCGATCTCGACAAGCACTGGGTGGACCCAACGCTCGACCTTTCAGACCGCGGTGAGAATTTCAAACCCTACCCGCTGGACAGCGTCACCCGCCATGCGCCTCCCGGAACAAAAATTGCCGGCAAGTATCCTCACGTCACCGGTCTGGAGCATGATGAATGGGGTCACCCGAGCGGAAACCCGAAGATGCACCAGAAGATGACGGACAAGCGCCGTAACAAGCTGGTGGCTCTGAGCAACAAACTGCCGCTTCCGGAAATCTACGGCGATCAGGAAGGCGACATCCTGCTCATCGGCTGGGGCAGCACCTTCGGTCCGATCAAGGAAAGCGTGAACCGCCTGCGTGCGGAAGGTCACAAAGTCGGTGCCGCGCATCTGCGCCACCTGCACCCGATGCCTGCGCATCTGGATCGCCTGTGGGCGAAGTTCAAGCACGTGTCCGTGGTCGAACTCAACGACAGCGGCATGTACGGTTATGGTCAGCTCGCCACGATCCTGCGTGCCGCCTATGCTGAGCCAAAGATCCAGTCCATCTGCAAGACAGACGGTCTGACTTTCCGAATTCGCGAGATCGTCACGGGTGTGGAAAAAATCATGACCGCCAAGTGATCCAAGGCACCGCTTATTCACCCAACTTTTAAACCCGCCCATCTCATGTCCACCCCCACTCTGGAAGCCTCCTCTGCAGCCGCTCCAACCCAGCTTAGCACTCCCGCCGCGCCGGGAACCGAGGAGAAACTCACCAAGAAGATCCTCACCGCCGATCACCCGACCTGGTGCCCCGGCTGCGGCGATTTCGCCGTCCTGGCCGCCTTCTACAAGGTGCTGGAAAAACTGCAGTACCCTCACGAGAAGATCGTCTGCGTCGCCGGCATCGGCTGCTCCTCGCGCTTCCCGTATTTCATGAACACCCACGGGATTCATTTCATCCATGGCCGTGCGCTGCCACTGGCCACGGGCGTTTCCCTGAGCCGTCCGGATGTTCATGTGTTCGTCTTCGGCGGTGATGGCGATGGTTTCTCCATCGGCGGCAATCACCTGAACCATGCGGCGCGTAAAAACATCAAGCTCACCTATGTGATCATGGACAACTACGTCTACGGCCTGACCAAGAAGCAGACCAGTCCGACGAGTCCGCAGGGCTTTAAATCCAAGACCGACCCGATCGGCAGCATTGACCGCCCGATCAATCCGATGAAGCAGCTCCTCGCCAGTGGTGCCACGTTCATCGCCCGCACCCACGCCGCGCAGGTGAAGCACATGGTCGATACCTTTGAGCGCGCCATCAAACATGACGGCTTCAGCGTGGTCGAGTGCCTGAGCGAGTGCGTCATGTTCTATGAAGGCAGCTTCGATGACAGCACGCCCCGGAAAGGTGGCGTCTATGACATCATCGATGAAACCCAGCACGATGTGAAGGATGACGTCGCCGCCTTCAAACTCGCCGATCTGCCATCACCCGGAAAATTTGGTGTCTATTACGAAGTCGATCGTCCGACCAAGAACGCCATGGAGCAAAAGTGGATTGATGACACGCAGTCCAAGCTTGCTGGTACCAGCCAGAAAGACCTGCTCAAGAAGCGCTTGGAGATGATGCGATAGGAGGCAGCGCGGCTCCGTCTAGGGTAGGAACGCCATTTTTTTTCACAAAAAATATGGCGTTCAGAGATGGAATCAGGTATTTAAGAGGTATTAATGATCAACCAAGTCGCTTGGTCGGTCATCCACCTCTTTTAGACAATGCCCGTGCGCGCTCCAACCTCTGCACTCAAACCCAAGGCTATCAGGGCTCCGGCCAGAAAGCCAAGGAAGGTTGGCGGGGTGAGGCTCGAGGTGGATTTGAAGGTGGAGTCGCCGAAAATTCGCGAAATGGAGAAGGTGGAGATGAAGCGTCGCGGGTTCAAATGGGCCACCGCCATCATTGTCCTGATCTGCCTGGCGGTGCTGCTGAAGATCACCATGCGGGAATCGTTTCTGAACAACCCGAAGTTCAGCCTGAAACAGGTGGTTGTGCGAACTGAGGGATCTCTCACCGCGCAAAAAATCGTCCGCACCAGCGCACTGACCACCGGCACAAATCTGCTCACGGTGAACATGCGTGAGATTCAGGATCGGCTGCTGCGCCTGCCTCAGGTAAGCACCGTCAAAATCACCCGCGACTATGAGGGCAAACTGGCCTTGGAGGTGAAGCAGCGCCAGCCCGTCGCCTGGCTGGAATGCACCAGGCTGGGCATGATCTCTGGCAGGCCTGATGTGGGCCATTTCATCGACAGTGAGGGCGTGACTTTTCCCTGTGAGGTGCTGACACCGGCCTACCAGGCGCTGCCGGTCATCCGCTATGAGGCGCTGACGCAAAGCCTTCCGGGCATGACAGTTTCCGATCTGCAGGTGAAGTCCGCGCTGACTCTGCTGAAGCATTGCCAGGAGCGCCTGGAACAGGGCGATACAGAACTGCTCGCCATCGACATTCAGAAACCGTACGAGATGACCGCCAGCTTTGCCGATGCGTCACTGATCACTTTTGGTGTGGATGATCTGCAGGAGCAGTTCGCCCGCTTGGATCGCATCCGGCTTGAGGCGCAGCACCGTCAATGGCGCATCGCCACGCTGAACCTTCTCGTGAAGCAGAATGTGCCTGTCACTTTCCGTGACGCTCCCAACCTGAAAGGACTTCTGGGTGACCCCGTCACCGCCTCCCTAAATTCATCCACCAAAGTTAAAACCACTGTTCGATAAAGCACCATGGCGAAGAACACCATCTACGCAGGATTAGAAATCGGCACGAGCAAGATTTGCGTCGTCGTTGGCGAAGCGAAACGCGACGGCACGATCAAGATTCTTGGCGTCGGCACAGCGCCTTCACGCGGTGTGCGCAAAGGAGAAATCATCGACTTTGCCAAAGTCCAGACCTGCCTTAACGACGCACTCGTGCGGGCTGAGGAGCCAAGTGATGTGATGATCCGCACCGTTTTTCTCGGCGTCAGCGGCTGCCATATTGAAAGCCTGAACAGCCGCGGAGCCTGGCGTCTGCCGGATGGTCAAAGCGAGATCACTGAGGATGATGTCGAGGAGGCGAAGGAGATCGCGCGCAACGTGCCAATCTCACAGGACAATGTCTTCCTGCACAGTGTCACCCGGCAATACATCGTGGACGGCCAGGAAGGCGTGCGCCAGCCCATCGGCCGTGAGGGTCGTCTGCTGGAGGCCGACTATCACATTATCCATGGCGTGCGCGGTCGCGTGCAAAATGCGGTGAAGTGTGTGCGCGAAGTGCCGCTGGAGGTCGAAGACGTCGTCTTCACCGGCATCGCCGCCGCGCAGGTCGTGCTCAACCGTGATGCCAAGGCTCAAGGCAGCCTGATGATCGACATCGGCGGTGGCACAGCGGATTACGTGCTTTATCAGGATGGCATGATCGCAGCTTCCGGCTGCGTGCCGCTTGGAGGTGACCATATCAGCCAGGACATCGCCATGGCCCTGCAGATTCCCCATCAACGCGCCGAAGAAGTGAAGATCACGGAAGGCAGCTGCCTCTTCGATGATGTCTCGCCGGATGAAATGCTTCGTATTGAAGACGATAACGGATTCGTGATCGGTGAGGTCGAGCGCGCCTTCCTCAACGAGGTCATTTACCTCCGCATTCGTGAAATCTTTGAGCAGGTCAAGGAGCGCTGCAAGGGGCACACGGGCCGGCTTGCGGCCGGGGTCTACCTCACCGGCGGCACGAGTCTGCTGAGGGGCATTGACATGGTCGCGCAGGATGTGTTTGAAAGGAAAGTGATGCTCTCCGGCTCGGCTCCTGTCAGCGGTGTCACCGCCACTTTCGAGAACCCCCAGTTCTCGGCGCCGATCGGCCTGATTCGTTATGCCCAGATACTCGATCAGGAAAAGCCCTTCATGTCACCGCTCAAGCGGCTCGGGCGGAAAATGGCCGATCTTCTGTCTGTCACGGCATAAACCTTTTGTTTGTTAGCGTAACCTCAATACCCGCACTCCCATGGTTGAATATGATCGCCACTCCCTGAATGAGCAGGCAGCTCCCGCCGCGCTTAAAACTTGCATCGTCGGCGTCGGGGGGGCTGGTGGAAATGTCCTCGACCGCATCACCCTGGACCGGAGTGTGGAGGCCACGCTGGTGGCCATGCACACCGATGTGCGTGTGCTCAACCACTCCATGGCACCGGTCAAAATCCAACTCGGCGTCGAACTCATGCGCGGTGCCGGTGCCGGCGGCGATCCTGAGCTGGGCCGCGAAACCGCGCTCTGCTCCCGTGAGCAGATCCGCCAGGCGATTGATGGTCATGACATTGTTTTCATCTGTGTTGGTCTCGGCGGCGGCACGGGTTCCGGGGCGGCACCGGTCGTAGCAGAAATTGCCAAAAGCACCGGGGCGCTCGTCCTGGTCACCGCCACGATGCCCTTCAGCTTTGAGGGCCAGCGCCGGTTGAAACAGGCGGAGGAATCTCTGGAGCAACTCCAGAAGAGCTCTGACGCGCTGATCCTGTTTGAAAACAATCGCATGGGTGAGCTGATCCTGCCGAAGGATGGCATCCAGAAGGCTTTCATTCAGGCTGACCAGTTGATCGCCCAGAGTCTGCGTGCCGTTTCCACCATCGTCTCGATGCCCGGTCTCGTGAAGCTGGGCCTCGATGACCTCACCAAGGCTCTCAGCGCCTCAAGCGGACGCTGTCTCTTCGGCTTTGGCGAAGCACGCGGTCAAAACCGCGGCAGCGAGGCCCTCAAGCGCGCTCTCAAATCCCCGCTCATCGACCAGGGGCGCCTGCTGCACCAGACGAAGACACTGCTTGTCCACATTGCCGGCGGTGAGTCCCTCACGCTCCTGGAAGTGAGCGACGTCATGAATCAACTCGGCAAGGATGTGCCGGATCAGACGCACATTCTTTTTGGTGTCGCCGTCGATGTCAAACTGGGTGACTCCCTCGCCGTCACACTCATCAGTTCACTCGATGTGGCCCCTCCAAGCCCGGTGGCCGCACCAGCGCCCGTTGCGGAAATGTTGCCGCTCAAGGAGACCTCCATGTCTTCCGTGCTCAACGCCGTCGCCGCAGCCGTCACACCACCGGCTCTGGCCAAAGTTGCCCCGGCACCTGTTGAAGAGGCCATGGAGATGCTTTTCAAAGCCGAGGAGATCACCACATCAGCAGTGGTTGAATCACCCGCACCCGAATCTGAACAACCGAAGATGGTTGAGAGCCTGACGGTCATCAGTGACGTGGTTCTGCAGGAGTCCGAACCCGAGCTTCCGGTGATCAAAGACGAAGTCCGTGTTGAAGAACCTGCTCGTGAGGAACCTGTGGCCCAGTCTCCCGAGCCGGAGCCTGAGGCGGAGACTGTGAAGCCAATCGTGCGGCCTCGTATCGAGGACTTCATCCCCATCCCCGTCCCCGTGGTCAGCCGTAACGTGTCCCCTCTTGCTGCCGTCGTCGCCCGCGCGCCTGCACCTGCGGAAGAATTAGCTTATGCACCGCCAGCCCATGTGGTGACCCCTGTCAAAAAGCCTTCCGTTCAGGAAGAGCAGATCGCCTTCCGCTTTGGAACCGAACAGGATCGCGGACGCTTCAAGGACACTGAGCCCGCCATCGCCGGTGGCGGTGAGGACCTTGATGTCCCTACCTGGATGCGCTTGAAGCGGAGACTGAAGCGATAACAAACAAGAAGGCGCGATCCCTTCCGGAATCGCGCCTTTGATTGGCTGAACTGGCAGGTCGCTTACAGGCCGGCCTCGATCATTTTTTCGAGTTTCACGATGTCTTTGCCGAAGTTGCGAATGCCTTCGGCAGTCTTTTCGGTGGCCATGGCGTCTTCGTTGAAGAGCCAGCGGAATGTTTTTTCGTCGCTGCCGATGCGCTCGATTTTGAGGGACTTCGCGGTGGCGGCGTCGAGTTTCCTGGTGAGCACTTCTTCAGAAGCCTGAAGCTCGCCGAGAAGACCGGGGCTGATGGTGAGAAGGTCACAACCGGCAAGTTCGGTGATTTCACCCTTGTTGCGGAAGCTGGCACCCATGACCTCGGTGTTGTAGCCGAAGTGCTTGTAGTAGTTGTAGATCTGGGTCACGGACAGAACACCGGGATCTTCCGTGGCGGCGTAGTCCTTGCCCGTGCTTTTCTTGTGCCAGTCGAGGATGCGGCCGACGAAAGGCGAGATGAGTTTGATGCCGCCTTCCGCGCAAGCGACCGCCTGGGCCAGGCTGAAAAGAAGGGTGAGGTTGCAGTTGATGCCTTCCTTTTGCAGGATTTCCGCAGCCTTGATGCCTTCCCACGTGGAGGCGATTTTGATGAGAATGCGCTCACGACCGATGCCTGCTTTCTCATACATGCTGATGAGATGGCGGGCCTTGTCCAGATTGCCCTGGGTGTCGAAGGAAAGGCGGGCATCCACCTCGGTGGAAACGCGGCCGGGGACGATCTTCAAAATCTCAAGGCCAAAAAGGATCAGGATGCGATCCATGATGGCATCGACTTTGGCCGGTTTGGAGAGGGCGCTGCCTTTGTATTCAGCGATGGCCTGATCGAC
Organism: uncultured Verrucomicrobiota bacterium; assembly: GCA_903960845.1. Lineage (GTDB taxonomy): Bacteria > Verrucomicrobiota > Verrucomicrobiia > Verrucomicrobiales > Verrucomicrobiaceae > Prosthecobacter. The sequence continues at coordinate 4,743 of CAJCCF010000484.1, read as the reverse complement.
GAGAGATTGGTACTCCGCCTTCTGGGAGGCTTGAAGAATGAGGGACGGATTGGTGGTGGCGTCCTGGGGCTTGTAGGCCTTCATGGCCTCGAAGTCGCCAGTGTCTGCCACGACGATGGTATGCTGCTTGAGCTGATCGAGTTGATTCATGGGTATCTTTGGGTGGCGAGAATAGAGGCTGACCGCCGGGATGCAAGCGGCGGTCTGACTGCCGGCGCTTTGTTTGGAACAAAGAAGCATGGCCCAACCGGGGGATTTATTGAGAACGGCTGCCGGAACTTAATCGCACTTAACCGGGAGCAATGATGAAAGGCACTCCCGGCTGGCCGTAATATAAGACACTGCCAAAGTCGAAGAGCCAGCCCATGGATGAAGCACCCCTACTCACAAGCGCAGCGCTGCCGGCGACTTTGCTGTCCGTTTCTGACGCTTCCTGGCTGGGCAGGCGGAGTTCATCATCATTCGTGTTCCTTGGGAAAATCCGGAAAATCAAAATCCCGACTAACAACCTTTGATCACCATGAATAATCACCACCACCGCCCCGCCTGCGCGCCGCCGGGTCAGCCTGTCAGGACAGTGAGTCGCCGGGCATTTTTTCAAGCAGGCGCAGGAGCGCTGTTGGGCCCGGCACTGCTTCATGCCGCAGGCACGCGGCCCGTGGATTTACCGGCGGATCACCGCGCCGCGATGCAGCGGCGGAAGCTGCGCATCGTGGTGCAGTATGACGCGAATGATCCCATGTGGACTTACTGGAAACTACATCGGAATGGCGAGGCAAAATTCGAGAGATTTCGCGACGTGGTCTTTTCGCAGATGGATGAGCCGGGCAGCCAGATCGACGCCATCTGGTGGGACATCGGCGGCAGTCCGCTGGGCTGTTCCTATCCGAGCAAGATTGAACCTCCGGTGGATCATCCGCTGCTCAAGCAATGGCTCAGCGAAGGCATCGACTGGGTCGAGCAACTCGTGAATGAAACGCGGCGGCGCAAGCTGGAAGTCTTCTGGAATCATCGCATCAGCGAGGTCGAATGTCTGCCGGAGGGCGGCCTGTCAAAGCAACCGCATCCGCTCAAAGTCGAGCATCCCGACTGGGCTGTGGCTGCTTCATGGTGGCCCCAGGGCATGTGGAATCTCAGCGCCCCGGGTTTGCGCGAGCACAAGGTGGCCATCCTGCGCGAATTGGCGATGCGCTACGACTTGGATGGCATTCAGATTGATTTCTCGCGGCACATCCCATGTCTGCCGGTAGGTCATCAGTGGGAGCTTCGTGGGCATGTCACAGAGTTCATGCGCATGGTCCGCCTGATGTTGCTGGAAGTCGCGCAGCAGCGGGGACGCCCGTTGCTTCTTGCGGCGAAAGTGCCGCAAACTCTCGAAGGCTGCCACATGGACGGGTTCGATCTGAAAGCCTGGGCTGATCAGCATCTGGTGGATGTGCTCAGCCTCGGATCGCGTTCGATGGATGTGGATGTCGAGGGCATCCGCGCGGTCGTCGGCAGGGATGTTCAGCTCCAGCCATGCTTTGACGATCACCACACCACCGATGGCTACCGCTACGGCTCGATCGAATTTTTACGCGGCGTCTTCGCCAATCATTTTCAACGCGGAGCCAACAGCGTGGCAACGTTCAACTGGTCCATCGGCACGCCTGAAGTCTGTCGCACCATGGGTTCAGACGCCGGCCCGCCATCGCATCAGGCCGCCTACAGGGAAGTGGGTGATCCAATAACGATGGCGGGCAAGGACAAGTTCTTCGCCGTGGAACGAAAAGGTGGTTATCCCTGGGCTGATGGCTTCTTCAACCGCAACGACAATGCGCCGCTGCCGAAGCAGCTTGATGACAGCGTGGCGAAGTTCACGCTGCACATCAGCGATGTGCCGCCTGCCCGCGATGCGGAGGCCAGTCTCACTGCGCGTTGCATCTTGTTTGAGGCCGATCAGGCCGATGTGTTTGAGATCCAATTCAACGGCACGCCCCTGGGCATCACCACGCGCGATGCGGAATGGAAGGATGCGCAGATTTTCTCTCCCAAGCCTCAGCGCACTTCCGGCGGCAAAGGCGACTACACGATCAATCCACAGCAGCGCCTGCTACGGCTTGATTGCGCGGTGCCGCTCCAGGCCTGGAAGCCCGGCGCGAATGAAATCACCATCCGCGTTTCATCGCGCGCGCCGTCGGTCAAATCCGCCGTGCAAATCGAGAAGGTGGAGGCGCATCTCCGTTATCAGTGAAACTCAAAACACCCATGGAAGAAATGCCCATGAAATCGAACACTCCAAAGTCATCCCGGATGAACCGCCGGCAGTTCATCTCCAGGACCGGATCTCTCGTCGCGTCGGCACAGATCGGTGGTTCCTCCCTCTCCGCAGTTTCTGCGCCATCGGAGGTGATCCAGCGCGAGAACGCAAAGCCGGGCACGCGCGACTGGATGCTGACCAAGACCGCGATTGATCCGAAGACGAAGTATCGCTGTCCGTGGATCGAGGGCTACTGCTCGCGGACGAGTGTGCAGTCAGGCGGGAAGATCAGCTTTCACGTCAGCACAAATCCACCGTCACCCTTCACGATCGACATCTATCGCACCGGCTACTACGGCGGAGATGGTGGCCGGCATGTGTTGAGTCTCGGTTCATTCAAAGGCGTGACGCAGCCTGATCCGCCCGTCGGACCCAATCGTGTGCGCGAGTGCCAGTGGGATCCCTGCACCGAATTGACCATCCCCGATGATTGGGTGAGCGGAGTGTATGTCGGCAAGCTCACCGCTGAGCGGGATGGCTGGCAGAGTTACGTCATCTTCATCGTGCGCGATGACCGGCAGGCCAATTTTCTTTTCCAATGCTCCGACACCACCTGGCAGGCTTACAATCGCTGGCCGGACCAGTTCGCTCTTTACGATGACGGTAAGGATAAGTGGTATTGCGGGCCCGGCGTGGATGTGAGCTTTGACCGGCCTTACGGCAAGTATTGCCAGATTCTCGACGCCCCCTTGTCCACCGGCTCAGGCTCATGGTTCCTGTGGGAGTTCCCCTTCGCTTACTGGCTGGAGCAGCATGGTTATGATGTCAGTTACATCTCCAATCTCGACACGCACGCCGATGCGAAAGGCTTGCTGCGCGCGAAGGGATTTCTCAGCATCGGCCACGATGAGTACTACTCGATTGAAATGTATGACCATCTCAAGGCCGCTGTCGCCTCGGGTCTGAACGCCTGCTTCTTCTCCGGCGACACCTGCTGGGGCCGCATTGATCCGCGACCATCCTCACGCGGCGCGCCTAACCGAATCTTTAGCCGGATCGATGCTTTCGGGCCCTGCCTGCCGGGTGCAGACGCGTGGGCGGGAGCAAAAAAGTTTCCATATCAAACTCCCAGCGAAGCGGACCTCATTGGCGCCCGTAACGCGCCGCCCGTCACCGGCGGTGGACCATGGGTTTGCTCGATGCCGGACCATTGGATATTTGAAGGCACGGGCATGAAGCTCGGCGAAGGCATCCCCGGTCTCGTCGGCTGGGAATGGATGGGAATGCCCGCTGACATTCCCGGACTCGAAGTTGTCTCCACCGGCAAGACCCAGAACGGCGCCAAAGGCCCGAAGGGCGCGGGAGTTTACGCTGCGACGATCTACCCCGGCCCAAAGAAGAATATCGTATTCAACGCTGCCACCTGCTGGTGGGCCGATGGCCTGTCCGAGCCGCCCGGTTATGTGCGGCCCAAAGTATACACCGAACCCAAGGGTGTGGATCCGCGTGCCCGGCGCATCACGGCCAACATTCTGAACCGCATCAAACAAAGCCCTCACACCTCATGACAGAACCCGTCGTCTATTTAACCAATGGCTTCCTGCCAGCCTCGCAGGCGAAACTGAACATCTACGATCTCGGCATCGTGCTCGGCGCGACACTCACCGAGATGACGCGCACGTTCAGGCATCAGACGTATCGTGCCGAGCATCATGTGGCGCGGCTGTATCGATCACTGAAGTATTCCGGCATCACGGTTCCATTGTCGCCTGAGGAGATGCTGGCGCGAACCAACGAACTGGCCGCAGCCAACTGCAAACTGCTGCGACCCGACGAGGACATCGGCATCGTGCATTTCGTCACACCCGGCGAGAACGCACTCTATGCTGGTAGCGCTGGAGCTTCGGGTCCGATGACCCCGACGATCTGCATCCATTCATTCCCCCTGCGCTTCAGCATGTGGCGGCACTTGTTCACGGATGGAACGCATGTGGTCACGCCTTCCATCCGGCACATTCCGCCGCAATGCATCGAGCCGAAGATGAAGAACCGCAGTCGCCTGCACTGGTTCCTTGCCGACAAACAATCCCAGGCGGTGGACCCGCGCGCCATCACCCTGCTGCTCGATCTCGACGGCAATGTCACCGAGTGCGCCGGATCGAATTTCGTCATCGTCAAAGGCAATACGATCATCTCGCCAACGACGCGCAACATTCTCTGGGGCATCAGCCTGCAAACGGTGAAGGAACTCGCGCCTGGGCTTGGCATGGAGTTCATCGAAAAAGACTTCCAACCCTACGACGTCATCAACGCCGACGAAGCCTGGCTCACCACCACGCCCTATTGCATGGCCCCGTGCACGAAGATCAACAACATCCCCATCGGCGATGGCAAACCTGGACCATGGTTCAAGAAGATGCTCGCTGCATGGAGTGAGCGGGTCGGCATGAATATTGAAGCCCAGGTGATGAAGTCGGAGAATTAAACCTTATGAAATCGATCCT
>CAJCCF010000483.1 GCA_903960845.1 uncultured Verrucomicrobiota bacterium | reverse complement strand
CCAATGTGATGGGCCTGCCCATGGAGCGCTTGATCGAGGAACTTGCTGCCTCCGGGATTTCGCCCACCCGCCAAGAAAAAAGGCGACTCGTCAGAGTCGCCTTTTAAAATTTGTCCGAATTCGCGGAGCGCTTACTTCGAGACTGTGTAGGAACCCTTACCGCTAGGTTGGATACTTGGCACTTCAGTCACTGGCATCTGAGGAATACGCATTCCTGCACCTGGCATTCCAGCCACCTTGTACTCGTCATTCACACTACCCACCATGTAGTTCTTGGGGGTGCGGACAGCGCGGCGAAGCAATCCGCCGAAAATACCACGACTGGTGCTGTCCACTGCGTTTGAATAGGTCGTCATCACTCCGTCGACCAGCGTTCCGCCGGTGTACATGGTGCGCTCCACACCGTTGCCGACAAACTCGCCATAGGAAATCGTTTCATCCCTGGCCAACTCGGCTCCCTGATCGGCGGCATTGTAGACTTCTTCAGTGTAACGAGTGCCTTCCTTGCGCACGATTTCACTACCACGGCGACCGGAACGGAAGACGGTGCTACCGTAGTCGCGGACCTGCCGGGTGCTCACGCCACCGATGTAGTCTCCGGAGTCTTCCGTGATATCAAGAGAGGACGTGGCAGTCTGGTCAACCACACGGTGAGGATAGGCGAGACCTTTGTTCGATCCTCTCACACCCCTCTCAGACGCATCCTGAGTCGGACGAGCGGGGAAGTCTGCAAGTTTCGTGGAAGTGCGCGTGGACGAGCAGGAGGCAAGGACTGGGAGGATGGTCAGTAAAAGATATTTTTTCATATCGTAGCGTGAGAGTGTCCGAATGCGTTCGGCATGTCAAAACTAAATTGGGATATTTGATAGAGTGATTTTTGGGAGCACGAGTCAGTTTTCCCCGCTGGCGACCAGTTGAGCGATGACATTGATGTCTTCCAAGGTCGTGGTGTCACCTTTAATGATCTCGCCTGCGGCGATTTGTTTGAGGAGGCGGCGCATGATTTTGCCGGAGCGGGTCTTCGGTAGAGCGACGGCGAAACGAACTTCATCCGGCGTGGCCACGGGGCCGATGACCTTGCGAACATGCTTTTTGAGTTCATCAGCCAGTTCGCGGCCGGTTTTAACACCTTCCTTGACGGTGACAAAGCAGACGACCCCCTGCCCCTTCATCTCATCGGGACGACCAACGACGGCGGCCTCAGCGACGGCAGGATGCGAAACAAGGGCGCTCTCGACCTCTGCGGTGCCGAGGCGATGGCCGGCGACGTTGAGGACGTCATCGATACGACCAATAATCCAGATGTAGCCATCTTTGTCACGGCGCGCACCGTCACCAGCGAAGTACCAGCCCTTAAATTCACTCCAATAGGTGTCCTGGTAACGCGCTTTATCACCCCAAATGCCGCGCAACATGGATGGCCAGGGCTTACGGATCACCAGCTTGCCTTGTTCATCGGTGCCGACTTCCTTGCCCAAATCATCGACAATGGCGACATCGACGCCAAAGAAAGGCAGCGTAGCGGTGCCGGGTTTCGTCGGTGTGGCGCCTGGAAGCGGGGTGATCATGTGACCTCCGGTTTCCGTCTGCCACCAGGTATCCACGATCGGGCATCTGCCGCCGCCGACTTTGGTGTGGTACCACATCCAAGCTTCCGGATTGATCGGTTCACCCACGGTTCCCAGCAATCGCAGGCTGCTGAGATCGTGCTTTTGCAGCCACTCATCGCCCCATTTCATGAAGGCACGAATGGCAGTGGGAGCGGTGTAAAACACCGTCACTGCATATTCTTCGATGATCTTCCAGAAACGGTCATTTTCAGGCCAGTTCGGTGCGCCCTCAAACATCAGGGAAGTCGCGCCCACGGCAAGAGGACCGTAGACAAGATAGCTGTGGCCAGTGACCCAGCCCACATCAGCGGTGCACCAGTAAACATCCTCGTCACGCAGATCGAAGACGTATTTGCAGGTCATTTGCGCGTGCAACAGATAGCCGCCGGTGGTGTGAAGGATCCCCTTGGGTTTGCCTGTGCTGCCACTGGTGTAGAGGATGAACAGGGGCGACTCGGAATCCATCGTCACGGGAGGACAATGAGCGTCCACATATTCCAGTTCACGGCTCCACCACACATCGCGACCTTCCTCGATGTGGACCTCCTGGCCGGTGCGCTTGTAAACGATCACGGTCTCCACCGGGGTGTCCTTGGCTTTGAGTGCGTCATCGACATTCTTCTTCAGGGGCACGACAGCACCGCGGCGGTAGCCTCCGTCGGCAGTGATGATGATTTTGGCACCACTGTCCAGAACGCGGTCCTTGATCGACTCCGCGCTGAATCCGCCAAAGATGACATTGTGAATCGCACCGATTCGGGTGCAGGCCAGCATGGCGATTGCCGCCTCTGGAATCATCGGCAGATAAATCACCACCCGGTCACCTTTTTTCACCTTGTGACGCTTCAGCACATTGGCAAAGCGGCACACTTCACGGTGGAGTTGCTGATAAGTCAGCACACGTTTCTCACCCGGCTCGCCTTCCCAAATCAGCGCGGCCTTGGTCTTGCGTGGTCCCTGCAGATGACGGTCAAGGCAGTTCTCACTCACGTTCAGCTTGCCGCCAGTGAACCATTTTGCGGACGGGCATTTCCAGTCGAGCACTTTGGTGAAAGGCTTCGTCCAATGCAGCTCCTTCGCTTCACGGCCAAAGAACTTGTCAGGGTTCTTGAGCGATTCCTCATGCATTTTCTTGTATTGCGACATCGAGCTGATGCGCGCCTTGCCGGAAAACTCCGCGCTCGGCTTAAAGAGGCGATTCTCAGTCATGCGCGACTTGTTGCCTCCAGCGGCGTCTGCTGCCTTCACGGGCTTGCTGGCGACTGCCTTTTGGGTCTTTTTAACCGGGGTTGCGGCGGACTTCTTGGCGGCGGGTTTGGCGGCTTTCTTCTTGCTCATGACTTGGTGGATGGAGGACGGGGAAATTAAAAAGAGGGGCGGAGGCTACATGCAGTCGCCACGCTCTGGCAATCACAGAGTATGATACCCAAGTGTTTCCAGAGCAAACCCCGGCACACCTGAGACAGGCTCAGCGAACGACCCTGCGATCAGAATGTTACTTCGCGTAACCTTCCGCAGGCTTGCCATTATCGTCGAGCTTACCCGTGGTCCAAAGGATGGCGCGGGTGATCAGCTTCTGGTAGCGTTCGTCGGAGACCGTGGCGGTGTTGTGACCGATGGTGGTGCTGAAGATCCGGGTTTTGTTCGGACCGAATTCGTTGGTCCAGACGACCACTGAATTGGCTTCGGTGGCCTTGGCATTCGGATCTGCCGTTTCACCCTTTTTGACCTTGGGTTTGACCATTTGCTTGCCGCTTGCGAGGGCCTTGCCGGTGAGAATCTGGACGTTGTTATAGAGCTCTTCCTTGATGGTGGTCCAGTTTTCCAATCCCTGGGTGATCGGATGATCCTTGGCGGTAAAACTGATCTCGATGGGTTCCTGCGGGCCATGACCGGTGGACTGGAGACCGAGCATCTCGTACCACCCCGCATTGTCGGCACCCGCCTTCACGGGTTCCTTGAAATTACCCCAGCGGTAGCTGTGCATGGCGCAATGCAGATTCACCGCAGGAATGCCCGCCTTGTGCGCATTGAGAATGTTCGCCACATAGGCGGGGTCGGTGACATCGGCCGAGCATTCATCGTGAATGATGACATCGAAGTCCTTGGCCCAGTCCTTGGATTTATAGATCTCAAAGGTGGCTTTGGTGGTCTTGTCAGGATTGTAGGCCACGTCCACCACCGCATTGAGTCGCGCTTCGATGCCTTCCTTGAGCGCCATGTGCTGCTTGTCATACTCATGACAGCAACCGCCGGCAACAATCAGCACGCGCAGCGGGCTCACGGCCTTGTCGGCGGCTTGGACGATGTAAAGGCCGGTGGCAAAAGCCAACAGCACGAGAGGAGCGAGAAGTTTCTTCATGATCAGATTTTGAATAGCGGGAAGCTAACGTCACGTCGAGATCAAAACACGCAGCGAGTGTGCATAGGATTCAGAAATTTCCCGCCGGAATCGTGCTTTTGAATGCCGGAGATCAGGAGATTCCCCGTGCGGCGCGCTTGAATTCGGTCTCGTTTCCACAAGCACCGATGGCTTCAGCCTCGCTGATGTAACCTGCCTCGTAGGCCCGGATGATGCTGGTCAGGAAGGTGCAGCAGTTCGGGTCATTGCCGCGCTGCATGTAGTTGCGAATGCTGTCCATGTCCTGCTTGGTGATCCATTGTTTCACGGCGCCGCCGTTTTCGAGATGCTCGGCGAGCAGGTGCAGGCCGGTATCGACACGCGGGACGAGTTTCTGACAGAGCGCGCCGATCAGTTGCTGGGAGAGCAGATGCAGGCCCAGTCCTGCCTGATCGGGCGGGAAAAGATGAGCAAGCCGGTCAACGGCATCGACGACACTGTCGCTATGGATGGAGGCCAGAACGAGGTGCCCGGTTTCACTGGCCTGAAGCGTGGTGAGGGCGGTCTCCAGATCGCGGATCTCCCCCACCATGATCACATCCGGCGCCTGGCGCATGGCACCGCGCACACCGCGCGCATAACTGGCGGTATCACGCCCCACTTCACGCTGGGTGAACATGCTCGTCTTGCTCGGATAGATGAATTCGACGGGATCTTCGATGGTGACAATGTGCCGCGCCGTATTCTCATTCATCCACTGGAGCAGGCCGGCCATGGTGGTGCTCTTGCCCATGCCGGTGGGCCCGGTGATCAGGATGAGCCCATGCGTTTTGAGTGCCCATTTGGTCAGCAGCCAGTCGGGCACACCCAGATTCGCCAGCACCGGCAGATCCGTCCGGATGCGGCGCATGACCACCCCCAGACGACCGAGCGCTTTGTGCATGTTCACCCGGTAACGGGTGCGATTGGTGGAGACCAGACCCGAGTCACGATCGGTCTCACCCTCAGGGGCAACGCCGCAGGCCTGCCAGAGCCCGACCATCTGATTGAGCTTCATGGGCTCATCTCCAAACAGCATCAATTGCTCATTGATCTTCATGCGCGGGATCTCGCCCTCCATCAGAAAGACATCGCTGGCTTGATGGTCGTCGGCGGCCTGGAGTATGTCGTCTAAGGTGAGAAGCATAACGTTTGGACAGAACTCACCGCTTCAACTGTTGTCGAGGCCGATCTTCAGGACTTTGTCCGAAGCTTGATCACAAGCCCCCTGCAAAAAGTCATGGACCAACTCCTGACGATTCCTTTGGCCGGATCATGAGCACGATGGCCACGGAGATGAGGCAAAGGCTGGCAAAAATGCCGAAGCTGACATTGAGCGGCACATGACGGTCATTGAGCACCCCGAAGCCCCAATCAGCCAGACCACCGCTGCTCATGCTGACAAAGTTCATGATGCCGTAACCTGTGGCACGCACTTCAGGCCGGGTGATCTGGGAGAGGATGGGCATGTTGTTGCCATCAAAGAAACCCCAACCGATGCCGAAGAGAATGAGTGAGGCGATGGCCAGGCCAAAGGAGTGCATGGCCGGGGCATTGCCGACGCCGAACAGGGCAGGCACAAAAAGCACCATGCCGATGGCGCTGACGTAGATGCGCCCACGCTGCGTCCTTTTCATCCAGCGATCGGCCAGCCAGCCGCCCAGCATGGCAGAAGCAAGGGCTGCTGCCTGCCAGTAAAGTGCCGCAGATACGCCGGCCTTGCCCTGACTGATGTTGAACTCTTTTTGCAAAATGGCGGGCATCCAGTCGCGCACGATCCAGGCGGCAACGGCAGGCAGGGTGAAGTAGAGAACGAGGAGAAGGAAGGCACGATTCGTGAACAACTCCCGCGCGACGGTGAAAACTGCGGGCTTGCTGGCGGGTGCTGAATTGAGGGCTCGCGGGGCATCCTTCAGCAACAGCAGCAGCGGCACGGCATACAGGATGCCCGCAAGCCCGGTGTAGTCGAAGGCACCACGCCAGCCAAAGTCCGGCCATTCGTTCACATAGCCGGCAAAACCGCCGAGCATGACCCCGCAATAGATGCCGCTCTGATGCACCCCGACGGCACGCGAGCGGGTGCCGCCCGTGTGAAAATCAGTAATCAGGGCGAGTGCGGCGGGAATATAAAAGGCCTCGCTGATGCCCATGGCGGTGCGTGCCCACAGCAGTTCATGATAGTCCTGCACATGGCCGGTGAGATAGGTGATGACAGACCAGATGAGCAGGCTGCCAAAGATGGTGTACTTCCGGCTGAAACGGTCGGCGATGTACCCGCCGACAGGACTGAAAAAGGCATAGACCCATTTGAATTGGCCGAGCATGTAACCCCAGTTGGCTTCGCTGCCGATGCTGGTGACATCAGCCATCACCGAGACTTTCATGGAGGCGATCATTTGCCGGTCCAGGTAGTTCAGCAACGCCACTGGAAACAACAGGGCCACGATCATCCAGGCGGTGCGTGAGGAGGAGTGCTGGTGATCGGTCATGAGTTGGCTGGCTTTCGTTTAATCACAGGCTTGCCCCGGCGCAAAGCACAAAGCCATGCGGATACTTGATCCGGGAATGACTGAAACGGGCCCGGGACTTCAAGCCCGGCGGGAACGACGTCCAAAGAAAATCAGGCCGGCGCACAAACTGAGAACGCCGCCACCCATCATCAACAGGATCGTTCGCGAGCCCGTTGAAGGCATTGGCAGCGGAATCGAACGGTCACCCGCAATGAGCAGTATGGATTTGGTTTCCTCCTGAGGAAGCCGCCTCCAGAGCAGGATGTCATGCACGCTGGCTTTGGGCACACTGAAAGTGATCTCCGGGCAGTCAGGCTCCCAGCGCCAGGTGGCGATGAGCAATTGATGCGATTGCCCATCAGGCGGCGGAGCAATGGAGGCCGGCATGGACTCATCCCACTGCGTTGCCTTTTCGATCTCGAGTGGTGCCAATTCGGAGAGCTTGCTGGTCTTGCCATCATGCTCGACCCTCAGGGTTTCCTGCAGGGCTGCGTGGGCTGCGGATTCATCCGGCAGCATCGGGTTGCCTCCATAGTCAGCCGTGATGCGAAGCTCGACCTGACGGCTGGCATCCAGAACGGTCAGACGCGCGCTGAGAAACTCGCAGGCATGACCGAAAACAAGCAGGGGAGCCAGTATGACTCCCCCCGCGAGTGATTGAAAAATGTTTCGCCGTGAGATCACTTCTTGTTCCAGCGCAGAATGCGTCCGAAGACGTTCCATTCGGTCTCCAGAATGTTGCCACTGTTGTCAAAGGTGATGCCGTGCGGGGAGGTCACAGTGCCCTGTTTCCAGTCCTTGGGCTCAACCTTCGGAGTGTTGGTCTGGCCGGGAGTATCATTGGCACCGAGTGCGGCGACCTGCTTGCCTTCCTTATCCCAGACGCTCACGCGGCCGGCGATTTCAGCCACACACATGAGGTCACCATGGAAGGAAGCGCTGCTTGGACGGCGCAGCCCCTGGCTTGCGATCACGCTGATCAGCTTGCCGTCAAGGTCGAGGTGGAGAAGGCGGTTGTTACCACGGTCACAGGCCAGGATGCGCGCGGGTTCAAAGCGGCGATCGATGAATATCTTGTGCGTGTTGGCCAGCTTCAAAGGCTCGCCCGGACCGCCGAAGACGCTCTTGAACTTACCAGCGCGGTCGAAAACGAAGATCCAGCTCTGGCCGTAGCCATCGACGACGTAGATGTCTCCATTCGGAGCGACGTCGCAGTTGGTGAGCGCCAGTCCTTTGGGGGCCGATTTGCCTGCAGGGAAGGCGCTGGTGGGGATCTCCATCACGATCGTGCCGTCGAGCTTGGCTTTGATGACTTTCTTTTCACCCAGCACGGCTGCAAACAGGTACTCCGTGCCCTCGTCCTTGCGGATGACGAAACCATGCAGGGATTGGGGCAGTTTGAGAGCCTTGATGAACTTGCCGTCAGCTCCATAGACCTGAATCCCGGCATCCTTTTCCTGGACGCTCACATAGAAGTTACCGGCGGCATCCACAGCGATTTCGCCATGACCGTTGCCGATGGTTTCTTTGCCGGGAGGCGGTGTGATGAAATTCGGGACGAATTCATAGGCGACTTCGGCGGTGGCGCTGCCGATGAAGGCTAGGCTGGTCAGGAGGATGAGTGCGATTTTTTGCATAGGAGAGCCATTCCAAACGAAGCCAACCATGGGAGTCAATCATGCAGCCATGATGAATTCTGCTTTTCCATGGGCAGAATCATGACTTCCGCACCGCCAGGGCGGCAAGATCCGGGAAACTGACCGGGCATTCACGCCCGGCCTTTAGGCTTCGAGAAGCTTCGCGTTGAGGCGGTCCACCATGCTACGGAACTCGACGGTCTCATTCATGCGCCGGCTGATGACCTTGCAGGCATGAATCACAGTTCCGTGATCGCGACCGCCAAATTCTTCACCGATCTGAATCAGTGGCAGTTTCACCATGTGACGTGTGAGATACATGGCCACCTGACGTGCTTCAGCGATGTTTTTCGGGCGGCGCGGACCGGTGAGGTCACTGACGCGCAAATCATACTGAGTGGCCACGGCACGCTGGACACGATCCACCGTGACAGACTTGGTGGGCTCTTCGTCAATCACGTCATGAAGGAAAGCCGCGAGGGCTGACTCACTGCTCATGGTGCCTTCCAGGGACACATGGGCGGCGACCCGCATGAGGGCTCCCTCAAGCTTACGAACGTTCGCACGGATACGATGGGCGATGAATTCCAGAATCCATGGCTCAAGCGAGACGTTGAAATCGTGCATCTTGCGGCTCAGGATGGCGACGCGCGTCTCAAAGTCAGGGGTTTGAATCTGGGTGGTCAGACCCCATTCAAAGCGGGAGACCAGACGGTTCTCCAGATTCTTCATTT
>CAJCCF010000482.1 GCA_903960845.1 uncultured Verrucomicrobiota bacterium | reverse complement strand
GGGATGGCGAATACGATGATCTGGGAGGCGGTCATGCCAGCCTGCGACAGAGTAAAGATGGCAAGCTGCGCCTCTCGATTTCCAGCATCCGCATTCATGAAACCGAAGCGGGCACTCTGGATGCCACCGCGCTGCCGGAAAAAATCACGACCGGAAAGAACGGCGATCTCAGCGCCGAGTTCACGGTGGTGGATGCGGAGGTCACCGATCCCGCGAAACTCATCCGCATCCGCCTCAAAAAGATCGGTCACTACCTGCAGGTCGAGACTGAACGCGCCGAGCGCAATGCCGGGCGCGGCTGGTTTGAGGGCATCTATCGCGGCTCGCCGGTGCCTGAGGGATGATGTGGATTCTTCTCGTGACAGCACACGGCGACAGCGTTTAGGAGATCACCATGCTCACCCGCGCTTTATTCATCCTCTTCGCCCTCTGCCCACTGCTCTTTGCGGAGAAGCCTAACGTCATCATCATTCTTGCAGATGATCTGGGCTACTCCGATCTGGGATGCTTCGGCAGCAGGACGATTCGCACGCCGAATCTGGACACGATGGCGGCGCAGGGCGCGCGCTTCACATCGTTCTATGTGGCGCAGGCAGTGTGCAGTGCCTCACGCGCGGCTTTGATGACAGGATGTTATCCAAACCGCGTGTCGATGCAGGGTGCCCTGAATCACACGAGCCGGGAGGGGATTCATGCCGATGAGTTGCTGCTGCCCGAGATGCTGAAGCAGCAGGGTTATGCGACGGCAGCCTTTGGCAAATGGCATCTGGGCACCGCGCCGATGTTCCATCCGTTGAAGAATGGCTTCGATGAATTTTGGGGCATCCCCTACTCGAACGACAACAGCAAGTATCATCCGAGTCTCGCCTCTGAAATGCCGCCGCTGCCATTGTATGAGGATGAAAAGGTGATCGAGACGGATCCTGACCAGAGCCAGTTCACACGCCGCATCACGGAGAAGGCGGTGAGTTTCATCCGCCGCCATGAATCGCAGCCGTTCTTTCTTTATGTGCCGCATGTCATGCCGCACGTGCCCATCTTTGCCTCTGATCGCTTCGCTGGGAAATCCCCGCACGGACTGTATGCCGACGTGGTGGAGGAACTGGACTGGAGCGTTGGACTGATTCTGGCCGCAGTGCAGCAGGCCGGCATCGCGGACAAGACGCTGGTTTTGTTTTTCTCGGACAACGGCCCTTTTCTCAGTTACGGCAATCACGCAGGCAGCGCGGCGCCGCTGCGTGAAGGAAAGCTCACCAGCTATGAAGGCGGCGTGCGTGTGCCGTTGATCGCCCACTGGCCCGGCAAAATCCCCGCAGGCGGGGTGTGTGGCGAAATGCTGACGGAAATGGACGTGATGCCGACCCTGGTTAAATGGCTGGGCGTGCCCGGGCCGGCGTTGAAAACGGATGGCAAAGATGTGACTGATCTTTTGTTAGGCAAAGCGGGCGCCAGGTCACCGCACGAGGCGGTGGTGTTTTACGCGGGTTCAGAACTGCAGGCGATCCGCAGCGGCGACTGGAAACTGCATTTTGAGCACCCCTACATCACCCCCCATGCTGAGCCGGGACGTGACGGCAAGCCATCGAACTGGGAGCACATGAAACCGGCGGCGATCACCCAGAGCGGCATTCAGGGCATCGCCACGCGGCACGGCTACAAAGTCGCGCAGCAGGCTCCGGCGCTCTACAACCTGCGTGAGGACATCAGCGAAACAACGGATGTCAGCGCAGGGCATCCGGATGTGGTGGAGCGGTTGAAGAAGCTTGCTGAACCGCTGCGATTGGAACTCGGCGACACACTGACCGGGACGCCGCCTCAGGCCGTGCGCCCCCTGGGGCGGGATGACGGCTGATGAAGGGGGAGCCGTGCTGACACGGTGGAGGTATTTGTCCGGTTTTCCCAAAGGATCGGGTGAGTAGAAATACAAGCCTGCCTTGGACAGTGTCTGGAGCATGGCTTTAGTCGGCAGGCATGAGCACAGAGATCCAGGCCAGGTTGCTAGATCAGATCCACGGTTTTGCCCCGCACGCAGCGGCGGATTTGCTGGAGACACAACTTCCTGAGGATGCGGAGTTTGTGCTGGAGGCGCTGAATCCCATGGTGGCGCAGCAGGTGCTGCATGAAATGACGGAGGAGTTCAGGGGGCGGGTGATTGCAGTCGCTCCCGCCGAAAAGGCGCATCAATGGCTGCACAACCGCCAGTATCCGGAAGACAGCGTGGGCTGGCTGATGGAACCGCCGGCCGCGGTGTTTCGCCCGTCAATGACCGTCCGTGACACCATCGAGGCACTGCGCAAGCTGACCAAGCGCGCCTTCATCACTTATGGTTATGTCACCGACGAGGATAACAAATTGCTTGGTGTGCTCGTCTTCCGGGATCTCATGCTCGGGAATCCGGATGCGCCGCTTTCGGAGGTGATGTACACGAACGTCTTTGCCCTGCAGCCGGAGATGGCTCTGACCGACGCGATGAAGCTGACGGTGAACCGCCACATCCCCGTGTATCCGGTGTGCGATGCCGAGGGCCGGTTGATTGGCCTGGTGCGCGGACAGAACCTCTTTGAAGCCCGGGCCATCGAGATCAGCGCCCAGGCGGGAACCATGATGGGCGTCGAAAAGGAGGAGCGCCTCAGCACGCCCTTGTTCACAAGCTTGAAATTCAGGCATCCCTGGCTGCAGGTGAATCTTCTCACGGCCTTCATCGCCGCGGCGGTGGTGGCCGTGTTTTCGCAGACCCTGGACCGCATTGTGATCCTGGCCGCCTTTCTTCCAGTCCTCGCCGGGCAGTCGGGAAACACCGGATGCCAGGCGCTGGCGGTGGCGCTGCGCGGCATGACGATGGGTGATCTCAAAAGCGGCGATGAACGACGTCTCGTCATCAAGGAAGGCCTGCTCGGCCTGCTCAACGGCATCCTTGTCGGCATCAGTGCCGCGATCGGCATGTACATTTATGCACGGATGCAGGGAAATCCGAGTGCTCTCACCCTGGCCTGCGTTGTCTGGCTTTCGATGGTGCTGAGTTGCATCACCAGCGGCCTGTGCGGCGCCATGATCCCGCTCATCCTGCGGAAATTCGGCGCCGATCCAGCCACCGCCTCCAGCATCTTCCTCACGACCGCGACGGATGTCGTGAGCATGGGCGTGTTTCTCGGGCTGGCGACGCTGCTGGTGAGGTG
>CAJCCF010000481.1 GCA_903960845.1 uncultured Verrucomicrobiota bacterium | reverse complement strand
TTCCGGAAAAGTCTGTAACAGCATTGATCACTCGAATCGGACACGTGTGTTGGCTTGTTCTTGAATCAATGGCCTGGATCAACACCAGGCGATTCCGATGATCCACTCGAACAACCTTGAAGGCACGGTTCGTGTAATGATGAACAGCTCCAGGAAACCCCTCTTGAAAAACTTGAGATAGAGTCAGGAAACCATGGTTTAAATCATCACAACCCTCCTCTTTCACTTCATAATTGACCTCAAAAGATTGAAGATCGTATACATACTGAGGTGCATCCGTTTCAGCAACAGGAGCAAGAAGAAGACGGTGCCTTTCCTCAAGCACCTCCTCCGGGTTTGCCGCCAGATGACGAGCTTTTATAAAGGATGCAGGGAGGTTTGCGAATGCGTCTGCGTTGTAACCGGGGCCAAATGCTAGAGCTTCGTGATTCACGCACATCGCGCTGTATAGCAGCAATGTTTCGTTCTCCAAGGGCAGCCAATTGGGTTCAAGCGGTGTTTGAAGCCAACAGCCAAACTCAGCTTCGCCTTGTGGCCAATCTTCATCCAAAATGATTCCAACACCCTCACCATCGTTGCAAATACGTCCGAAGCGTTGCCAGAATGAACGCATTTTCTTTGGCTTCCCGATCATGATCACCAACTCGACCACACCAATGTCGATTCCATCCTCAATCACACTGTTTGTCTTCAAACCCTTCTGAGTGCCATGCGTCAGGGCCACCTGAAGTTGATACTGATCCACTTCCTCATAGAGCGACTTATATGCCAGCCACTTAGGGCTAGTCGAATCCTCATCCTTGATGAGTTGATCGATTAAACCAGCATCACCCCTGCCTTCAATGAAGACCAACGTCTGGCCCTGGTGAGAAGCAGCGAGATTTCTGATGACCCCTGCTATGGATTGCTTCGCGTCAATTCCACAGCGGACTGCAGCGAGAGATCGTTTAGCCACTTTCGTTCCACAATCATCCCAGCCAATGATGTCGGGAATTCGTCCAATCAACGTGGAAAGAAAATCCATCGATTGCCCCAAAGGTGCTGAAGCGCAGATGGTTTGTAAATCTGATCCGCATGCTTTGATTCGAGCAATGAGGTAGGCCATATTAGCCCCAAACACGCGATCATAGACATGAGCCTCGTCCAAAATCAGCAGGTTCATCTCGGCGCGAAACTTACGGATGGAGGGAACGCGTAAACGAGACATGAACCAGGAATGAATGACATCCGCTGTGGCAAGAACCACATCGCATTCCGTCAGGACAGACTCGCGCGACATGAGTGGAATTCCTTCGTGAATCAACCCCACCTTAATACCTGTTGCTTCAGCCGCCACTTTCCATGAGCGCTCCTCATGTTTCGCCATTGCCATGAGGGGAACCATCACAAGCACCTTCGATCCCTGTCGACTCTTAATGAGATGAGCGACAACCGCCTGTAAAATAGGCGTTTTTTCAGATGCTGTGGGTGTCATTAAGCCAACGTCATGACCTTTGAGAAATGACAGAATTGCTGCCGCCTGATGTGTATAGACACCTTCAGGGAACATTCCGCCTAACCAATCCCGAACTTCAGGATGAAGTCCCTGTGGCACGCTGACGTATTGGCCTTCACGCTCACCGAATACCTTGGTGGCAACGATGGGAAAAGGACTGTTCTGAAGACTTTGAATGGCGCTTTCGAGTTTCATGGCTGCGTGTGTCTGCTTTTCGTGTTGCGTATAGCTTGCTCAGAATATCTAAAATCTTTGCCTCACCGGGTTTTTGCCCTTCTTGCCGCGGAAGCTTAATTCCTCATGGTTAGTCTGGAATCCAACACCCCCAGGCAACCGGAACAGCACGTGTAGTCATACGCCCGCCCGCACATCATCCGCCAGGTTTCCAATGGTGACGTAACGCTGACAACGATTGTTGTCATGGGGCCACAGAATGGACAAAGCACGTGATGTTTTGAGGGCATAACCAGGGGAATGGTGCTAGTCCAGGATTGGGCATTTAGGTCCAGCGAGTCTTCAAGCTGAGATTCCGAGGTCTTAGTGATCGGGTATTTCAAAACATGACCATCCGGCAACTTCATCTGGTGTCCTTCCGGGTTGAGGTTCAATCGTCGCAACTGGCAATAATCATGTTCCTTCATGATCTTGCGCAGGGTGCTCATTTTCAGGTATTGATGGCCCTTGGGTGCTGAAGATTCCGGTTTCGTTATCGCCCGGTAACAATGACCGGTATTGGGAT
>CAJCCF010000480.1 GCA_903960845.1 uncultured Verrucomicrobiota bacterium | reverse complement strand
TTCGCATATCCTCAATTCCTTTTTGCCATTCGCCGATGGCAAAGTATGCCATAGCGCGGTTGTTATAGGCGTTGAAATGGTTTTTGTTGTGCTCAAGTGCGAATGTATAATCACGGACTGCTTCTTCAAAATTCCCCATAGTATGATATGCGCAGCCCATGTTGAACCACGTCTCGGGATCGTTCGATTTTACATAAATAGCTTTTTGAAAATACGGGATTGCTGCCGCACTTTGTTTTTTAACCACGTAGCATTGTGCTATATTATTTAGTGCGATATAATTTTGGGGGGATATGGAAAGAGCCTTTTCGTAATATTTTATGGCTTCATCAGTCCTGCCGGCAAGGTCATGATAAACTCCTACTTTAGTGTGGGCAACAATCGACAGTGGCTGAACTTTTGCGGCATGTGTAAATAACGTCAAATCGTCTTTCCACACCCGCGATTGTTGGTTCGATAAATAGGTCAAAATGCCAATAATAGCCGCGAAGAAGGCGATGAATGAGGTATTAAGATAAGTGAACTTCAGTCCGTATACGCTCACTAATTTCTCTACAAGAACTCCAGCAATGAAGAACAAGCCTATGGAAGCAACATAAGAATAACGGTCCGCAGTTATGGAGTCACCAACGGGAAGTAGTTGAAGAACTGGAAGAATCGATATTCCGAAGAACAAAATTCCGAAAAATACGGCTTTTTCCCTTTTTATAGTGCAGAACGCGAGGGCCTTGTAGATCAAGAGGACGAGCAGTGAGAAGTAGATCGTCGGAGGAAGCCAATCTCCAGTTTTGACAGGATAGGGGTAAACTACCGAAAAACCTTTAGGGCAAATCAGTTTACAAAGGTAGAAAGAAAAAGAATAGACAGAAAGAAAAATTTTGTCAATGAAACCGTATTCTGGATAATATGCTATCGCGCCCCACTTCTGCTGTCCATCAATGGCAACCATTCCGAAGAGCATTGAGACCAGCAGGAAGGGGATTTTCTCAACGAAAAGTTTCTGGTAGTCTTTTCTGTCCAAGGAATAATCGGCAGCGAGCATGATCAGCGGCAGGGTGACTGCCATCCCTTTGGAAAAACATGAGAAAACGAAAAAAACAAAAGCTAAGGCAATGAATCTGAAATGGCCGGTGTCAATATATTTCAGATAGAAAAGGAAAGAGAAGAGAAAGAAGAAGGTGTAAAGCACATCCTTGCGTTCGGCAGCCCAAACCACTGATTCTACATGCATTGGATGCACTGCAAACAAAGCAGCCGTAATGCCGGCAGCCAACATCCCCTTGTTCATTCGAAGAACCATCAACAAAACAAGGATGGAATTAAATATATGTATTACGAGATTGGTGAGGTGATAAGAAAACGGCTCAACTCCTGATAAATTATAATTAAATACGAGCGACAGGGCTGTGAACGGGTGGTAGTTTCCCAACAAATAGCTGCAAAAAATTTTACGGATACTTTCGAACGAAAGGTCGCGGACAAGGCTGATTTCCCTGATATAATGCAGGTCGTCCCATTCAACAAAAGCGTTGCTGAGTCCGGGAAAATAAGCAATCAGGCAAATGATGGCAAGACCGAAGCAGGCGTTTAAAACAGGAACCATTGACTCCTGCTTGACCAATTGCTGTTCACGAATTTTCCTTAACTTTTTTTCGATCATATTTGGCAGGAGAAAAAAAGTGAATTTTTAATGAAGGAATACAATTAATTTAATTTGCTGCCAGGAATTTGCTTTCTGCGGGAGGACCGTGCAAGTGCCTTAGGTTGGACCCGAGTGCGGGGAAAACGGGCTTGTTATCGCCAAGTTCAGCGGCCACCTAATCATTGCCACTTCCTATATCGAGCAACTTGCTTCCCTCGGGAACCAAGCTCATGGCCGCTTGATGGTAAGAGTGATTCAATCCAAGCTTTAATTCGTATCGTGCACCAGGAGGTGCTAGATGAAATCTCCGACAATAGAAAACGCCCTTTTTTGTGAGCCAATCGTGCAAGCAACTGCGGATGCAGTCATAAAAATACCGCCAGCCGTTCACATGGCAAACTTCGTCGCCATAATGCGTGGGAATCGGAATCTCCCGAAAAAAAGCACCCACCCGAAGCATCTGAATTAGAATTTCCGTATCGAAGTGGAAATTGTTGGTATTGTAGTGAAACGGAATTCGCTGCAGCGCATTGACCCGGTAAGCGCGATAGCCAGTGTGGAACTCGCTAAGGTTCGCACCGACGATCCGATTCTCGATTCGAGTGAGCACTTGGTTACCGATCCATTTGTAGAGCGGCATCCCGCCGGCTAGAGCATCCATCTTTCTCAACATCCTTGAACCAAGCACCACATCCGCATTCTCCTCAAGAATGGGCGCAAGCATCTCCGGCAACAATTCTGGCGCATACTGACCATCTCCATGCAGCATGACCACTGCTTGGTAGCCCCCCTGGATGGCAATCTGGTAGCCAAGCTTCTGGTTTCCACCATAACCAAGGTTTTTTGTATTCTTAAGGACACGCGTCGGAATTGGGCAAGTCAGCGCCGCCCTTTGCCCCACCTCGTAAGTCGAATCCGGCGAAGCATCGTCGCTGATGAGGATCTCGCAGTTTGGCGGCAGTCGGTCATACGGGATGCGCCGCAACACGCTTTCAAGATGCGCCTGAGCATTGTAGGCGACAATCATAATGAGGGACTTTGGCACTGATGGTGTCATTATATGGGTTTATACTAATATTATTCTTTATTTTTATTCCAGCCATCAAAGACCACGACTAAATGGAGTGCTTCCCAACGATTCACCTGAAGTGGCGCTGGAGAGCTACGGTTGACGAACGAGTCCTGCACCGCGGCATCCGCTGGCAGGAGATGCGCTCGCCCTGGGCCTTCACGACAGGAGTGCCTCCGACCGCTTTCTGCTTTTCCCCAAAGCCGTAGCACTTCAACTCAAGCCCCAAGGCAGACCCACCAGCCTTTAGCTGTGCAAGTAAGCGGCGCTGGTCAAATTTGATGGTCCACTGCTGGCCCGGATTACGCGCCTTCCAGCCCCCCTCCTGACCCGCGACAGGCTGAAAGGCATGACGCCCGGCCTCATACGCCGCACGGATGCTGCTCAAATACGATTTAGCCAACCCACGGGGACCTGATCTGGAGAAGTGAGCTGCTGCGACTTTCCCGCCGCAGCAGAGTGGAGCGGCGCTATATAAAGGGACAGTGCGCAGGTTAGAGACAATAAAAGACATAGATTAGGCATGATCAGCGTGCCTGATGCAATTCTTGAGATCAATGACAGCTTTTTTTGCTAACCGCGAGCGCGAGCGCAACTCAAATGAGGTTTTGGGTTAACTCACAAAAGAGCAGGCGGAGCCGAGTCAATAACAGCCCCCTCAACAAACTGGACGTGCGATTTGCTTGCTCTTATTCATCAAAGGCCATTATCCTCTCCATATTCCTTGAACGTGTGTTGATATAGTTGTTACTTTTTGCTAAATTACTCAGGTTGCTGCCACAATCATGTTTACGCCAGTGCCAGCCTTTGATCTTAACTTTGAGTTCGGCCACCACTGCATGCGGGTCACATCACGTGCCATAGTGATTTGAAGCCTCACGCAGCTTTTTTCAAAGGCTCGCTTTACCTCAGGCCTCTATTCGGGGTTAAAACCCAATCCTCCTCCGGTTCTTCCTTTTCTCCAACGAGTGCTCCGCCTTCGCCTTCCGAGCCTTGTTGATCTCCGCCTCAATCATCACTTGGCGCGCCTCCCGCCGCTCCGGATTCGCATCCACATGCCCCAGATGGATCGAGTTCACGCGCACATTCGGGATGTCCCCGCCACTGAGTCCTTTCGATAGCTCCGAGAGAACCGCGTAATCAGCCTGCACCCTATCAGGGTTGGGTAGATGGAAATCGAATAGCTCCCGGCGCATGGCCGCACAAGGCTGATCTCCCGCTTGAAGCCGGCACAGTGGTTGTAATTCGCAGAGATTACCGGTGGAATGCACTGACTGAGACACTGACACCAGTGGCCGGCACCCTCGTCACCGGCACAAAGGTCTTCAAGACCGTTACCAGTCTCACTGGTGCGGGTTGGACTGCTACCAGCACCGCAGATAATATCATCATTGGCTACGGCGCCCTCATTGGGCTGCCGGTGACTCTGCCAGCCGCGGGCACCGTGCTTGGGACATTGGACACTGTTGTAGCGGTCAAAGTCACCACCGGCGGCACCCAGGCAACCTAAGCAGTCACAGAAGCCGTCGGTGATGGGGCTAAAGTGACCGTGGTTTGTCTCGACCGGTGAGTGACGCGACACAACCCTTTAATCTTCAGCCGCTGCCTTTCGGGCAGCGGCTTTTTTCTTTGGGCTGAATGAGGTGGACCCCGAAATTCGGGCCGGTAGTGAAGTTATGCGATTATGGTGGCTACGG